>NZ_JARVSI010000006.1:0-339180 GCF_030209255.1 Pseudomonas sp. CFBP2511 | reverse complement strand
CCCCGTAAAATACAGGACTCAGGCGGCAAGCTAAAACTGTCCAACTTCCGGGGGGGCAGTCCACAGAGCGTGCGGAACGATAGGTGTTCCGGCGATTACCTTTCACGCTGGAGCCGCATGCCCCCGGCCTGTTAACATTCCGCGCTTGATCGACCTATTTCGGGATTTTCCATGACCACCGTTCGTACCCGCATCGCGCCATCGCCCACCGGCGACCCTCACGTCGGCACGGCCTACATCGCGCTGTTCAACTACTGCTTTGCCAAACAGCACGGCGGCGAGTTTATTCTGCGCATTGAAGACACCGATCAGTTGCGCTCGACCCGCGAGTCCGAACAGCAGATTTTCGACGCACTGCGCTGGCTGGGCATCGAATGGAGCGAAGGCCCGGACGTCGGCGGTCCACACGGTCCGTATCGTCAAAGCGAACGGGGCGATATCTACCAGAAATACGCGCAGCAACTGGTCGAACTGGGTCATGCCTTCCCGTGTTTCTGTACCGCCGAAGAACTCGACGAGATGCGCGCCGAGCAGCAGGCCAAAGGCGAAACCCCGCGTTACGACGGTCGTGCCTTGCTGCTCTCTAAAGAGGAAGTCCAGCGCCGCCTGGATGCCGGCGAGCCGCACGTCATCCGCATGAAAGTGCCGACCGAAGGCGTCTGCGTGGTGCCGGATATGCTGCGTGGCGAAGTCGAAATCCCGTGGGACCGCATGGACATGCAGGTCCTGATGAAGACCGACGGGTTACCGACCTACTTCCTGGCCAACGTGGTCGATGACCACCTGATGGGCATCACCCACGTACTGCGTGGCGAAGAATGGCTGCCATCGGCGCCGAAACTGATCCAGCTTTACGAGTATTTTGGCTGGGACAAGCCGCAGCTGTGCTACATGCCGCTGCTGCGTAACCCCGACAAGAGCAAACTGTCCAAGCGCAAGAACCCGACCTCTGTGACCTTCTACGAGCGCATGGGGTTCATGCCTGAAGCGATGCTCAACTACCTGGGCCGCATGGGCTGGTCGATGCCTGACGAGCGCGAGAAGTTCTCGCTGCAGGAGATGGTTGACCACTTCGACCTGTCGCGTGTTTCGCTGGGCGGGCCGATCTTCGATATCGAGAAGCTCTCCTGGCTCAACGGCCAGTGGCTGCGTGAGCTGCCGGTCGAGGAATTCGCCTCGCGTCTACAGACCTGGGCACTGAACCCTGAATACATGATGAAGATCGCGCCGCATGTGCAGGGCAGGGTAGAGACCTTCAGCCAGGTCGCGCCGCTGGCAGGCTTTTTCTTCGCGGGCGGCGTCACGCCTGATGTGAAACTGTTCGAGCACAAGAAGCTGTCGCCGGATCAGGTGCGTCAGGTCATGCAGTTGATTCTGTGGAAGCTCGAATCGCTGCGTCAGTGGGAGAAGGAGCGGATCATGGGCAGCATCCAGGCCGTCGTCGAGCACCTCGAACTCAAGTTGCGTGACGCCATGCCACTGATGTTTGCAGCGATCACCGGTCAGGCCAATTCGGTCTCGGTGACCGACGCGATGGAAATCCTCGGGCCTGACCTGACCCGCTTCCGCCTGCGCCAGGCACTCGATTTGCTGGGCGGCGTTTCGAAGAAAGAAAACAAAGAATGGGAAAAGCTGCTGGGTGCCATCGCCTGAGGGACATGCCCGCAGGTCTGAATCGCCCCCGGTTTTCCGGGGGTTGAAGGGTAAGTGGTTGTATTACCGACAAAAAACTTTGGAAATTGCAAAAAATAAATTTGACAGCTCAGCGACTCACGCTTAATATGCGCCCCGTCCACTGATGTGGGGCTTTAGCTCAGCTGGGAGAGCGCCTGCATGGCATGCAGGAGGTCAGCGGTTCGATCCCGCTAAGCTCCACCAAATTTAGCGTTTCAGAGCGCAGCTACATTGTTCTGATTCGATGTGAAACAAACGGATCCAGCGACCGTTTGCTTTTACGAGAAGGTTTTGTCCCCTTCGTCTAGTGGCCTAGGACACCGCCCTTTCACGGCGGTAACAGGGGTTCGAGTCCCCTAGGGGACGCCAGTTTCACCGAGTGATACTTCAACGTTGATCTCCGCCGCGAGGCGATAAATCCGGGGCTTTAGCTCAGCTGGGAGAGCGCCTGCATGGCATGCAGGAGGTCAGCGGTTCGATCCCGCTAAGCTCCACCAATTTGCCAGGGTTCACCGCTCGGTGATCCTGACTGAAGGTTTGCGTCCCCTTCGTCTAGTGGCCTAGGACACCGCCCTTTCACGGCGGTAACAGGGGTTCGAGTCCCCTAGGGGACGCCACGATTTCCCGCTCTGCGGGACCAAGGGTCATTCGATTATTGAATGGCCCTTTTGTTTTTCCGGGGTTTGAAAACCCTTTCTTTCTGATTCTTATTCTTCATACATAACCCTGACTAAGTCTCGTGCCAGTGCGTTTGCACGCATCAGGTGGCACCCCTCATCGCATCTACGCCGTAGCATGACGTCATGCCTTGCCGGTAATCACTGCACATAAACGAAAGCGCTTTTTCATCGCGATATCACTGACGACGCCGATTGCGACGTAAGTGACGGCTGAGCCCTGACACTGATCCGGGGGTGGCTCGGCAGGACGCCGAGCTAGCCGCACCGTGCCAGGGATGGCACGTTGCGGCGACCCCCGGATCAGTGTCAGGGCGAAGGAACCCGACGAAGTCGGGCCGGAAACGGAGCCGGGACTTTGCTCACTTTGGTCCCTCAAAGTGAGTCGCCGAGGGGCGAAAAGGTGACCTGAGCCGGAAACAGACATCACTGACATTGCAGAACCGCTTTGATGCAGAGCGTCCAGAACTGCATGCCGACGCGGAGCATCGGCACGATAGTCATGCACAAGCCTGCTTCTGCCCGAAGGGCTGGGGGCGACCGGGGCGGCGATCCGCATTGTTCGCGAAGACTGTGTTTCAGGCGACCCGATTTCTGCGACTGTACGGGCCATTTCGCGAACAAGTTCGCTCCCACGGATCCTGACTTCGTTACACTCCCGCCAATCACATCCACTCAAGCAGGAGCACGCATGGTCTGGGATCGGGCAACGCCTTTCGTCATTGACCTGAACGTCGGCGCCGAAGACATTGATGGGCTGGGGCATGCCAATAATGCCGTGTATGTCTCCTGGCTGGAGCGCTGCGCCTGGCGGCATTCGCAGTTTCTGGGCCTGGACCTGACCGAATATCAGCGTCTGGACCGGGCCATGGCAGTGGTCAGGCACGAGATCGACTACCTGGCCAGCGCCTACGAAAGCGACGAACTGCAACTGGCAACCTGGATCACCGACTGGGACCGCCGCCTGAAAATGACCCGCTGCTTTCAGCTCAAGCGGCCTGCCGACAACCTGACGCTATTACGCGCGCAAACCACCTTTGTCTGCATCGAACTGTCCAGCGGTCGGCCCAAACGCATGCCCGCCGAGTTCATCGAAGGCTACGGTGCAGCCATTCCCGACAGCGACGTTCCCAATCCGCACGCCGGGCAGTAAACTGCCGGACTTTTTTCGAGTATGACCCATGCAAATTGCTCTGGCGCCCATGGAGGGGCTGGTTGACGACATCCTGCGCGATGCCCTGACGAAAGTGGGTGGCATCGACTGGTGCGTGACCGAGTTCATTCGGGTGTCCGAGCGTTTGATGCCGGCGCATTACTTCTACAAGTACGCTTCGGAGTTCCACAACGGCGCGAAGACCGATGCCGGCACGCCGTTACGGCTCCAGCTGTTGGGCTCCGACCCGGTGTGTCTGGCCGAGAACGCGGCGTTCGCTTGCGAACTGGGTGCACCGGTGCTGGACCTGAACTTCGGTTGCCCGGCCAAGACCGTCAACCGCTCGCGAGGCGGCGCAATCCTGCTCAAAGAGCCGGAATTGCTGCACACCATCGTCAGCCAGGTGCGCCGTGCTGTGCCCAAAGACATACCGGTCACCGCCAAGATGCGCCTGGGCTACGAAAATACCGACGGCGCGCTGGATTGCGCCAGAGCGCTGGCCGACGGCGGGGCAGCGCAAATCGTCGTTCACGCACGCACCAAGGTCGACGGCTACAAGCCGCCCGCGCACTGGGAGTGGATTGCGCGCATTCAGGAAGTGGTCAAGGTCCCGGTAGTCGCCAACGGTGAGATCTGGACCGTTGAGGATTGGCGTCGCTGCCGCGAAATCTGCGGCGCGCGGGACATCATGATTGGTCGCGGGTTGGTGGCGCGCCCTGATCTGGCCCGGCAGATTGCTGCGGCGCAGAAGGGCGAAGAGGTGGTGCCGATGACCTGGGCTGAGTTGCAGCCAATGTTGCGCACCTTTTGGCAAGCCTGCCTGGTCAAGATGACGCTTGTTCAGGCACCGGGTCGCCTCAAGCAATGGCTGGTGCTGCTGACCAAGAGCTACCCCGAAGCGACCTTGATGTTCAATACGCTGCGTCGCGAAACCGACTGCGACCGAATCACCGTACTGCTCGGTTGCTCCACTAAAAGCTGACCCTGACGAACGGTCAAAAAAACCTGAAAAACCTCTCTTGAAAAGCAAACGGCCGTCCCTATTTTGGTGATCAAGCGATGCCGAATACGGGTCGCGTAAACCACTCGCTGACAAACAGGAGAAATTATCATGGCGACTGCATTTTCACTGGCTCCACTCTTTCGTCATTCCGTGGGTTTCGACCGCTTCAACGACCTTTTCGAGTCGGCGGCGCGAAATGAGACAGCCAGCGGTTACCCTCCTTACAACGTGGAGCGGCATACCGATGATCATTACCGCATCGTGATCGCTGCAGCAGGCATGCAAGAGCAGGATCTCGAGTTGCAAGTCGAGAAGGGTGTATTGACCGTCATCGGCAACAAGCGTGAGCAAGAAGCTGATAACGTAACGTATCTGCATCAGGGTATTGCCCGGCGTGAATTCAAGCTGTCGTTCAGGCTGGCGGACAATATTGAAGTCAAAGGGGCCGATCTTTCTCATGGCCTGCTGAACATCGACCTGGTGCGCAACGTGCCGGAAGAAGCGAAACCAAAGCGTATTCCGCTCAATACTCAGAAAGTACTGAACAGCTGATCAATACGCAGCACGCAACACACAACAAAGGCGTCTTCGGGCGCCTTTGCTGTTTTCATTCGATAGAAGCAGACCTCTGCAACTAGCGCCTGAGTTGCAGAAGCGTCTCGAACTCAGGCCCTGGCAGTGGCTCGCTGAACAGGTAGCCCTGATAGTTGTAACAACCCACGCGCTCAAGAAACGCCAGTTGCTCCGGGGTTTCGACGCCTTCGGCAATCACGTGCAAGTTGAGGCTCTGCGCCATGGCGACGATGGCGCGGATGATTTCTGCGTCGTTGGGGTCGCTGGTGGCGTCCTGAACGAATGACTGGTCGATCTTCAGCGTATCCACCGGCAAGCGCTTGAGGTAGGTGAGCGATGAATAGCCGGTGCCGAAATCGTCCATCGCAAAGCCTACACCCAGGTCCCTCAGGGTGCGCATCTTGAGAATGGTGTCGTCCAGATTCTGGATGACGATGCCTTCGGTTATTTCCAGCTTGAGCATGGTCGCCGGCAAGTGATGCTGTTTGAGACTGTGTTCGACGCGCTCGACAAAGTCGCTCTGGCGAAACTGACGCGGACTGACATTGACGCCCATCAGAAAGCGGTCTTTCGAGACCAGCCCCTGACTCAGCAGAAGCCCGCCGATTTTACAGGCATCGTCGAGAATCCGGCTGCCAACCTCCAGAATCATGCCGCTCTCTTCCAGTATCTGGACAAACTGGTCGGGCGCCAGCAGCCCGTATTCGGGGTGCTGCCAGCGCAGCAGGGCTTCCGCGCCGGTGATCTGATTGGTGCGGCAATCGACCTGCGCCTGGAAGTGCAGGTGAAATTCGTTGCGGGTGAGCGCCAGGCGCAGGTCGTTTTCAAGGCGCAGACGCTGACTGACCGCCTGTTGCATGGAGACATGGAAAAACTGCGAGGCGTTGCGCCCGGAGTCCTTGGCGCGATACAGGGCGATATCGGCACGCTTGAGCAGGTCGGCAGGGGTCAGGCCGTCGTCCGGGATGAGCACGATGCCGACGCTTGGTGTGACCTGCAGGCGATGACCGTCGAGGAACATCGGTTCGGCGAGCAGCACGCGCAGGTTGTCTGCCAGCACGCGCAC
Organism: Pseudomonas sp. CFBP2511; assembly: GCF_030209255.1. Taxonomy (NCBI): domain Bacteria; kingdom Pseudomonadati; phylum Pseudomonadota; class Gammaproteobacteria; order Pseudomonadales; family Pseudomonadaceae; genus Pseudomonas; species Pseudomonas sp. CFBP2511. Next base: position 333,034 of record NZ_JARVSI010000006.1, on the reverse strand, counting down.
CTGATGGGTGACGTGCTCGAGAGAACCGTCCAGGCCACAGATCAGCACCACAAATTCGTCACCGCCCAGTCGGGCCACGGTGTCCTCCTGGCGCACGCTGGCTTCCAGGCGTGCGGCAATGACGCTCAGGACGCTGTCGCCCACCGGGTGGCCGAGTGAGTCATTGATGTGTTTGAAGTGGTCCAGGTCAAGAAACAACAAGGCACCGCGCAGGTTCTGGTGCTGGAGCAGCGACACTTGCTGGCTCAGACGATCCATCAACAGGGCGCGATTGGGCAGGCCGGTCAGCGGGTCGTGATACGCCAGGTGCTGGATCTGCGCCTGGGCACTTTTCAACTGGCCGATGTCACGGGCATTCATCAGCAGGCAGGCGGTATTGTTCAGGGTGATGAACTCGACCGATACATCCAGCACCAGCGGCGCACCTTTTTTGTCTCGCCCGTTCATTTCCCGGTGGTGCATCCGGCCTTTCTGGCGAAGTTCGTCGATCATGAACTCGCGCTGCACGGTGTCGGTCCATATGCCGATTTCGTGGGCGGTACGGCCAAGCACTTCTCTGGCGCTGAAGCCGGTCAGGCGACAGAAGCCGTCGTTGACCTCGACATAGCGACCGGACTCGATTTCAGTGATGGTGATCGAGTCAGGGCTTGAGTGAAACGCTTTGGCAAATTTCTCTTCGCTGGCCTCAAGCGCCGCCTGAGCGCACTGTTGGGTGATGTCCAGCAGGGTGCCGGCCAACTTGACGGGGTTGCCAATTTCATCCCTGTAGATCCGTGCACGGCTTTCAATCAGGCGTGAAGTGCCGTCTTTCATTTGAAAGCGGTAGGTCATCTGCAGACAATCCTGCCGGCTTTCAAGTGCCGCTGTGTAGGCCGCGCGGACCCGATCGCGCTCCTCGGCGGGCAACCTGTCGAAAAACAGCCTGGAGTCATCGTCGAAGGGCTGTGCGTCCATGCCGTGCAGAAACGATGCACGCGCCGAGGCTTGCAGCCGGCTGTGCGTGATGTTCAGGTCCCAGGTGCCCATCTGCGCCAGGTCCAGCGCCAGTTCGAGGCGCGCGCGGGTTTCCTCGAGAATGCGCTCCGTGTCTGTCGTCGACCGCCCGCTGGAGGTTGGCTGTGCAGGGGCTTGCGGCACGGAGTCGGGCGGAAGGTTGAGCATGTGATCACGAGCCTTTGCTGAATAAAGCCGATAAAGCGATCAGTCTGCTGCGGCGCAGCATGGTCTACTCACTGTGTCTGCGCATCGAGCAATTTCATGAATGCTCTGGCGGCATTCGACAGCGTGCGTTCGGTGTGCAGGATGTAGCCTAGCTGGCGATTGAGCTGCACGCCCGGCAAAGGAATGCGCGCCACCTGTTCGTCGAGCATGGTGCGCGGCAGTACGCTCCAGGCCAGGCCGATGGAGACCATCATCTTGATGGTCTCCATGTAGTTGGTGCTCATGGCTATATTGGGCTTCAGGCCCTCGGCCTCGCACAGCCCGCTGACAATGTGGTGGGTGAACGTGTTGCTGCCCGGAAACACCGCCGGGTAACGCACGATATCCGCCAGTTGCATCGGCCCGCTGTTGGCCAGCGGGTGCTCCGGCGCGGCGACGAAGTCCAGCGGGTCGTCCCACACCGGCATGGCGCGGATCAACGCATGGGGCTCGGGCGCCAGTGTAATGACTGCCAGCTCGGCGCGCCCGTGAAGAATTTCCTCATAGGCCACCTCCGAATCGAGAAACTGAATGTCCAGCGCAACCTCGGGGTAGGCACGGGTAAACGCCCGCAGCACCGGCGGCAGGCGATGCAGGCCGATATGGTGACTGGTTGCCAGGGTCAGCCGGCCGCTGACTTCGCCGGTCAGGTTGGTCAGTGCGCGGCGCGTGTCGTCCAGCACATTGAGGATCTGGTAGGCGCGCGGCAGCAGGGCGCGACCGGCCTCGGTCAGGCTGACTTCGCGGCCCAGGCGATCAAACAAGCGCACGTTGAGCTGCTGCTCCAGACCGGCGATGCGCTTGCTGATGGCAGGCTGGGTGATGTACAGCCGCTCACCGGCACCCGAGAAACTGCCGGTCTCGGCGATGGCTATAAAGGCGTTGAGATTGGCGAGGTCCATAGTCGGATTCCACTTGGTTATCCAAAGCATGAAAATTATGAATTTGAGTTATTTAAGCACATTCCATAGGATGACCGCACAAGCCAAGGGGTCATCGTCACGATTGCCCAAGGCATAGAAACAAGCTGATGAGGAAGTACGTCCGATGGCCGGGAAAACGCTCTACGACAAGCTCTGGGATTCACATTTGGTCAAACAGCGCGACGACGGGTCGGCGCTGATCTACATTGACCGTCATATCATCCACGAAGTGACCTCGCCGCAAGCGTTTGAAGGCCTGCGCCTGGCCAAGCGCAAGCCGTGGCGGATCGATTCGATCATCGCCACCCCCGACCACAACGTGCCGACCACGTCGGAACGCAAGGGCGGGATTGAGGCTATCGAAGACCAGGTGTCGCGCCTGCAAGTGCAGACTCTGGACGACAACTGCGACGAATACGGCATCACTGAATTCAAGATGAATGACCCGCGTCAGGGCATCGTCCACGTCATCGGCCCGGAGCAGGGCGCAACCCTGCCGGGCATGAGCGTGGTCTGCGGCGACTCGCACACCTCGACCCACGGCGCATTCGGCGCGCTAGCCCATGGTATCGGCACCTCCGAGGTCGAGCATGTGCTGGCGACCCAGTGCCTGGTGGCCAAGAAGATGAAGAACATGCTGGTGTCGGTCGAAGGGCAATTGCCGTTCGGCGTGACTGCCAAAGACATTGTGCTGGCGGTTATCGGCAAGATCGGCACCGCAGGCGGTAACGGTTACGCCATCGAGTTCGCTGGCAGCGCGATTCGTGACCTGTCGATCGAAGGCCGCATGACCATTTGCAATATGTCCATTGAGGCCGGTGCGCGGGTCGGCATGGTCGCCACTGACGAGAAGACCGTCGAATACGTCAAAGGCCGCCCGTTTGCACCGAAGGGCGCTGAATGGGACCTTGCCGTCGAGGCCTGGCAGGATCTTGTGTCCGACGCTGATGCGGTGTTCGACACCGTGGTCAAGCTGGATGCCGCACAGATCAAGCCACAGGTCAGTTGGGGCACTTCGCCGGAAATGGTCCTGGCCGTCGATCAGAACGTGCCGGACCCTGCGCAGGAGCCGGACCTGGTCAAGCGTGGCTCCATTGAGCGCGCCTTGAAATACATGGGCCTGAAAGCCAATCAGCCGATCACCGATATCCAGCTGGACAGGGTGTTCATCGGCTCCTGCACCAACTCGCGCATCGAAGATTTGCGCGCCGCGGCGGACGTTGCCAAGGGCCGTAAGGTGGCTGCAACCATCAAGCAGGCCATCGTGGTGCCAGGCTCGGGGCTGATCAAGGCGCAGGCCGAGAAAGAAGGGCTGGACAAGGTCTTCATTGACGCCGGTTTTGAATGGCGCGAGCCGGGCTGTTCGATGTGCCTGGCCATGAACCCGGATCGCCTCGGCTCCGGCGAGCATTGCGCGTCAACTTCCAACCGTAACTTTGAAGGCCGTCAGGGCGCAGGTGGTCGTACGCATCTGGTGAGCCCGGCGATGGCTGCTGCTGCAGCGGTTACTGGCCGTTTCATCGATGTTCGCGAATTGAGGAATCCAGCATGAAAGCCTTTACCCAGCACAATGGCCTGGTCGCTCCGCTGGATCGCGCCAACGTCGACACCGACCAGATCATCCCCAAGCAGTTTCTCAAGTCGATCAAGCGCACGGGCTTTGGCCCGAACCTGTTCGATGAGTGGCGCTATCTGGATGTGGGCCAGCCGTATCAGGACAACTCCAAGCGCCCGCTGAACCATGATTTCGTGCTCAACAACGCACGTTATCAGGGTGCCAGCGTGCTGTTGGCGCGGGAAAACTTCGGTTGTGGTTCCAGCCGCGAGCACGCACCCTGGGCGCTGGAAGAGTATGGTTTTTGCGCCATCATCGCCCCTAGCTATGCCGACATCTTCTTCAACAACAGCTTCAAGAACGGCCTGCTGCCGATCATTCTGGCTGAAGACGACGTCGATCAACTGTTCAAGCAGGTCGAGGCCAGCCCTGGCTATCAGTTGAGCATTGATCTGCAGGCGCAGACAGTGACCCGCCCTGACGGCGAGGTGCTGAGCTTTGAAATCGATGCATTCCGCAAGCACTGCCTGCTTAACGGTCTGGATGACATCGGCCTGACGCTGATGGACGCCGACGCCATTGCCAGCTTTGAAGGCAAGCATCGCGCCAGCCAGCCATGGTTGTTTCGCGACTGATCAGTAGCCACCGCAGGCTTGTTTGCCAGTAAGGTGCCGTTGCACCTTGCTGGCAACAGTGTTTTAGCCAGGTGATAAATTTTTTGCCGTATTCAGCGTTATAAAAAGGCGCCACCCAAGGTGCCGCTGCACACATCGAGGATGTTATGAACAAGCAGATTCTGATTCTCCCAGGTGATGGTATTGGCCCCGAGATCATGACCGAAGCGGTCAAGGTGCTGGAGCTGGCCAACCAGAAGTATCAACTGGGTTTTGAATTGACCCACGACGTGATCGGCGGCGCGGCCATCGACAAGCACGGCGTGCCGCTGGCCGACGAGACACTGGACCGCGCCCGTGCGGCCGATGCGGTACTGCTCGGCGCGGTGGGCGGCCCGAAATGGGACACCATCGAGCGTGACATCCGTCCTGAGCGCGGCCTGCTGAAAATCCGTTCGCAACTGGGCCTGTTCGGCAATCTGCGCCCGGCGATTCTCTACCCGCAACTGGCGGACGCCTCGAGCCTCAAGCCGGAAATCGTCGCGGGCCTGGACATCCTGATCGTTCGCGAACTGACCGGTGGCATCTATTTTGGCGCGCCACGCGGTACTCGCGTGCTGGACAATGGCGAGCGTCAGGCGTACGACACGCTGCCGTACAGCGAGAGCGAAATCCGTCGCATTGCCAAGGTCGGTTTTGACATGGCCATGGTGCGTGGCAAAAAGCTCTGCTCGGTAGACAAGGCCAACGTACTGGCGTCCAGCCAGCTGTGGCGCGAAATTGTCGAGCAGGTCGCCAAGGATTACCCGGAAGTCGAACTGAGCCACCTGTACGTCGATAACGCCGCCATGCAACTGGTGCGTGCGCCCAAGCAGTTCGACGTGATCGTGACCGACAATCTGTTTGGCGACATTCTGTCCGATCAAGCGTCGATGCTCACCGGTTCCATCGGCATGCTGCCGTCGGCTTCGCTGGACACCGCCAACAAGGGCATGTATGAGCCTTGCCACGGTTCGGCTCCGGACATCGCCGGCCAAGGCATTGCCAACCCGCTGGCCACCATTCTGTCGGTGTCGATGATGCTGCGTTACAGCTTCAACCTGACCGCCGCTGCCGACGCCATCGAACAGGCCGTCAGCCTGGTGCTGGATCAGGGTATCCGCACCGGCGACATCTGGTCCGAGGGCAAAGTCAAAGTCGGTACCAAGGAAATGGGCGATGCAGTAGTCGCCGCGCTACGGAATCTGTAATCTCTCTGGCCCGCCGCCTGCTGTACACACGCAGGGCGGCGGTCCCACTTTTATTCAAGGTGCAGTTGCGATGAAACGTGTAGGTCTGATCGGTTGGCGTGGCATGGTCGGTTCCGTGCTCATGCAGCGGATGCGGGAAGAGCAGGACTTCGATCTCATTGAGCCGGTGTTCTTCACTACCTCCAATGTCGGTGGCCAGGCGCCTTCGGTGGGCAAGGACGTTGCCCCGCTGAAAGATGCCTACAGCATCGACGAACTGAAAACCCTGGACGTGGTGCTGACCTGTCAGGGCGGCGATTACACCAACGAGGTGTTCCCCAAGCTGCGCGAAGCGGGCTGGCAGGGTTACTGGATCGATGCGGCCTCCAGCCTGCGCATGCAGGATGACGCGGTTATCGTGCTCGACCCGGTCAACCGCAAGGTCATCGACCAGCAACTGGACGCGGGCACCAAAAACTACATCGGCGGCAACTGCACGGTCAGCCTGATGCTGATGGGCCTGGGCGGCCTGTTTGACGCCGGGCTGGTCGAGTGGATGAACGTCATGACCTATCAGGCGGCCTCCGGGGCCGGCGCGCAGAACATGCGTGAACTGATCAAGCAGATGGGCGCGGTGCACGCGTCTGTTGCGGATGAACTCGCCAACCCGGCCAGCGCCATTCTGGATATCGACCGCAAGGTGGCGGAAGCCATGCGCAGCGAGTCGTTCCCGACCGAGAACTTCGGCGTGCCGCTGGCCGGCAGTCTGATCCCGTGGATCGACAAGGCGCTGCCCAATGGCCAGAGCCGCGAAGAGTGGAAAGGCCAGGCCGAGACCAACAAGATTCTCGGTCGCTTCAAGAGCCCGATCCCGGTCGACGGCATCTGCGTGCGCATCGGCGCCATGCGCTGTCACAGCCAGGCACTGACCATCAAGCTGAACAAGGATGTGCCGATTGCGGACATCGAAGGCTTGATCAGCCAGCACAACCCATGGGTCAAGCTGGTGCCGAATACCCGCGAAGCCAGCGCGCAAGAGCTGAGCCCGACGGCGGTGACCGGCACAATGAGTGTGCCGGTGGGCCGTCTGCGCAAGCTGAACATGGGCTCGCAGTACCTGGGCGCCTTCACCGTCGGTGATCAGCTGCTGTGGGGCGCGGCTGAACCGCTGCGGCGCATGCTGAGGATCCTGCTGGAGCGTTGATGCTTCGGTTTACACCAAACCCGCTGTCTGAAAGGGCAGCGGGTTTTTTAATGTCTCACTGTTAAAATCCCATTATGTGGGATTGTAATTTACATATTGAGATAAGTATGACAACAGGTTTATAGTCGTCTGGCACTCACTTCCAATAAAACAACAGGTGAAGCAATGCAGGCGCAATTGATCGCACTCGACTGGGGGACGACCTCCCTTCGTGCTTATCGACTTGGCGAACACGGCCAGGTGCTGGAACAGCGCGCCCTGAGCGCGGGCATCATGCAGTTGCCGACCACGCCGCGTCTGATTTCCGGGCAGCTGTGCAGTGACGGTTTTGAACTGGCTTTCGATCAGGCCTGCGGCGACTGGCTTGACGCCGAGCCCGGCCTGCCGGTGATTGCCTGTGGCATGGTCGGCAGCGCGCAGGGCTGGCGCGAGGCGGCTTATCGGGAAACTCCGGCCAGCGTCAACCAACTGAGCGCAGCGCTGCAAACGGTGCGCAGCCAGAGTGGGGTGACCGTGCATATCATTCCGGGCGTACTGCAACGTTCGACCCTGCCCAACGTCATGCGTGGCGAAGAAACCCAGGTGCTCGGCGTATTGGCCGGGCTGGAGACGCAACTCGACAACCAGCCCCTGCTGATTGGCCTGCCGGGCAGCCATTCCAAATGGGTGCAGGTCATGCGCGGGCGCATCGTTCATTTTGATACCTTCATGACCGGCGAGGTCTACGCCGCCCTGTGCGCGCACACCATTCTGGGGCGCACCATGCAGCCTGCCGAGGCGTTTGATGACCAGGCGTTTGATCGCGGATTGTCAATTGCCCTGTCGGACACCGGGTCCGCCGGACCGCTTTCCACCATTTTCAGCACCCGAACGCTCGGCCTGACCGGGCAACTGGCGGCGAGCGCTCAGCCGGACTACCTTTCCGGTCTGCTGATCGGCCATGAACTGGGTGCCATCGCCAGGCTGCATCTGCATACCCATGAACAATTGCCTGCGGTGATCCTCATCGGCAGCGAAGCGCTGTGCGCGCGTTATTCACGTGGCCTGACGGTCTGTGGTTTCCCGCAAGTGACACTGGCCGAACAGGCGACCGAGCGCGGCCTGTGGCAGGTCGCGGTGCAGGCGGGCCTGATCGCACGCCAGCCATCCCAACACATTCAAGAGGTTTGACATGCTCAAGCAAGCATTGAAGGAAAACGGTCTGGTCGCGATTCTGCGCGGCCTGCGCCCCGAAGAGGCACCGGCGATTGGCGACGTGTTGTATGAGGCCGGGTTTCGGGTCATCGAAGTGCCGCTCAATTCCCCACAGCCGTTCGACAGCATTCGCTTGCTGCGTCAGCAACTGCCTGCCGATTGCCTGATCGGTGCTGGCACGGTGCTGACCCCGGAGCAGGTGACGCAGGTCAAGGATGCCGGAGGGCAGGTTATTGTCATGCCGCACAGCGATGCCAACGTCTTGCGTGCAGCCAAGGCGGCCGGGCTGTTCTTGTCGCCGGGCGTGGCGACGCCGACCGAGGCGTTTGCCGCGCTGGCCGAAGGTGCTGACGTGCTGAAGCTGTTTCCTGCCGAGCAGATGTCGCCCGCGGTGGTCAAGGCGTGGCTGGCGGTGCTGCCCAAGGGCACGATTGTGCTGCCGGTCGGCGGTATCTCGCCAGACAACATGAAAGTGTTTCTGGACGCCGGCGTGAAAGGTTTCGGCCTGGGCTCCGGGCTGTTCAAACCGGGTATGAGCGCTGCCGACGTCGCCGAGCGGGCCAAGGCTTATGTGGCTGCCTGGAAGCTACATACCGCAGGGCTTGCAGACTGATCGGCATCGCTGTTCGATAGCCGTTATCCAATAAGAGAGTCAACAAGAGAAACCGCACCCATGAAAGTCACCAAACTCACCACGTTCATCGTTCCGCCACGCTGGTGCTTCCTCAAGGTCGAGACTGACGAGGGCGTTGTCGGCTGGGGCGAGCCGGTGGTCGAAGGTCGCGCACACACCGTGGCCGCTGCTGTGGAGGAACTGTCCGATTACCTGATCGGCAAGGACCCGCGCAACATCGAAGACATCTGGACCGTACTGTATCGCGGCGGTTTTTACCGGGGCGGCGCGATCCACATGAGCGCACTGGCCGGCATTGATCAGGCGTTGTGGGACATCAAGGGCAAGGCGCTGGGTGTTTCGGTGAGTGATTTGCTGGGTGGCCAGGTGCGCGACAAGATCCGTGTGTACTCGTGGATCGGCGGCGACCGTCCTGCCGACACGGCGCGTGCAGCCAAAGAAGCCGTCGAGCGCGGCTTTACGGCGGTGAAAATGAACGGCACCGAGGAGCTGCAATTTCTCGACACCTTCGACAAGGTCGATCTGGCGCTGGCCAATGTGGCTGCCGTGCGTGATGCGGTGGGGCCGAATGTCGGCATTGGTGTGGACTTCCATGGTCGCGTCCACAAGCCGATGGCCAAGGTGCTGATGAAAGAGCTGGATGCGTACAAGCTGATGTTCATCGAAGAACCGGTGCTCAGCGAAAACTACGAAGCCCTGAAAGAACTGGCACCGCTGACCAGCACGCCGATTGCCTTGGGCGAACGGCTGTTCTCGCGCTGGGATTTCAAGCGGGTGTTGAGTGAGGGCTACGTCGACATTATTCAGCCGGATGCGTCGCATGCGGGCGGTATCACCGAAACCCGCAAGATCGCCAACATGGCCGAAGCCTACGACGTCGCGCTGGCGCTGCATTGCCCGCTGGGGCCGATTGCGCTGGCGGCGTGCCTGCAACTGGATGCGGTTTGTTACAACGCCTTTATCCAGGAACAAAGCCTGGGCATTCACTACAACGAAAGCAACGACCTGCTCGATTACGTCAAGCATCCGGAAGTGTTCGACTACGACAAAGGCATGGTCAAGATCCCCAACGGGCCGGGCCTGGGCATCGAAATCAACGAAGAATACGTCATCGAACGCGCCGCCATCGGCCACCGTTGGCGCAACCCGATCTGGCGTCATGCCGATGGCAGTTTTGCGGAGTGGTAGGGCGCAGTAAATCTCCGTGATCATCGTTCCCACGCTTTGCGTGGGAATGCCGTTCTGGACGCTCTGCGTCCGATTTTGAGGGCGCTACGCGGCGCATGTATGTGACGCAGAGCGTCACGAAATGCATCACCACGCGGAGCGTGGGGACGAGAATCAGCGTGTCTTCAGCTCATTTATATCGAAGCACAGACCTCAATAAATCCAACAAGAGGCTACAGGCCATGCGTACTCGTACGATGGAAGGCGCGGCGTCGCTGGTGACGCCGTCCCGCAAACGTTTCTTCATCATGGTGCTGCTGTTCATTACAGTGGTGATCAACTACCTGGACCGCAGCAACCTGTCCATAGCCGCCCCGGCACTGACCGCCGAACTGGGCCTTGATACGGTGCACGTCGGGCTGATCTTCTCGGCGTTCGGCTGGACCTACGCCGCCATGCAATTGCCCGGTGGCTGGCTGGTGGACCGGGTGCCGCCGCGCATCCTTTACACCGCCGCACTGCTGCTGTGGTCCATCGCGACCATCATGCTCGGCTTTGCCGCCAGCTTCATCGCACTGTTCGTGCTGCGCATGGCCGTCGGTGCGCTCGAAGCACCGGCCTATCCGATCAACAGTCGTGTGGTGACCACCTGGTTTCCAGAGCGCGAGCGCGCCACCGCCATTGGCGTTTACACCTCCGGGCAGTTCGTCGGTCTGGCGTTTCTGACGCCGGTGCTGGCCTGGTTGCAGGCGCACTACGGCTGGCACATGGTGTTTGTCGTAACGGGTGGCGTCGGCGTGTTGTGGGCGTTGATCTGGTACGCGGTGTATCGCGAACCGCGTGACTTCAAAGGCGTTAACCAACAGGAAATCGACCTGATCAAAGAGGGCGGCGGACTGGTGGACATCCAGACCGAAGCCGACAAGCAGAAGCAGGGTTTCAGCTGGCTGGACCTGGGCATCGTGCTGAGCAAGCGTAAGCTGTGGGGGATCTATCTGGGGCAGTTCTGCCTGAACTCCACGCTGTGGTTCTTCCTGACCTGGTTCCCGACCTATCTGGTCAAATACCGCGGCATGGACTTCATCAAGTCCGGGTTGCTGGCGTCATTGCCGTTTCTGGCGGCGTTTGTCGGGGTGTTGTGTTCGGGGTTTTTCTCCGACTGGCTGATCCGCCGTGGCCATAGCGTGGGCTTTGCCCGCAAATTGCCGATCATTGCCGGGCTGCTGATTTCCACGTCGATCATCGGCGCCAACTTCGTCGATTCCACACCACTGGTCATCACCTTCCTGGCGCTGGCGTTTTTCGGTAACGGTCTGGCATCGATCACCTGGTCGCTGGTCTCGACCCTGGCCCCGGCGCGCTTGCTGGGCCTGACCGGTGGCACGTTCAACTTCATCGGCAATCTCGCCGCCATCGCCACACCGATCGTGATCGGCTTTCTGGCAACCGGTGACTCGTTTGCGCCAGCCATCACCTACATTTCGGCGTTGGCACTGCTGGGCGCGCTGTCTTACATCCTGCTGGTTGGGAAGGTGGAGCGTATCGAACTCTGATGTCGACGCGTGCGGACGCTGGCGGCGATAATGCTGCCAGCTTGCTGATCCGAACCTTTCCCTATTTGAACCTGGCCTGTCATGCACAACGATTCGATCATCCCTGAAAAAACCACTGGCAAAGAACCGGCGCCAAGCGGGACCCAGACCCTGTTGCGCGGCCTTGGCGTGGTTCAGGCGGTGGCCAGTGGCGCACGGGACCTGAAAGAGATCGCCCGGCTGATCGGCACCACGCGCAGCACTACTCACCGGCTGGCCAGTTGCCTGGTCGAGGAGCGCTACCTTCGGGTGGTGCCGCAAGTGGGTTATTTGCTGGGGCCGAAGCTGATCGAGCTGGGTTTTCAGGCGCGCGAAGAAGTGCCGCTGGCCATTCTCGCCCGCCCGTATCTGGATAGGCTGTCGGAACTGACCGGCGATACGGTGCATCTGGCGGTTCGGGAGGGGGACGACGTGTTGTACCTGCACAAGAACCCTGGTCGCAACGGACCGGAAATGCGCTCGCGGGTCGGGCACCGTATGCCGCTGGTGCGCACCGGTATCGGCAAGGCGTTGTTGCTGGACAGTACGCAAGCAGAGTGGCAGCGGCTGTACGAGGTCAGCATGCCGGCGTCAGGTAGAAACCCGCTGTGGCCTGCTCATGAGCAGCAAACCTGGGAACAGCTTAAAGCGCGAAGGGAGGAGTACGTGCAGGGCGGTTATGCGTTTGACCTGGAGGACAACGAACCGTCGATTCGTTGTGTCGCAGCGCCGGTACGTGATGCCAGCAAACAGATTGTTGCCGGCATCAGTGTCGCCAGTACCGTGCCTTACATGCCGCTGGAGAAAATGGCCGAGCTGGTTCCGCTGATCAAACAGATAGCAGCGGAACTCTCGGCCGATCTCGGCGGCTGATTCCTGGCCAATTAGGCCTGCAATGTGGCCATATCGATCACGAAGCGGTATTTCACGTCACCGGCCAGCATGCGCTCGTAGGCTTCGTTGATGTTGCGGATATCGAGCATTTCGATGTCGCAGGTGATGCCGTTCTCGGCGCAGAAATCCAGCACTTCCTGGGTTTCGGCAATGCCGCCGATCAACGAACCGGCCAACACGCGACGGCTCATCACCAGATGGGCTGCATGGACGGGCGGCTCGATAGGTTCGATCAGACCGACCAGAATATGCACGCCGTCAAAGCGCAGCGTTTCCAGGTAGGGGTTCAGGTCGTGTTGCACCGGAATGGTGTCGAGCAGGAAGTCGAAATGCCCGGCCGCGGCCTTCATCTGTTCGGCATCGGTGGAAACGATCACATGGTCGGCGCCCTGGCGACGTGCTTCCTGAGCCTTGGCTGCGGAGCGGGTAAACAGGGTGACTTCAGCACCCATTGCCTTGGCGAACTTGATGCCCATGTGGCCCAGACCGCCCATGCCCAGAATACCGACCTTGTCACCGGCCTTGACGCCGTAGTGCTTGAGTGGCGAATAAGTGGTGATGCCTGCGCAAAGAATCGGAGCGGCTGCGGCCGGGTCGAGCTTTTCCGGAACGCGAACGACGAAGTGCTCGGCGACCACGATGCTGTTCGAGTAACCGCCCATGGTGTTGCTGCCGTCCACGCGGTCTGGCGTGGCGTAGGTCATGGTCGGGCCTTCCAGGCAATACTGTTCGAGATCCGATTTACAGGCCGAGCACTCGCGGCACGAGTCGACCATGCAACCGACACCGACCAGATCACCGACCTTGTATTTGGTGGCGTTGGCGCCAGTGGCGGTGACGCGACCGACGATCTCGTGGCCGGGCATCAGCGGGTAGACAGCGATGCCCCACTCGTTGCGCGCCTGGTGAATGTCAGAGTGGCAGACGCCGCAGAACAGGATTTCGATGGCCACGTCGTCGGCACGCGGAGCGCGACGTTCGAAAGTCATCGGGGCGAGGGGGGCGGTAGCTGATTGAGCGGCGTAGCCGATAGCTGTGTACATTGTTGACCTCACAGAGTGTTACAGAAACAGAGGCAAGCAATTGTCCTTGTATGGAGAGTGCGCGGCTATGGTGAATCCTCCGTGTTTCATGCCTATTCCTCCGGCCGGATAATTCGGGGTCGGCTCCGGCGCGCAAATCTGCGATTATACAGCTGTCTATTTCTCTGTCGGCCTGCTTTCCATGTCACTCGCTTTTTCCCCTGATGGCAATGCCACGCTTGTGTCCCTGATTCAGCCGCTGGCGGTACGTCCCGGCTTTGTGGCCACGCATTTGCCCGAGGTCCGTGTGCTGTCGGCTTTTGGTTATGTGGCCAGTAGCCCGCAGATCTACGAGCCGAGCCTGATGATTGTGGTGCAGGGCAGCAAAGTCGCCTGTCTGGGGCCGCGCACTTTTGAATACGGCACTGGGCATTACCTGATTCAGGCGCTGTCGGTGCCGTTCAAATGCGAGACCTTCGCCTCCCCGGGCAAGCCGCTGTATGGCGTGTCGGTGGCCATCGACCGCGTGCTGCTTGGCGAGCTGGTGCAAGCGATGGGTCCGGCCAGCGGCCAGGAAAGCCAGATGCAGACCCCGGAGTCCATGACATCGGTACGCATCGACCCTGCGATGCGCGACAGCGTCGAACGCCTGCTGCGCTGTCTGCACGATCCGCTGGAGTGTCAGGCGATGGGGCAGGCGCGTATTCGTGAAGTGCTGTACAGCGCGCTACGCGGCCCGCAATCGGGTGTATTGCGGGCGCTGGTCGAGCAGCAGGGGCAGTTTGCGCGGATCGCCTCGGCGGTGACGTATCTGCATGATCATTACGATCACGCATTGAACGTCGACACCCTGGCCCGCTGCGCGAACATGAGCACCTCGACCTTCCACGAACACTTCAAGCGCAGCACGTTATTGTCGCCTGTGCAGTACCTCAAACGCCTGCGCCTGCTCAAGGCCCAGCAATTGCTGGTAGCCGATGGATTGAACGTGGCCCAGGTCGCGCTCAGGGTCGGCTATCAGAGCGCGTCACAGTTCAGTCGGGAATACAAACGCTATTTTGAACGGAGTCCTGGAGAGGCTAGCTGCAAGCCATAAGCTGCAAGCTCTAAGCTTGCCGCTTACAACTTGCAGCTGCTTCACCTCACATATTGGGGTAGGTCGGTCCGCCAGCGCCTTCCGGTGCCACCCAGGTGATGTTCTGCGAAGGGTCCTTGATGTCGCAGGTCTTGCAGTGCACGCAGTTCTGCGCGTTGATCTGGAAGCGTTTCTCTCCATCTTCCCTGGTAATGACTTCGTACACGCCTGCCGGGCAGTAGCGTTGGGCCGGTTCGTCGTACAGCGGCAGGTTTTTGCTGATCGGGATGCTCGGATCGGTCAGCTTAAGGTGGCAGGGTTGTTCCTCTTCATGGTTGGTGCTGGAGAGGAATACCGAGCTGAGTTTATCGAAACTGAGCTTGCCGTCGGGTTTGGGGTAATCGATCTTCTTTGAGTCCGCCGCCAGCTTGAGGCAGGCGTAATCCGGCTTAGTGTCGTGCAGGGTAAACGGCAGCTTGCCACCGAAGATGTTCTGATCGATGAAGTTGAATGCGCCGCCCTTGATCGCGCCGTACTTGTGGATCGCCACGCCAAAGTTGCGGCTGGCGAACAGCTCCGCATGCAGCCAGCTGGCTTTGAAGGCATCGACGTAGGCGGTCAGCACGTCGCCGCCTTCCTTGCCGGCGAACAGGGCGTCCGCTACCGATTCTGCAGCCAGCATGCCGGACTTCATGGCAGTGTGGCTGCCCTTGATCTTGGCGAAGTTCAGGGTGCCGAGGTCGCAACCGATCAGCGCGCCGCCAGGGAAGACCATTTTCGGCAGCGAGTTCAGGCCGCCCTTGGCAATGGCGCGTGCGCCGTAGCTGATGCGTTTGCCGCCTTCCAGGTACTGCTTGATGACCGGGTGATGCTTGTAGCGCTGGAATTCATCGAACGGTGACAGGTACGGGTTGGTGTAGGACAAGTCGACGATCAGGCCGACCACCACCTGATTGTTTTCCAGGTGATACAGGAAAGAGCCGCCCGGATTGGCATCATCCAGTGGCCAGCCTGCGGTATGCACCACCAGGCCTTGTTCGTGTTTGGCCGGATCGACTTCCCAGATTTCCTTCAGGCCGATGGCGTAGTGCTGCACGTCGGCTTCGTTGTCGAGGTCGAAGCGCTTGAGCAACTGCTTGCCGATGTGGCCACGGCAGCCTTCGGCGAACAGCGTGTACTTGGCGCGCAGTTCCATGCCGGGGGTGTACAGGCCTTCTTTCGGGTTGCCTTCGCGGTCGACGCCGAGATCACCGGTGACGATGCCGCGCACCACGCCGTTTTCGTCGAATAACGCTTCCTGGGCCGCAAAGCCCGGGTAGATTTCCACGCCCAGGTTTTCAGCCTGCTGGGCGAGCCAGCGGCACAGATTGCCCAGTGAGATAATGTAGTTACCATGATTGTGCATGGTCTTTGGCACGAAAAAGTCGGGGATTTTCTGGGCTTTTTCGGCGTCGCGCAGCACGTAGATGTCATCGCGCTTGACCGGCGTATTGAGTGGCGCGCCCAATTCCTGCCAGTTCGGAAACAACTCGTTCAGTGCGCGCGGTTCGAACACGGCACCGGACAGAATGTGCGCGCCGACTTCGGAGCCTTTTTCCACCACGCAGACGCTGATTTCCTGCCCGGCTTCAGCGGCCTTCTGTTTAAGGCGGCAAGCGGCAGAAAGCCCGGAAGGGCCGGCTCCGACGATGACGACGTCGAATTCCATGTATTCGCGTTCCACAGGCTATCTCCTACTCTCAAGGCTCACGGTGTTTTTTATGTGGCACTGCTTTATGTGTCGCTGCAGGCCGAAGTCTGGGCGTATGGAGGTGTTAGACACCGCCTGCCTTTTTAATGGCACGCATTATATCTACACCACTGCACGGGTCCAATACAAACGTTTGTTTGAATCGGCCGCAGGCCAGATAAATCATAGACGCCAGACCCGGAACTGGCCGATTTGGCGTATTGACCGGATAAGGCGTAACGGTCAAGATACGGGCGGTTTTGCGTTTGCCGTAGGCTGAAACGAGGTTCGACAGAATCTCCCAAAAGGCATCAGGCAAACGCGGTGCAGGCAACAGGTCAACGTCGCACGGCGCATTTTACACACCCTGCCGCTGCTTGACGGGTGATGCCCGGCATTTATAAGGCTTTTTAAAGCCCTGCCGCTGGCCTGCACATATTGCGATTGCTTGTTGAGGACACTTATCGATCGCCTGGTAGTGCCGGGCGACATCTTTTCACCGGAGAGTGAGGAATCCATGAAGGTTCTTGTAGCTGTCAAACGAGTGGTCGACTACAACGTCAAGGTTCGCGTCAAGGCGGACAACTCCGGCGTCGATCTTGCCAACGTCAAAATGTCCATGAACCCGTTCTGCGAAATCGCTGTTGAAGAAGCGGTGCGCTTGAAAGAGAAGGGCGTGGCAACGGAAATCGTGGTCGTGACCATTGGGCCGACCACCGCTCAGGAACAATTGCGTACGGCTCTGGCGCTGGGTGCAGACCGTGCCGTGCTGGTTGAGTCCGCAGAAGAACTCACTTCGCTTGCCGTGGCCAAGCTGCTCAAGGCCGTGGTCGATAAGGAGCAGCCACACCTGGTGATCCTCGGTAAACAGGCGATCGACAGCGACAACAACCAGACCGGCCAGATGCTGGCTGCGCTGAGCGGCTACCCGCAAGGTACTTTCGCGTCGAAAGTCGAAGTGACCGGCGACAAGGTTGCCGTGACCCGCGAAATCGACGGCGGCCTGCAGACCGTTTCCCTGAGCCTGCCCGCCATCGTGACCACAGACCTGCGTCTGAACGAGCCGCGCTACGCCTCGCTGCCCAACATCATGAAGGCCAAGAAAAAGCCGCTTGAAGTGCTGACGCCCGATGCGCTTGGCGTGTCCACGGCCTCGACCAACAAGACCCTCAAGGTCGAAGCGCCGGCTGCACGCAGCGCCGGTATCAAGGTCAAGTCGGTGGCTGAACTGGTCGAGAAACTGAAAAACGAAGCGAAGGTAATCTAAATGACGATCCTGGTTATCGCTGAACACGACAATGCGACCGTAGCCCCGGCTACGCTCAACACCGTTGCTGCCGCCCAGAAGATCGGCGGTGATATTCATCTGCTGGTTGCAGGTTCCGGTATCGGCGCTGTTGCCGAAGCCGCAGCCAGAATTGCTGGCGTGAGTAAAGTGCTGGTCGCCGACAATGCGGCCTACGCGCATCAACTGCCTGAAAACGTTGCGCCGCTGGTGGTCGAACTGGCCGCCGGCCACAGCCACGTTCTGGCCGCTGCCACCTCCAATGGCAAGAACATCCTGCCGCGCGTCGCTGCGCAGCTGGATGTGGATCAGATCTCCGAGATCGTTTCGGTGGTCTCGGCTGACACGTTCACCCGCCCGATCTATGCCGGTAACGCGATTGCCACCGTGCAGTCCATCGCCTCGGTCAAGGTCATCACCGTGCGTGCCACCGGTTTCGACCCGGTGGCTGCCGAAGGTGGTTCGGCCACCGTTGAAGCGGTGTCGGCTGCTCACGACGCCGGCACGTCGAGCTTCGTCGGTGAAGAACTGGCCAAGTCCGATCGTCCTGAACTGACCGCCGCCAAGATCGTCGTTTCCGGCGGTCGCGGCATGCAGAATGGCGACAACTTCAAGCACCTGTACACCCTGGCCGACAAACTTGGCGCTGCGGTCGGCGCTTCCCGCGCTGCGGTTGACGCCGGTTTTGTGCCCAACGATATGCAGGTCGGTCAGACCGGCAAGATCGTTGCGCCACAGCTGTACATTGCCGTCGGTATTTCCGGCGCGATTCAGCATCTGGCCGGCATGAAGGACTCCAAGGTGATCGTCGCGATCAACAAGGACGAAGAAGCGCCGATCTTCCAGGTGGCTGATTACGGTCTGGTGGCGGATTTGTTCGAAGCCATTCCCGAGTTGGAGAAGCTGGTCTAAGCCACGCGCTTCTACTATAAAGAGAGCCCGTTCCGTTCGGGGTTTGCGTGCCAGCAGCTTGCCTGCAGTGCGCTTGCCCGGACAGAACGGGTTTTTTATTGACTTTCAAAAGGACTTTTCATGTGCCATTCCCGGCTGCTGTCGTCGCTTTTACTCGGGCTGGTCATGCTGCCGACGCTGGCATTCGCTGCCGGCAAGTGCGAGCGCCTGATCGTGACTGGCAGCCCCGACGCGCCGCCTTATCTGTGGCGTGACCCTCAGGACCCTAAGCGCCTGATGGGGGCCAATGCCGATCTATTGACGCAGGCGGCGGGCGAACTGGGCATCAAGCTCGAGGTTGTGTACGGCGGCAAGCGCAGCCAGGCGCTTGAAGAGGTGCGCACCGGGCGTATGGATCTGCTGGCTGATGCGCCGATGAATACCGCACAGCTTGAATCACTCGATTACATTCATCCGCCGATCGTGCAGAACGACATTATGGTCTGGACGCGCCGCGATCATGCCGTACCGTTCAATGCCATCAGCGAACTGTACGGGCATCCCGGCGCTATCTCGGAAAAGACCCGCCTGACGCCGTTGTTTGAAGCACAGACCCGGCAACATCTGACTCTGGAGCGCGTGTCGGGCCTGACGCCGGCCTTTCAGAAACTGGCGCTGGGCGAGGTGGATTATGTGCTGGCCGGGCGGTATGCCGGGATGGTCATGGTGCAGACGCTGAGCCTGTCGGCAGACCTGATTGCACAACCGTTGCCGGTTGATACGCCGGGCCTGTATCTGGCGTTATCGTTCAATTCGGCCTGCAACGATCCATGGTTGCGCGGACAGCTGGCGAAAAAGATGGCAGAATCGGCCGCCTCCGGCCTTGCGGGCGACGTCATCAGGCACAACCTGGAATTGTGGAAAGCCCAGTTGTTGCAACCTGCCAGCGCCAGCGTCCCAAACAAGTAGGAATGTTTTTGTGAGTATTCGTTTTTCAATGGCTGTCATGGCAATCGCCACGCTGGCCGGCTGCGCCAGCGATCCCGTTCCGAGCGAGCAATTCAAACTGACCGAGCAGGCACTGCAGCAGGCCAAGGCGGTCGGCGCAACGGAAGATCAGCCCGAGATGGAAATAGCGCTGGCCCGCTTCGCCGAAGCGCGTGCGTCCATGACTACACACGCTTACCGCGATGCGCGCATGAAGGCCGAGCAGGCCGAGCTGGATGCGCGGCTGGCAGAGGCGCGAGTGCTCACGCTCAAGAGTCAGGAACAGGTCAATCAGTTGAATACCCGTCTCAATCGCTTGCGCAAGCAGCTGGGGGAGGCGCAATGAACCGTATTCCACGTGTGTTGAGCGTGTGCCTGTTGCTGGGTTCGGCGGGTCTTTACGGCTGTGCCGGTCATCAGGACAGCGCGCAGGCCCTGCAACAGGCCAGTGCCGACTTCCAGAAGGTCAAGGAAGACACCGACGTGCTGCGCAGCGCGCCCAAGGATGTGATTCGCGCGGGTGAATCGCTGGCTCGCGCCGAGCGCTTGTCCAGCTATCTGGGCAGTGGCGCCGATGTCAGCCACTACGCCTACCTCAGCAGTCGCTACAGCGAAATCGCCCGCGAGCACAGCAACCTCATGCTGAGTCAGGAGCGTCTGGCTAAAATGGACATGGAGCGCCAGCGCATGCAGCTGGCGTTGCGCGAAGCCAAGCTGGCCAGCGCTCAGCAGCAGGGGCGCTGGCTGGAAGACCAGATCCTCAGTCTGGCCACCACCCAGACCGATCGCGGGCTGGTCATGACGCTGGGTGACGTGCTTTTCGACGCCGGGCATGCCGAACTGAAAAGCTCGGCCAGTCGCACCATTCTCAAGGTTGTGCAGTTTTTGCAGATCAATCCGCGGCGCGTGGTCAGGATCGAGGGCTACACCGACAGCACCGGCGACCGTGAGGACAATCTGACCCTGTCGAAGGACCGTGCGCAAGCAGTTGCCGATGTTCTGATGGACCTGGGTGTCGACGATAAACGCATTCAGGTCGAAGGCTATGGTCAGCAGTTTCCGGTCGATGCCAATGCGTCCGAACGAGGGCGTGCACAGAATCGCCGTGTCGAAATCGTTTTTTCTGACGAAAAAGGTCATTTAGGCGCTGCTCGTTAACGCTAATGGCCAAAAAAGCCCGACGCCGGAAACGGCCTCGGGCTTTTTTGGCTTTAAACACTTTGAATATGGCGTTTTTGGCCGCGTTTATTTTCGCGCAGCCTCTGTGATCGCTGGCTTGAACGCAAACTGTTCCCGTACACTTCTGTACTGAGCCGGTTATTACCCATCTGTATTTTTAAAAACAATAAATCGCCGGTCTTTTCGAGGCTGTGTCATGACCAACCTTTTGCTCTATCAACGTATCGCTCAACAACTGGCTGAAGACATCCGTCGTGGTGTGTACCAGCCCGGTGAGCGTGTGCCTTCTGTTCGCAAAATGAGCTCGCAGCTCAATGTCAGCCATGCAACCGTGTTGCAGGCCTATGCGAACCTTGAGGATCAGGGCTTGATCAGGGCGCGTCCGCAGTCGGGTTACTACGTTCACCAGACCCCTGCGTTGACGGCTTCGACGCCGGACATCGCGCGGGTCGAGCGGCCAGGGCTGGTCACGCGCAGCAGCATTATCCAGCAGGTGCTTGAAGAGTCGCGACGCGAAGGCGTGTTCGCCCTGGGCGCAGCGGTGCCTCATGTGGATTACCTGCCGGTACGCGCCCTGCATCAGCAGCTTGCGAAAGTGACGCGCTTTCACAGTCCGCGTGCGTTCAGTTACATGTTCAGTCCGGGCTTCGAGCCACTGCGCAGGCAGGTTGCCATCCGTATGCGCGACGCGGGGGTAGTGGTTGATCCATCCGAAGTGGTGATTACTCACGGCTGTGTGGATGCGTTGCAAATGACCCTGCGTGTGCTGACCCGGCCTGGCGATCTGATCGCTGCCGAGTCGCCGGCCTATTACGGCTTGCTGCAACTCGCCGATCTGCTGGGCCTGAAAGTCATCGAGATCCCCAGCGACCCGGCCACCGGCATCAGCCTGGAGGCCCTGCAGTTGGCGGCCAATCAGTGGTCGATCAAGGCTCTGGTGCTGACCTCGCGGCTGAGCAACCCGCTGGGCGGCACCATGCCTGAGGAGCGCCAGAAGAACCTGCTGCGGCTGGCCTCGGATTTTGATATTCAGGTGGTTGAAGACGATGTCTACGGCGAGCTGATGTTCGAGGTCGGACGAACCAAGGCACTCAAGGCGTTTGATCGGCTGGGCAGGGTGATTTATTGCTCGAGCTTCTCCAAAACGCTATCGCCCGGTGTGCGTATCGGCTGGACAATCGCGGGCAAATACCAGGCTGAAATTCAGCGTCTGCAGACTTTCAGCACTCACTCGGCTTGCAGCGTCACGCAAATGGCCGTAGCTGCCTACCTTGAAAACGGCGGCTATGACCGGCATCTGCGCTTCATTCGCCTGGAATACCGCAAGAACATGAGCGCCTACCAACTGGCGGTGCAGCAGTTCTTTCCTGAGGGCACGCAGATGAGTCGTCCTGCGGGCGGGTTTATCTTGTGGGTCAGTCTGCCGGGGCGCGTCAATACCCAGGAGCTGCATGTGCGTGCGCTGGAGCAGGGCATCAGCATCGCGCCGGGGCTGATCTTCAGTAACACCGAGCAGTTCAACCACTGCATTCGCCTCAATTGCGGCATGCCGTGGAACAAAGAGGCTGAGCGCGCGCTGATGACGCTGGGTATGTTGGCCAAGCAGTTGTGTCAGGAAGCGATACAGGTGTACTGAGTTGTAAAGATTTTTTGTCAGTTGTTTTGAACTCTTGCCTTGTCAGGTTGGCCTCAAAAGGACAGCATGTATTCCTTCCCGGCTTTTTGCCACTGTCTTGCCTGATTCTTTGCCTATGAATGTTTTTCGCTGTCTGGGGTTGATTGTCGTCGTGCTTCTGAGTGGTTGTGACGCTCAGAAATCGTCTGTGCCCAAGCCCAAGGTCGAGGCGGTTATCACTGCGCCGGTCTCCCCCGAGGTTCACTTGAAAACCGAGGCGCCTGTAGAGGCAGTGGCCACTGATGCCCGGCAGATCAAGGCACCGGATACAGTGCATCAGTTGATGCCGGGCGTTCCGGTTGTTCCGGTCGTGGTGGGCAAGGAGAAATCCGAACCCTCGGCAGCTCATTCCGGCAAGGCCACGACGACCGATTCTGAAAAGCCTTTGTCAAAGGTCGTTGCTGTCAAGGCGCCCGCCGACAAGCGTCAGAAGGCCAAGGAAGCAAAAGCGGCGAAGGCCAAGGATGTGCGAATCAAGTCGCCCAGGCTGGACTTGAGCCTGCCTCCCGAGCTGGTCAAGGAACTGGCCCCGCCTGCCAATGTGATCACCAGCAAGCGCAAGCCAATATTGCCGCAGATGTTCAGTGACAAAGGCGACTCGGCCAACCCTGGCCCCTTCGAGCTTGAAGGTCGGCTGCTGACCAATGAAATGCAGTTGCAGATGCGCAATGACAACCGTCGCGACGTCGAAGGCGCTGCGCTGGATTTCAAATTCAAGCAGTAAGCCCTGCCTATCGTCCGATACGGCATTTTCAAACAAACGTTTTGACGGTTAATATCGTCTCTTCTTTGTCAACTTTTCAGTCAGGTGTCTGGTCATGGACTGCCGTTCCGATTGTGGTGCGTGTTGCATAGCGCCATCCATCACGTCTCCCATACCGGGTATGCCTCACGGAAAGCCGGCAGGGGAGCGCTGTCTGCACCTGTCGGTCGGGCTTCTGTGTGCATTGTTCGGCAAGGCCGAGCGTCCTGCGGTCTGCAGCCAGTTCAAGGCGGCGGAAGATGTCTGCGGTGTCGATCAGGCAGACGCCATTCGTCTTATCGGCTGGTGGGAAAAGGCTACTGCGGTGGCTTGAAACGGAATCAGTGAGCGCGAGCGCTTTGTCGGCACTTCAAAAACAAGGAATAAAACAATGAGTTCGCTGTATCGCATGGTTGTTGCTTGTGGGTTGACTGTCATGGTTGTCGGGGCAGTGCAGGCTGAAGACTGGAAGGTGGCCAGGAACGAAGACGGAATCAAGGTTTCGCTGAGTGAGGTGCCGGGCTCCGACTACAAGGCTTATCAGGGCATTGCCGTGATCAACGCCAGCGTAAGCAAGCTGCGCGCGCTTCAGGAAGACGTCGCGGGCGCCTGTGCCTGGATTCATGAGTGTAAATTGCAGAAAGTGCTCAAGCATGAAGGCGACAAGACCTGGACCTACAGCCAGTTCAATACACCCTGGCCGGTAACCCCTCGCGACTCGGTATTGCTGATTACCACCCAAGAGGGCGCTGACGGGAGTATTACCCGCAATCTCGAAGAGCAGCCCAGGTACATTCCCGAGGAAAAGGGCTTTGTGCGCGTGAGCGAGGTCAAGGGCTTCTGGAAAATGGTGCCCAAAGGCCCCAATCAGACCGAAGTGACGTATCAGGTGCATACCGAGCCGGGCGGCAGTGTGCCCTCGATGATCGCCAACAAGTTTGTTGTCGATGCGCCATTCAATACGTTGAAAGCGCTCAGGGAGCGGGCTGCGCAGTAATCTGCGGCCTTTTTGAGGGGTGCAAAAAAGGGCTGCCAGTGGCAGCCCTTGTTTTTTGCGTCGTGTCGCTTACTTGCGGTCTTTCAATGCAACGATGTCGCGTTGCACGTTGCCGGTGTAGAGCTGGCGCGGGCGACCGATCTTGTAAGGGCTGGAGAGCATTTCTTTCCAGTGCGAGATCCAGCCGACGGTCCGCGCCAGGGCGAAGATCACGGTGAACATGCTGGTCGGGATGCCGATAGCCTTGAGGATGATGCCCGAGTAGAAGTCAACGTTCGGGTACAGCGAGCGCTCGATGAAGTACGGGTCGGTCAGGGCGATCTCTTCAAGACGCATGGCCAGCTCGAGCTGAGGATCGTTTTTGATGCCCAGTTCCTTGAGTACTTCGTCGCAGGTCTGCTTCATCACGGTCGCGCGTGGGTCACGGTTCTTGTAGACCCGGTGACCGAAGCCCATGAGCTTGAACGGATCGTTCTTGTCCTTGGCTTTGGCTATGAATGTATCGATGTTCGACACGTCGCCGATTTCATCGAGCATGGTCAGCACGGCTTCGTTGGCGCCGCCGTGAGCCGGGCCCCAGAGTGCCGCGATACCGGCTGCGATACAGGCGAACGGGTTGGCACCCGAGGAGCCTGCCATGCGCACGGTAGAGGTCGACGCGTTCTGCTCGTGATCGGCGTGAAGGATAAAGATCTTGTCCATCGCCTTGGCCAGCACCGGGCTGATCGGTTTGATCTCGCACGGCGTGTTGAACATCATATGCAGGAAGTTTTCGGCGTAGCTGAGGTCGTTGCGCGGGTACATCATGGGTTGGCCCATGGAGTACTTGTAGACCATCGCTGCCAGGGTCGGCATCTTGGCGACCAGGCGTACAGCCGAAATTTCGCGGTGCTGCGGGTTATTGATGTCGAGCGAATCGTGGTAGAACGCCGACAGGGCGCCGACTACACCGCACATGACGGCCATCGGGTGGGCGTCACGGCGAAAGCCGTTGAAGAAGGTCTTGAGTTGTTCGTGAACCATCGTGTGGTTCTTGACCACGGCCACGAACTGGGCTTTCTGTTCGGCGGTTGGCAGCTCGCCGTTGAGCAACAGGTAGCAGGTCTCGAGGTAATCGGACTGCTCGGCCAGTTGTTCGATCGGGTAGCCGCGGTGCAGCAGAATTCCGTTGTCACCATCAATGTAGGTGATCTTCGACTCGCAAGAGGCCGTGGACATGAAGCCAGGGTCAAATGTGAAGCGGCCGGTGGCGGTCAGACCGCGTACGTCGATCACGTCCGGACCCACTGTACCGGTCAGTATTGGCAGCTCGACGGGGGCAGCGCCCTCGATGATCAACTGCGCTTTTTTGTCAGCCATGTGGCCTCCTATTTATGCTTCAAATCATCAGACAGGCCCCCCACGCAGGGCCCGCATCACTATAGTGAGATAAATTCTAAAGTCAATTTGCCTAAAGTCGTGTTCCACAAGGCCCGGGCCGTGAAATTTTTCAGGGCATTTCCTGCCGTTTACGCCTTTTGTGCTGGCAAAGCAATGCGCTATTGGCGGTAAGTCTGCGCGTTGTCATTAGCGACCTAACTGTCTATACTCGACGTCCGACCGCCAGAGGCTTTTTGGCCTGTTTCAAGGGGGTCGTCACTTCCTGGGTGGTGGGTACCTGACCAGTGCACTTCCCAACAACTTGCCCTGATTGTTAGGGGCTCTTCAGTGTGAAAAAAAGCCGTGAATAGCCAACGACCTGTAAATCTAGACCTAAGGACCATCAAGCTCCCAGTCACCGCTTACACGTCCATTCTCCACCGCGTCTCCGGTGTCATCCTCTTTGTCGGTATTGCAATCATGCTGTATGCAATGGACAAGTCGCTGGCGTCCGAAGAAGGCTTTGGTGAAGTCAAGGCGTGTCTGACCAGCCCGCTGGCCAAGCTGATCATCTGGGGGCTTCTGTCTGCCCTGCTGTATCACATGGTGGCCGGTATCCGTCACCTGATCATGGACACCGGGGTAGGCGAGACGCTCGAGGGCGGCAAGCTGGGCTCCAAAATCGTTATCGCGGTTTCCGTGGTACTGATTCTTCTGGCGGGAGTATGGATATGGTAACCAACGTCACCAACCTTTCGCGTTCGGGCCTCTACGACTGGATGGCCCAGCGTGTATCTGCGGTCGTGCTCGCGGCTTATTTCATATTCCTGATCGGGTACATGGTCTTTCATCCGGGTCTGAGCTACGCCCAATGGCATGATCTGTTCGCACACAACGGGATGCGTATCTTCAGTCTGCTGGCCCTCGTTGCCCTTGGCGCTCACGCCTGGGTCGGCATGTGGACCATCGCGACCGACTACCTGACGCCGATGGCGCTGGGCAAGTCCGCCACTGCGGTACGTTTTCTGTTTCAGGCGGTATGCGGCGTTCTGATGTTCGCCTACTTCGTCTGGGGTGTGCAGATTCTTTGGGGTATCTGATTCATGGCTAATATAAACTCGCTTTCCTTCGACGCCATCATCATTGGTGGTGGCGGTGCCGGCATGCGCGCTGCCCTGCAGCTCGCCCAGGGCGGTCACAAGACTGCCGTGGTCACCAAGGTGTTCCCGACCCGCTCGCACACCGTTTCCGCACAGGGTGGCATCACCTGCGCAATCGCCTCTGCCGATCCTAACGATGACTGGCGCTGGCACATGTACGATACCGTCAAGGGTTCCGACTACATCGGCGACCAGGACGCTATCGAATACATGTGTTCCGTAGGCCCGGAAGCCGTTTTCGAACTCGAGCACATGGGTCTGCCGTTCTCTCGTACCGAGCAGGGTCGCATCTATCAGCGTCCGTTCGGTGGTCAGTCCAAGGACTTCGGCAAGGGTGGTCAGGCTGCACGTACCTGTGCTGCTGCCGACCGTACCGGTCACGCACTGCTGCATACCCTGTATCAGGCCAACCTCAAGGCCGGCACCGTATTCCTCAACGAATACTACGGTGTGGATCTGGTCAAGAATCAGGATGGCGCCTTTGTCGGCATCATCGCCATCTGCATTGAAACCGGCGAAACCTCTTACATCCGTGCCAACGCCACCGTGCTGGCAACCGGCGGTGCAGGGCGTATCTACTCGTCCACCACCAACGCCCTGATCAATACCGGTGACGGTATCGGCATGGCACTGCGTGCCGGTGTCCCGGTTCAGGACATCGAGATGTGGCAGTTCCACCCGACCGGCATTGCCGGCGCAGGTGTACTGGTTACCGAAGGCTGCCGTGGTGAAGGCGGTTACCTGATCAACAAGCACGGCGAGCGTTTCATGGAGCGTTATGCTCCGAACGCCAAGGACCTTGCCGGTCGTGACGTGGTCGCGCGTTCCATGGTCAAGGAAATCATTGCCGGTAACGGCTGTGGTCCGGATGGCGACCATGTAATGCTCAAGCTCGATCACCTGGGTGAAGAAGTGTTGCACAGCCGCCTGCCAGGCATCATGGAGCTGTCCAAGACGTTTGCCCACGTAGACCCTGCAACAGCGCCGATTCCGGTAGTTCCAACCTGCCACTACATGATGGGCGGCGTTGCCACCAACATTCATGGTCAGGCGATCACTCAGGACGCTGATGGCGTCGATCACATCATCCCGGGTCTGTTTGCGGTGGGCGAAGTGGCTTGCGTATCGGTGCACGGTGCCAACCGTCTGGGCGGCAACTCGCTGCTCGACCTGGTGGTGTTCGGTCGTGCTGCGGGTATCCACCTGGAGAAGGCGCTGAGCGAGGGTATCGACTACACCCGCGCTTCCGAGTCCGACATCGATGCTGCTCTCGCACGCCTTGCCGGCCTGAACGAGCGCACCACCGGCGAAGACGTGGCCACGCTGCGTAAAGAGCTGCAAAGCTGCATGCAGAACTATTTCGGTGTGTTCCGTACCGGCGAATACATGCAGAAGGGTATTGCCCAACTGGCTGACCTGCGCGTTCGTATCGCCAACGTCAAGATCAACGACAAGAGCCAGGCTTTCAACACTGCCCGTATCGAAGCGCTTGAACTGCAAAACCTGCTGGAAGTTGCCGAAGCCACGGCGATCGCCGCAGAGCATCGTAAAGAGTCCCGCGGCGCTCACGCCCGTGAAGACTTCGAAGATCGCGATGACGAGAACTGGTTGTGCCACACCCTGTATTTCCCGGGTGACAAGCGCGTGACCAAGCGTGCCGTGAACTTCTCACCGAAGACTGTCCCGACGTTTGAACCCAAGATTCGGACTTATTAAGGGGTGACCGATATGTTGCAAGTCAGTGTTTATCGTTACAACCCTGATCAGGACGCTGCTCCGTTCATGCAGGAGTTTCAGGTCGATACCGGTGGCAAGGACCTGATGGTGCTGGACGTGCTGGCGCTGGTCAAAGAACAGGACGAAGGCTTTTCGTACCGTCGTTCGTGCCGTGAAGGCGTGTGCGGCTCCGATGGCATGAACATCAATGGCAAGAACGGCCTGGCGTGCATCACGCCGCTGTCTGCGGTTGTCGCCAAGAACAAGCTGGTTGTCCGCCCTCTGCCAGGTTTGCCGGTTATTCGTGACCTGGTCGTCGATATGAGCATCTTCTACAAGCAATACGAGAAGGTGAAACCATTCCTGCAGAACGACATGCCGGCTCCGGCCATCGAACGTCTGCAAACGCCAGAAGAGCGCGAAAAGCTCGATGGTCTGTACGAGTGCATTTTGTGCGCTTGCTGCTCGACCTCCTGCCCGTCCTTCTGGTGGAACCCCGACAAGTTCCTCGGTCCAGCTGCACTGCTGCAAGCCTATCGTTTCCTGGCTGACAGCCGTGACACCCGCACCAACGAGCGTCTGGCTTCGCTTGATGACCCGTTCAGCGTATTCCGCTGCCGCGGCATCATGAACTGCGTCAACGTATGTCCGAAGGGCCTGAACCCAACCAAGGCTATCGGTCACGTGCGCAACATGTTGTTGCAAAGCGGCATCTGATTCATCGCTTTATCTGTTACACCGTTGCACAGAAGTGGCTGCGGCGCAGGCTTCAACCGGCGCCGTAGTTTTAACCTGAGCAGTAGCTCGCAAAGCTGCCGCTCTTATTTTGAAGAAATGAGACCAGCAGGGGCATCCGGGCTGGTACCCGGACTATCTGCGTGATCCCTGGTGACTTGATACAGTCGCTGCACACGACTATTTCAGGATTGCTCTGGTGTCTTCGCCGGTGGTGTCCCCTTACCGAGGGTGACCAAGCATGCAAGAAAGCGTGATGCAGCGCATGTGGAACAGTGCCCACCTATCCGGTGGTAACGCTGCCTATGTGGAAGAGCTCTATGAGCTCTACCTGCACGACCCTAACGCTGTGCCAGAAGAATGGCGCACCTACTTTCAGAAGTTGCCAGCAGACGGCAGCTCTGCCACTGATGTATCGCATTCGACTATTCGCGATCATTTCGTGTTGCTGGCTAAAAACCAGCGCCGCGCTCAACCGGTGTCCGCCGGCAGTGTGAGCAGCGAGCACGAAAAGAAGCAGGTTGAAGTGCTGCGACTGATCCAGGCGTACCGGATGCGTGGCCATCAGGCTGCTCAGCTCGATCCGCTGGGCCTGTGGCAGCGTCCTGCACCCGCAGATCTGTCGATCAATCACTACGGCTTGACCAATGCCGATCTGGACACGACTTTCCGCGCTGGCGACTTGTTCATCGGCAAAGAGGAAGCGAGCCTACGCGAAATTCACGAAGCGTTGCAGCAGACATATTGTCGCACCATAGGCTCCGAGTTCACCCACATCGTGGATTCCGAGCAGCGCAACTGGTTCATGCAGCGTCTCGAAAGTGTTCGTGGTCGTCCGGCGTTTTCGGCTGACATCCAGAGCCACTTGCTTGAGCGTGTCACTGCGGCGGAAGGTCTCGAGAAATACCTGGGCACCAAATACCCAGGCACCAAGCGTTTCGGTCTGGAAGGCGGCGAAAGTCTGATTCCGATGCTCGACGAGCTGATTCAGCGTTCCGGGTCCTATGGCACCAAGGAAGTCGTGATCGGCATGGCCCACCGTGGTCGTCTGAACGTACTGGTCAACACCTTCGGCAAGAACCCGCGCGACCTGTTCGACGAGTTCGAAGGCAAGAAAAAAGTGGAACTGGGTTCCGGTGACGTCAAATACCACCAGGGCTTCTCGTCCAACGTCATGACCGCAGGCGGTGAAGTTCACCTGGCCATGGCATTCAACCCGTCTCACCTGGAGATCGTTTCTCCGGTGGTCGAGGGTTCAGTGCGTGCGCGTCAGGATCGTCGCAACGATCCGAACGGTGACAAGGTTCTGCCGATTTCCCTCCACGGCGATGCGGCTTTTGCCGGTCAGGGCGTGGTCATGGAAACCTTCCAGATGTCGCAGACTCGCGGCTTCAAGACGGGCGGCACGATCCACATCGTTATCAACAACCAGGTCGGTTTCACCATCAGCAACCCGCTGGACTCGCGTTCCACCGAGTACGCCACCGACGTTGCCAAGATGATTCAGGCGCCGATCCTCCATGTAAATGGTGATGATCCGGAAGCCGTGATGTTCGTCACCCAGTTGGCGATCGACTACCGCATGCAGTTCAAGCGGGACATCGTCATCGATCTGGTCTGCTACCGCCGTCGCGGTCACAACGAAGCTGACGAGCCTAGCGGCACCCAGCCTCTGATGTATCAGCAGATCACCAAGCAGCGCACCACCCGTGAGCTGTACGCCGAGCATCTGATCAAGACCGGCGTCCTCGATGAAGCCCGCGTTCAGGCCAAGGTCGATGACTACCGCAGCGCGCTGGACAACGGCCTGCACGTGGTGAAAAGCCTGGTCAAGGAGCCGAACAAGGAATTGTTCGTCGACTGGCGTCCGTATCTGGGCCATGCCTGGACTGCGCGTCACGACACCCGATTCGATCTCAAGACCCTGCAGGAACTGTCCGCCAAACTGATGGAGTTGCCAGAAGGCTTCGTCGTGCAGCGTCAGGTGCAGAAGATCTACGAAGATCGCCAGAAGATGCAGGCCGGTGGCTTGCCGATCAACTGGGGCTACGCCGAAACCATGGCATACGCCACGCTGGCGTTCGAAGGCCACCCGATCCGCATGACAGGCCAGGACATCGGTCGCGGTACGTTCTCGCACCGTCACGCTGTGCTGCACAACCAGAAAGACGCCGGGACGTACATTCCGCTGCAGAATCTGTACGCCGGTCAGCCGCGTTTCGACCTGTACGACTCGTTCCTGTCGGAAGAGGCCGTGCTGGCATTTGAATACGGTTACTCGACTACCCAGCCGGATGCACTGGTTATCTGGGAAGCGCAGTTCGGCGACTTTGCCAACGGCGCCCAGGTGGTTGTCGACCAGTTCATCACCAGTGGTGAACACAAGTGGGGCCGTTTGTGCGGTCTGACCATGCTGTTGCCTCACGGCTACGAAGGCCAAGGGCCGGAGCACTCTTCGGCACGTCTTGAGCGCTACCTGCAATTGTGCGCAGAGCACAACATTCAGGTGTGCGTACCGACGACTCCGGCGCAGATCTACCACCTGTTGCGTCGTCAGGTCATCCGTCCGCTGCGCAAACCGTTGATCGTGCTGACTCCGAAATCGCTGCTGCGTCACAAGCTGGCTGTTTCGACGCTGGAAGATCTGGCCGAAGGCTCGTTCCAGACCGTCATTCCGGAAATCGATACCCTCGATCCGGCCAAGGTCACGCGTCTGGTGCTGTGCAGCGGCAAGGTCTACTACGACCTGCTGGAAAAACGCCGTGCCGAAGGTCGTGAAGACATCGCTATCGTTCGTCTCGAGCAGCTGTACCCGTTCCCTGA
Source organism: Pseudomonas sp. CFBP2511 (assembly GCF_030209255.1). Classification (NCBI taxonomy): domain Bacteria; kingdom Pseudomonadati; phylum Pseudomonadota; class Gammaproteobacteria; order Pseudomonadales; family Pseudomonadaceae; genus Pseudomonas; species Pseudomonas sp. CFBP2511. Next base: position 301,474 of record NZ_JARVSI010000006.1, on the reverse strand, counting down.
AGACGACCTGATGGAAACCATCGCGCCGTACACCAACCTGCAGCATGTGGTCTGGTGTCAGGAAGAGCCGATGAACCAGGGTGCCTGGTACAGCAGCCAACACCATTTGCGTCGCAGCATGGGCAACCACAAACGCGAACTCGTTCTCGAGTACGCCGGTCGTGATGCTTCTGCCGCACCAGCCTGTGGTTACGCTTCGATGCACGCTGAGCAGCAGGAAAAACTCCTGCGCGATGCCTTCACTGTTTAACGCCTTCGAGCATTAGAAACCGAATTAAGGAATTACAGATAATGGCTATCGATATCAAAGCCCCCTCTTTCCCGGAATCCGTTGCCGATGGCACCATTTCCAAGTGGTACAAAAAAGAGGGTGATGCGGTAAAGCGCGACGAGATGCTGGTTGACATCGAGACTGACAAGGTTGTCCTGGAAGTACTGGCCGAAGCTGATGGCGTGATGGGCGCGATCACCAAGGAAGAGGGCGCTATCGTCCTGTCCAATGAAGTGCTTGGCACGTTGAATGACGGTGCCACGGCATCTTCTGCTCCAGCACCCGCTGCTGCGCCTGCTTCGGCACCTGCCGCTGCACCGGCTGCCGCTGGCGAAGAAGACCCGATTGCCGCGCCTGCTGCGCGTCAACTGGCTGAAGAGAACGGCATCAACCTGGCCAGCGTCAAGGGCACCGGTAAAGACGGCCGTATCACCAAGGAAGACATCGTTGCTGCCGTTGAAGCGAAGAAATCCGCTCCAGCCGCTGCGCCTGCTGCCAAGCCTGCCGCCGCTGCTGCTCCGGTCGTTGCCGCTGGCGACCGCACCGAGAAGCGCGTGCCGATGACCCGCGTTCGTGCAACCGTTGCCAAGCGTCTGGTCGAAGCCCAGTCGAACATGGCGATGCTGACCACGTTCAACGAAGTCGACATGACCGAAGTCATGGCGCTGCGTTCGAAGTACAAGGACCTGTTCGAGAAGTCGCACAATGGCGTACGTCTGGGCTTCATGTCCTTCTTCGTAAAAGCGGCCACCGAAGCGCTGAAACGCTTCCCGGCAGTCAACGCTTCGATCGACGGTTCTGACATCGTTTACCATGGTTATGCCGACGTCGGTGTAGCGGTTTCCAGCGATCGCGGCCTGGTTGTGCCGGTTCTGCGTAACGCCGAGCACATGAGCCTGGCTGAAATCGAAGGCGGCATCGCCACCTTCGGCAAAAAAGCCCGTGACGGTAAGCTGTCCATTGATGAGATGACCGGTGGCACCTTCACGATCACCAATGGTGGTACTTTCGGTTCGATGATGTCGACGCCGATCGTCAACCCGCCACAGGCTGCAATTTTGGGAATGCACAACATTCTGCAACGCCCGATGGCAGTCAACGGTCAGGTTGTGATTCGCCCGATGATGTATCTGGCGCTGTCTTACGATCACCGTTTGATCGATGGTAAAGAAGCAGTAACTTTCCTCGTTACCATCAAGAACCTGCTGGAAGATCCAGCTCGTCTGTTGCTGGATATCTGATGAGGCAGTCTCGAGTCGCAAGCTTCCAGCTTCAAGTCAGAAGCGAAAGGGCGTGCAGTCGGGGCTGATGTGTTTTACCTAATCAATAGGTCGCAAGTCGGCCTCGCGTTGAAACGCGGACTGACTTGCAGCTTGCAGCTAAAAGCTTGCAGCTAAAGAGGAACTCTTTGTTATGTCCCAGAAATTCGACGTGGTAGTGATTGGCGCAGGCCCTGGCGGCTATGTTGCCGCCATCAAGGCAGCGCAACTTGGTCTCAAGACTGCCTGCATCGAGAAATACCAGGACAAGGAGGGCAAACTGGCCCTCGGTGGTACCTGCCTGAACGTAGGTTGCATTCCATCCAAGGCGCTGCTCGACAGCTCCTGGAAATTCTACGAAGCCAAGAACGGTTTCGCCGTGCATGGTATTTCGACATCTGAAGTGGCCATCGACGTGCCCGCCATGATCGGTCGCAAGTCGACTATCGTCAAAGGCCTGACTGGCGGCGTTTCCAGTCTGTTCAAAGCCAACGGCGTGACCACTCTGCAAGGCCACGGCAAATTGCTGGCCGGCAAGAAAGTCGAGCTGACAGCGGCCGACGGCACTGTTGAAATCATCGAAGCGGACCACGTGATCCTTGCTTCGGGCTCGCGTCCTATCGATATTCCGCCAGCTCCGGTTGATCAGAAAGTCATCGTTGATTCCACCGGTGCGCTGGAATTCCAACAGGTTCCACAGCGACTGGGCGTTATCGGCGCAGGCGTGATCGGTCTGGAACTGGGTTCGGTCTGGGCTCGCCTCGGCGCTCAGGTCACTGTTCTGGAAGCGCTGGACAAGTTCATCCCGGCCGCTGACGAAGCCGTTTCCAAGGAAGCGCTGAAAACCTTCACCAAGCAGGGCCTGGACATCAAGCTGGGCGCTCGTGTGACCGGCTCCAAGGTCAACGGCGAAGAAGTGGTGGTCAGCTACACCGACGCAGCAGGCGAGCAGTCGATCACGTTCGACCGTCTGATCGTTGCTGTCGGACGTCGTCCTGTGACCACCGACCTGTTGGCCTCCGACAGCGGTGTCGACCTCGACGAGCGCGGTTTCATCTACGTCGATGACTACTGCACCACCAGCGTTCCGGGCGTCTATGCCATCGGTGACGTGGTTCGCGGCCTGATGCTGGCGCACAAGGCCTCGGAAGAGGGCATCATGGTTGTCGAGCGCATCAAGGGTCACAAGGCCCAGATGAACTACAACCTGATCCCGTCGGTTATCTACACCCACCCGGAAATCGCGTGGGTAGGCAAGACCGAACAGACCCTCAAGGCCGAAGGCGTTGAAGTCAATGTCGGTACGTTCCCGTTCGCAGCCAGCGGCCGTGCCATGGCAGCCAACGACACCGGTGGTTTCGTCAAGATCATTGCCGATGCCAAGACCGACCGCGTTCTGGGTGTTCACGTTATTGGCCCGAGCGCTGCCGAACTGGTACAGCAGGGCGCCATCGCGATGGAATTCGGCAGCAGCGCAGAGGACATCGGCATGATGGTCTTCTCGCACCCGACTCTGTCCGAGGCACTGCATGAAGCTGCACTGGCTGTGAATGGCGGCGCCATCCACATTCAGAATCGCAAGAAACGCTAAGACAACAAGAGAAACCACGACGCAGTGCCCGTCGTGAGCCTTGCCAGCAGGGCTTACCGCGGAATCTGCGCCGGACTCGACCTCTCAGGCGGCTTCACGAGTGCCCGACGGCATTTGCGGGGTCCACCCGGAGTAGCGGTCACAGGTGGTGCGGCACGCTGACGTGCAGCACCGAATGCGCAGTACCTAAACGAAGACGGTAATAAGCATGAATCTTCACGAGTATCAGGGTAAGCAGCTGTTCGCTGAGTACGGCCTGCCAGTATCCAAAGGTTACGCGGTAGACACCCCGGAAGCAGCAGCAGAAGCCTGCGACAAGATCGGCGGGACCGAGTGGGTCGTCAAAGCCCAGGTTCACGCAGGTGGTCGCGGTAAAGCGGGCGGCGTAAAGCTGGTTCGTAGCAAGGAAGACGCTGCAGCGTTCGCTCAACAGTGGTTGGGCAAGCGCCTGGTGACTTACCAGACTGACGCCAACGGTCAGCCAGTGACCAAGATCCTGGTCGAGTCCTGCACCGACATCGCCAAAGAGCTGTATCTGGGCGCTGTGGTCGATCGTTCCAGCCGTCGTATCGTGTTCATGGCTTCCACCGAAGGTGGCGTGGACATCGAGAAGATTGCTCACGACACTCCTGAAAAGATTCTTAAGGCCACGATCGATCCACTGGTTGGCGCTCAGCCATTCCAGGGTCGCGATCTGGCTTTCCAGCTGGGTCTGGAAGGCAAGCAGGTCACTCAGTTCGCCAAGATCTTCACTGGTCTGGCCAAACTGTTCCAGGACCATGACCTGGCTCTGCTGGAAGTGAACCCGTTGGTGATCAAGGCCGACGGCGATCTGCACTGCCTGGACGCGAAGATCAACATCGACGCCAACGCCATGTACCGTCAGCCTAAGCTGAAGGGCTTCCACGATCCTTCGCAGGACGATCCTCGCGAAGCTCACGCTGCCAAGTTCGAACTGAACTACGTTGCGCTGGAAGGCAACATCGGCTGCATGGTCAATGGTGCTGGCCTGGCCATGGGAACCATGGACATCGTCAACCTGCATGGCGGCAAGCCTGCAAACTTTCTTGACGTTGGCGGCGGTGCCACCAAGGAACGCGTTACCGAAGCGTTCAAGATCATTCTGTCCGACACCAATGTCGCCGCAGTACTGGTCAACATCTTCGGCGGCATCGTTCGTTGCGACATGATTGCCGAAGGCATCATCGGTGCAGTGAAAGAAGTCGGCGTGAAAATCCCGGTTGTTGTGCGCCTTGAAGGCAACAACGCTGAACTGGGCGCTAAAGTACTGGCAGAAAGCGGTTTGAACATCATCGCTGCTACCAGCCTGACCGACGCTGCTCAACAAGTTGTCAAAGCCGCGGAGGGCAAGTAATGAGCGTCCTGATCAATAAAGACACCAAGGTTATCTGCCAGGGTTTCACTGGTTCGCAAGGTACTTTCCACTCCGAGCAAGCCATTGCCTACGGCACTAAAATGGTTGGCGGCGTGACGCCAGGCAAGGGTGGCACTACGCACCTGAACCTGCCAGTGTTCAACACTGTGAAAGAAGCGGTAGACACCACTGGCGCTACCGCCAGCGTTATCTACGTTCCAGCTCCTTTCTGCAAGGATTCCATCCTTGAAGCAGCGTTCGGCGGCATCAAGCTGATCGTCTGCATCACCGAAGGCATTCCGACCATCGACATGCTCGAAGCCAAGGTCAAGTGTGACGAACTGGGTGTGATCCTGATCGGTCCTAACTGCCCAGGCGTCATCACTCCGGGCGAGTGCAAGATCGGCATCATGCCAGGTCACATTCACTTGCCAGGCAAAGTCGGCATCGTGTCGCGCTCCGGCACCCTGACTTACGAAGCTGTGAAGCAGACCACTGACGCCGGTTTCGGTCAGTCCACCTGCGTCGGCATCGGCGGTGACCCGATCCCTGGCTCGAACTTCATCGACATCCTGAAACTGTTCCAGGAAGACCCGCAGACCGAGGCGATCGTCATGATCGGCGAGATCGGCGGTTCGGCTGAAGAAGAAGCGGCTGCCTACATCAAGGCACACGTGACCAAGCCGGTTGTTTCCTACATCGCTGGTGTGACTGCTCCTCCGGGCAAGCGCATGGGCCATGCCGGTGCAATCATCTCGGGTGGTAAAGGTACTGCAGACGAGAAATTCGCTGCACTGCAGGACGCTGGCGTAAAAACCGTGCGCTCCCTGGCAGACATCGGCAAGGCCCTGGCCGAGCTGACCGGTTGGCCGACCAAGTAAGCTTCGCTTACTGATTCGAGCAATCGACAAAAGCCACCTTCGGGTGGCTTTTGTTTGGGCGAGTTAAAAGTCATACCCAGGCCAGCTTGGCTAACCGCCGTTATTTGCCCGCCATTCGTCCCGCGTCAATTCCCATAGCTGTTCCTGCGTCGTGCCGCAGACAAACTGCGATTCCTGAACGGTCACAAGGCGCATGCCTTCGCGCTGCGACAGGCGGCAGGACGCTTCATTCAAGGCGCACTTGGCCACGCGCAGAACAGGGCGTTTGAGTGTTTCAAACCAGAAGCGATCAATCGCCACGCAGACCTCTGACATCAGCCCCAGCCCCTGATAGGCCGGTGAAAGCCAGAAGCCACGATTGTTATCCTGCTCGTCCATCATGCAGGCACTGCCGATCAAGCGGTCCTGTTGGCTGCGCAGACGAATCGACCAATGCCATTCTTCCCCGTCCTGCATCGCAGGCAGAGCGTCTTCGCGCAGGTAGCGCAGTGCTTCGCCTTCTGGATAGGGCCAGGGCACGTGATGGGTCAGGTAGCGCACGACCTCCCAGTGGTTGAACAGGCTCTGCATGGCGGGCGCGTCTTCGAGTTGCAGTGGCAGCAGGAGCAGACGTGGCGTGTGCAGGGGCGGGGTGAGGGCTACAGACCGGGTTTTCGTTTCGGGCATGGACATCAGTCATTGGCAGCAGAGATGACCGTCAATCTACCGATCAATCAACGGTGGGTCTGTCGGATATTTCCGAATATCCGGCAGCTTGTTCGACTGCTGTTCAACGGTGCGTCGTCGGGTGATACGCCCTGAGACAGTGCATTTTTGGTCGAAGTTGGCTACCCTGTCCGCCGTTTTTGCGGTGCCCTCACGAGGGGTGTTTCGCAAGGTACTGCCACGTCTTACGCCGACGGGCTGCGTCTACCTCATTCATGGGTGACGTCCCATCCCTCATCTCGAATCCGTGTGGTCCCTCGTAATGAAAGTCTTGAAAGGCCAGGACATCCTGGCACTCGGTTTTATGACATTTGCCCTGTTTGTCGGGGCTGGCAACATCATCTTTCCGCCCATCGTAGGCCTGCAGGCCGGGCCGCATGTGTGGATGGCGGCGCTCGGTTTTCTGGTCACGGCGGTCGGCCTGCCGGTGATCACCGTGATCGCCCTGGCCAAGGTTGGCGGCGCGATGGATGCTTTGAGCAGCCCGATCGGCAAGATTGCCGGCGGGGCACTTGCGGCGGTCTGCTATCTGGCGGTCGGTCCGCTGTTCGCGACCCCGCGCACAGCCACCGTTTCGTTTGAAGTCGGTCTGGCCCCGCTGACCGGCGACAGCCCGATGGCGCTGCTCCTCTACAGTCTGGTGTATTTCCTGGTGGTGTTCTGGGTCTCGCTGTATCCGGGGCGCTTGCTGGATACGGTCGGGCGCTTTCTGGCACCACTCAAGATCTTCGCCCTGGCGGTGTTGGGGGTTGCGGCGTTCGCCTTGCCAGCAGGCGGCATAGGCGAGGCCGAGCCGGCTTATGCGATCGCGCCGTTTTCTCAGGGTTTCATCAATGGCTATCTGACCATGGACACGCTGGGTGCGCTGGTCTTCGGCATTGTCATCGTCAATGCCATCCGCTCTCGCGGTGTCGAGTCGCCGCATCTGATCACTCGCTACGCGATCATCGCCGGGCTGATTGCCGGTGTCGGGCTGGCGCTGGTGTATGTCAGCCTGTTTCGTCTGGGCTCCGGCAGTCATGCGGTCGCAGCAGGCGCGAGCAACGGCGCTGCGGTCCTGCATGCCTACGTGCAGCACACCTTCGGTTCGCTGGGCAGCGGCTTTCTTGCCGTGCTGATTTCTCTGGCCTGTCTGGTCACGGCGGTGGGCCTGACCTGCGCCTGTGCGGAATACTTCGCCAAGGTGCTGCCGTTGTCCTATCGAACGCTGGTGATCATTTTGGCGGTGTTCTCGTTACTGGTGTCCAATCTGGGGCTGACCAGGCTGATCCAGTTTTCGATTCCGGTGCTGACAGCGATCTATCCGCCGTGCATCGTGCTGGTCGCGCTGAGCTTCTGCAAAGGCCTCTGGCAGAGTCAGGGCAGGGTGGTCGCGCCAGTCATGCTGGTGTCGTTCGTTTTCGGCCTTGTCGACGCGCTCAAGGGGGCAGGTTTTGGTGAGTACCTGCCGGGTGCGCTGACCAGTATGCCGCTGAGTGATCAGGGGCTTGCGTGGCTGGTGCCATCGGTCATCACCCTGGCGGGCGCAGTGGTGATCGACCGGGTCATGGGCAAGCGTAGCGAGGCGCTGGCTTGAGTGCTCGGGTATTGCGCCGGCTGATTGCCGGGTAAATCGTAGTCAATGAAAAGGCCCGCTCGAAGCGGGCCTTTTCAGTTCAGCGAGCAGGCCAGCCTTACTTGGTGGCTGGAGCTGCTTCTGGCGCCTTGTTGGCGTTTTCAGCGGCGCGCTGCTGAGCAGCTTCCGCGTTTTTCTGGGCAGCTTCCTGGCTTTCCTTGGCCGCGTCATTCACTTTGTCCTGAGCCTTTTCCATCGACTCCTGGGACTGCTGAGCTGCCTTGTTGGCATCTTGTTGGGTGTTTTCGGACTTCTTGTCACAGGCGGCGAGGCCCAGGGTGGCAGAAAGCATCAAGGCATAGGCTAAAGATTTACGCATGGGGTGTTTCTCCTTATTAAGTATTCACGTGCCTAAGAGCCTGCCCCCGAGAGTTAAGTTCCAACCGTGACGACAATATTGGAAACACCTGTTTCATCGTGGGGGCAGACCGAAGACGTTGACCCCATTGCGCCGGTTTCAAACGAGCAGCGTTCAATGCCTCGCCGGTCGCATTCCAAGCATGAAACACGCGTCGGGCATCATTGGCTCTTGAAATCCCTGACCCAGCCCCCACCTTGATGACTACCCGCTGTCATAGAGGCTTTAGCCTGATTGTGACGGCTTATACCATCCAGATCGGAGTTTGATGATTATGAGTGTGGAAACTCAAAAGGAAACCCTGGGCTTCCAGACCGAGGTAAAGCAGCTGCTGCACCTCATGATCCATTCGCTGTATTCCAACAAGGAAATTTTCCTTCGCGAATTGATCTCGAACGCGTCTGACGCGGTCGACAAATTGCGTTTTGAAGCGTTGTCCAGGCCTGAGCTGCTGGAAGGCGGCGCCGAGCTGAAGATCCGCGTGAGCTTCGACAAGGACGCGAAGACCGTTACCCTTGAAGACAACGGCATCGGTATGAGCCGTGAAGATGTGATCACCCACCTGGGGACCATCGCCAAATCCGGCACCGCTGATTTCATGAAAAACCTGTCGGGCGATCAGAAAAAGGATTCGCACCTGATCGGTCAGTTCGGCGTGGGCTTCTACTCGGCATTCATCGTTGCTGACCAGGTCGAAGTGTTCAGCCGCCGCGCCGGTTCGCCCTCCAGCGAAGGCGTGCACTGGTCCTCCAAAGGCGAAGGCGAGTTTGAAGTCGCCAACGTCGACAAGGCCGAGCGCGGTACGCGTATCGTGCTGCACCTGAAAAACGGTGAAGAAGAGTTCGCGGACGGTTACCGTCTGCGCAACATCATCAAGAAGTACTCCGACCACATCGCCTTGCCGATCGAGCTGCCCAAAGAGCAGGCTCCTGCCGCAGAAGGCGAAGAAGCACCGGCGCAGGAATGGGAAACCGTCAACCGCGCCAGCGCACTCTGGACACGCCCTCGCACCGAGGTGAAGGACGAGGAGTATCAGGAGTTCTACAAGCACGTCGCCCACGACTACGAGAACCCGCTGAGCTGGAGCCATAACAAGGTCGAAGGCAAGCTGGAATACACCTCGCTGCTGTACGTGCCTGCGCGTGCGCCGTTCGATCTGTATCAGCGCGAAGCACCGCGCGGCCTGAAGCTCTATGTGCAGCGCGTGTTCGTCATGGATCAGGCCGAATCGTTCCTGCCGCTGTACATGCGCTTCGTCAAGGGCGTGGTCGATTCCAATGACCTGTCGCTGAACGTGTCCCGCGAAATCCTGCAGAAAGACCCGATCATCGATTCGATGAAATCGGCGCTGACCAAGCGTGTGCTGGACATGCTCGAGAAGCTGGCGAAGAACGAACCCGAGCAGTACAAGGGCTTCTGGAAGAACTTCGGTCAGGTGCTGAAAGAAGGCCCGGCGGAAGACTTCGCCAACAAGGAAAAAATCGCGGGTCTGCTACGTTTTGCATCGACTTCCGACGACAGCGGCGAGCAAAGCGTTTCTCTGGCCGATTACCTGGCGCGCGGCAAAGAAGGTCAGGACAAGATCTACTACCTTACTGGCGAATCCTACGCGCAGGTCAGAAACAGCCCGCACCTTGAAGTCTTCCGCAAGAAGGGCATCGAAGTGTTGCTGCTGACCGACCGTATCGACGAGTGGCTGATGAGCTACCTCAGCGATTTCGACGGCAAGAACTTCGTCGATGTGGCGCGTGGCGACCTTGATCTGGGCAACCTTGATTCCGAAGAGGACAAGAAAGCGCAGGAAGAGATTGCCAAGGACAAAGAAGGCCTGATCGAACGTCTGAAGGCTGCACTGGGCGAGTCTGTGAGTGAGGTGCGAGTCTCCCATCGCCTGACCGATTCTCCAGCGATTCTGGCCATAGGTGAGCAGGACATGGGCTTGCAGATGCGTCAGATTCTGGAAGCCAGCGGGCAGAAGGTTCCGGACTCCAAGCCAATCTTCGAATTCAACCCGGCTCACCCGCTGATCGGCAAGCTCGACGCCGAGCAGAGCGAAGAGCGCTTTGGCGACCTGTCGCACATCCTGTTTGACCAGGCGGCGCTGGCTGCCGGCGACAGCCTGAAAGACCCGGCCGCTTATGTGCGCCGGTTGAACAAGCTGTTGGTAGAACTGTCGGTTTGATAGCCGACTGACAAGAAACCCGCTTCGGCGGGTTTTTTGTTGGGGGCAGTAACCACCCACTCTCATCTTGCGTATGACCAGGAGTCAGTAATGAGCAGCACTATCGAAATCCGTTCTGTGGTCTATCAGATTGAAGGTCAGCCTTATGAAAGCCGACTGGTGTATGACAGCAGCGCTACCGCCCTGCAGCCCGGTCTCTTGATGGCGCCTAACTGGATGGGTGTCAGTCGGGGTGCCGAGGACATTGCCAGGGCTGTGGCTGCGAAGGGCTACGTGGTGCTGCTGGCGGATCTTTACGGTCAGCAGCTTCGCCCGAGTAACAATGACGAGGCGGGCGCTGCCATGACGCCGCTCAAGAACGACCGTGGCCTGCTGCGCAAGCGCATGCAGGCGGGGCTCGACCAGTTGTTGAGTCAGGCGGATGTGTCGCTGGATGTGAGCAGAATCGCAACGTTCGGTTTCTGCTTCGGCGGCTGCTGTTCGCTGGAGCTGGCGCGTACCGGGGCTGAGCTGAAAGCAGCCATCTCGTTCCACGGGACGCTGGACACGCCAAACCCGGCTGATGCCAGCAACATCAAGGGCTCGGTGCTGGTCCTGCACGGCGCTTCTGACCCGTTGGTGCCGAAAGAGCAGTTGCCTGCTTTCGAGGAAGAAATGAACGCCGCTGGCGTGGACTGGCAACTGCACAGCCACGGCGGTGCATTCCACTCATTCACCGACCCGCACGCCAATGTGCCAGGCATGATGATGTACGACGCCAAAGTGTCGGCCCGCGCGTTCAAGTCGATGCATGATTTGCTGAAAGAAGTGTTCGGCTGAAGGAACAGCTATCTTCCCCTAAGGCGTGCTGGAAAACACTATCGTGCCCACGCTGGAGCGTGAGGAGCGAGAAATGCTCTGAAGATCCATCTTCCCCTCAGGCATACCTGGGAGCATTAGCTACTTTGCCCGAACCACAAAAAAGGCGCCTCGAAAGGCGCCTTCTTTGTTTGTGGCAAAAGCAGTATTACTTGCCCGCCCAGCGTTTCAGTACCAGCGTGGCGTTGGTGCCGCCGAAACCGAAGCTGTTGCTCATGACCAGATCAAGCTTGGCGTCTTCACGCGTCTTGAGCAGGATCGGCATGTCGGCGATGGCCGGGTCCAGTTCGTCGATGTTCGCGGAACCGGCGATGAAGTTATTTTCCATCATCAGCAGGCAATAGATCGCTTCGTGAACACCTGCAGCACCCAGCGAGTGACCTGACAGGCTCTTGGTAGAGCTGATGGCCGGCGCGTTGGTGCCGAACACTTCTCGCACGCCTTCCATTTCCTTGGCGTCGCCAACCGGGGTCGAGGTGCCGTGGGTGTTGATGTAGTCGACATCGTTCTTGTCGACGTCAGCCAGGGCCATCTGCATGCAGCGGATCGCACCTTCACCGCTTGGCGCAACCATGTCGTAGCCGTCGGATGTTGCGCCGTAGCCCACGATTTCTGCGTAGATCTTCGCGCCACGTGCCAGAGCGTGTTCCAGCTCCTCGACTACCACCATGCCGCCGCCACCGGCAATGACGAAACCGTCACGCTTGGCGTCGTAGGCGCGGGAGGCTTTTTCCGGTGTCTCGTTGTACTGGGTGGACAATGCGCCCATCGCGTCGAACAGGAACGACTGGCTCCAGTGCTCTTCTTCACCGCCGCCGGCAAAGACGATGTCCTGCTTGCCGAGCTGGATCTGCTCCACAGCGTTGCCGATGCAGTGGGCGCTGGTGGCGCAGGCAGACGAGATAGAGTAATTCACTCCCTTGATCTTGAAGGGCGTGGCCAGGCAGGCCGAAACGGTGCTGCCCATGGTCCGCGTGACACGGTAAGGGCCGACGCGTTTCACGCCTTTTTCGCGCAGAGTGTCCAGCGCTTCCATCTGGTTGAGGGTGGACGCGCCGCCGCTGCCGGCGATCAGGCCGGTACGAACGTTTGACACCTGGTCATCGGACAGGCCGGAGTCGGTGATGGCATCTTTCATCGCCAGATAGGCATAGGCTGCCGCATGGCCGACGAAGCGATAGATCTTGCGATCGATCAGTTCTTCCAGATTCAGGTCGATGGAGCCGGAAACCTGGCTACGCAGACCCATTTCGGCATATTCCGGGTTGAAGCGGATGCCAGGGCGGTTAGCACGCAGGTTTGCGGTGACGGTCTCTTTGTCATTGCCCAAGCAGGAAACAATACCCAGACCAGTGATAACGACGCGGCGCATGCGAGTACCCTTAGAAATTTTCAGTGGAAGTAAACAGACCGACGCGAAGGCCTTCGGCGCTGTAGATTTCGCGACCATCGACGCTCACGGTGCCTTCGGCGATTGCCAGGACCAGTTTGCCGCGCATGGTGCGTTTGATTTGAATGTTATAGGTGACTTTTTTGGCAGTAGGCAGCACCTGACCGAAAAACTTCACTTCGCCCGAACCCAGGGCGCGGCCACGGCCAGGATTACCCTGCCAGCCGAGGTAGAAACCGACCAGTTGCCACATGGCATCCAGGCCCAGGCAGCCGGGCATGACCGGGTCGCCTTCGAAGTGGCAGGCAAAGAACCACAGGTCCGGGTTGATATCCAGTTCGGCGACCAATTCACCTTTGCCGAACTTGCCGCCTTCTTCGCTGATGTGGGTGATGCGATCAACCATCAGCATGTTGGGGGCGGGCAGTTGCGCATTACCTGGGCCGAACAGCTCGCCGCGACTGCAGCGCAGCAGGTCTTCCCGGGTAAAGGCGTGTTGTTTGGTCATGCGAGCTCCTCAATAATCTTGTGTGGCAGGTTGTGGCGCCACTGGCTCGAACGCCGGTTCTGACGTACCAATTCGCCAGGACCCTGTCCGGCAGCCTACTCATAGACTGTTGCGTTGTAATGAAAGTCACAGCTCAGGTGAAATCAAAGTACACCTGTACACTGAATTTTGTCATCCAGCCGATTTTGCTGGCCGATGGGGTAACCAAGACTGCCGCAATTTAACATTTATCGCCAGTCGCAGGTGCTTGAAAGGACAACCAGCGCTGCAAAACCTGCTGCAAATCAGCATGTTTGAACGGCTTCGGCAGATAATCATCCATCCCTGCCTGTAAACAGGCGTCCCGATCCCCATGCAGCGCGTTGGCAGTCAAGGCGATGATTGGGATCCTTTCCAGTCCGGAAAGTTGCCTGATTTTGCGTGTGGCCTCATAACCGTCCATGACCGGCAGTCGGCAATCCATCAGGATCAGCGCGTAGTTTCCTGCACCGGCTTTCATGACGGCGTCGACACCATCGACCGCGACATCCACTTTGCAGCCCAGATTATGCAACATGGCCTGCACCACGGTGCGGTTTACCGGGTTGTCCTCGACCAGCAATATGCTGCGCTCCTTGCCATACGCATAGAGTGCAGATGGCGGCGGGACGACATCGACCGAAACATAGCGCGAAACCGGCAGAGCGATCTGCAGGGTGAACGCCGATCCAGCACCTTCCACGCTTTCTGCGTAAAGCGTGCCGCCCATGCGTTCCGCCAGCTTACGGGCAATCGGCAACCCCAGCCCGGTGCCGCCATAGCGTCTGGAAATCGAACTGTCTGCCTGCTTGAAGGCATCGAACATGGACTCCAGTCGCTCGGCATCGATGCCAATGCCGCTGTCATGCACCTTGCAGGTAAAACGCAGCTGTTCATCGTCAAGCATCAACCAGTCGGCTTCGACGCAGACCTTGCCTTCTTCAGTGAATTTCAGCGCGTTGCCGATCAGGTTCACCAGGATCTGACGGATGCGGGTCGGGTCGCCGATCACCGTCATTGCCTCCAGGCCCGGCTGGACGTGCAGTTCCAGCAACAGCTTGCGCTGCAGTGCACTGTGGTTGAACGCATGGGTCGAGACGCTGACCAGTTCGGCGAGGTTGAACGCGATGCCTTCCATTTGCAGAGCGTCGCGCTCGATGCGGGAAAAATCGAGGATGTCGTTGATGACCTTCAACAGATGTTCGGTGGACTCGGTGGCCAGCGTCGCGTACTCGCTCTGCTCATCGGTCATGCGCGTGGTTTCCATGAGTTGCAGCATGCCCAGAACGCCGTTCATGGGGGTGCGCAGCTCATGACTCATCATCGCCAGAAAATCCGACTTGGCGCGGTTGGCCCGTTCGGCTTCTTCGCGGGTCTGGATCAGTTGCGCCACCGAGCGCTGCTGTTCAAGGCTGGTGCGGTGCAGGTTCTCCGCCAGGCTATTGATATGCCGAGCCAGCGCTCCCAGCTCGGCGTCGTCGCTGACCGGCATGGGTGTGTGGTAGTCGCCCTGCTGAATGGCCTTGAGGGCTTCACCCATGTCGCTGATAGGTCTGGACAGGCTCAATGACAGGCGTCGGGCCAGCAGAAAGGTGAACAGCAGGGCGCACAACGCCAGAATCCCTGCCTTGAGCAGTATCTCCTGCTGGCGTCGATTGAACGCCTCGCTGGACATGCCCACCAGTACGCGACCCAGATAGTCGGGCGACGCGGCGTCCTGCGTTTCCCTGCGTGCTGCGGGAGCGGTGTGCGCCGCTGCGCGCTGGTGACGGATGGGCGCCTGGAAGATTTCCATCTGCCTGGGCTGATGCTCGTTTTCGCGGGTCTGGTCGATGTAGACCATGACGGTGTTGGAGGCGTCCTGTATTTCTACATAACGCACGCTGGGCATGGACAGGGTTGCGCGCATGAGCGACTTGAGCCCGTCGATGTCGCCTGCCGTCACGCCGGGTTCGACCGCCGGGGCGAGTTGATTGGCGATGAGCTGCCCGGTGTGATTGAGCTCCTGACGCAGGTCCTGAAGCCGCACGAACGTAAAGAAGCTGATCAGCATAACGGTCAGCAACAGGGCAGGGCCGAGGCTGATGATCTGGGTGCGGGTATTGATATCCCATTGACGGAACTTCATCGGCGGCGCGCCTTGCACGCAAGACGATACGCCGGAACTACGCTTGATGCATCCATGCCTGTTCGCTCAGTGGTCGCGCATCGTCCTGGCCCTGTAACAAGCCGGTCGTGGCGATAATTCGTGCAGTGCGCGCATGTTAACCGAGATGGCGCGGCTTTCCAGCCAACTTGTTGCCTGGTAAAGACGTACGGCCCTTGAAGGCCATCTTTGTGGCAGATCATCTCTCTTCATGTTGCTGGCTGCTTTTTGGTGCTGGCTCGTGGCGCAGCGCTCCGTATAATGCCAGCATCGCCATTTGATGGCCCTGGATGGATAGTTTTATGACCACGCAGCAGCCCGTAGCGGTTCTTGGTGGCGGCAGCTTCGGTACCGCCATTGCAAATCTGCTGGCCGAAAACGGTCATCAGGTTCGTCAGTGGATGCGCGATCCGGAGCAGGCAGAGGCGATTCGCGTCAATCGCGAAAACCCTCGTTACCTCAAAGGCATCAAGGTGCGCCCTGAGGTCGAGCCGGTAACCGACCTGACCGCGGCGCTCGAGGTCAGCGAACTGATCTTCGTCGCCTTGCCCTCCAGTGCGTTGCGTTCCGTGCTGTCGCCGCATATCGAGCGCCTGAGCGGCAAGATGCTGGTGAGCCTGACCAAAGGTATTGAAGCGCAGAGCTTCAAACTGATGAGTCAGATTCTTGAAGAAATTGTCCCCCAGGCGCGTATCGGCGTGTTGTCCGGGCCCAATCTTGCGCGCGAAATAGCCGAGCACGCCCTGACTGCCACCGTGGTGGCCAGTGAAGATGAAGACCTGTGTCAGCAGGTTCAGGCTGCCCTGCACGGGCGAACCTTCCGGGTCTATGCCAGCAACGACCGGTTTGGCGTCGAACTGGGTGGGGCATTGAAGAACGTCTACGCGATCATTGCCGGTATGGCCGTGGCGCTGGACATGGGCGAAAACACCAAGAGCATGCTGATTACCCGTGCGCTGGCGGAAATGACCCGTTTTGCTGTGAGTCAGGGCGCCAATCCGATGACCTTTCTGGGGCTGGCGGGGGTGGGCGATCTGATCGTGACCTGCTCCTCGCCCAAAAGCCGTAATTATCAGGTCGGTTTTGCCTTGGGGCAGGGCCTCTCGCTGGAAGAAGCGGTGACTCGCCTGGGCGAAGTGGCTGAGGGTGTCAACACCCTCAAGGTGCTCAAGGTCAAGGCGCAGGAGGTTCAGGCCTACATGCCGTTGGTCGCGGGACTGCATGCGATTCTTTTTGAAGGCCGTACGCTCAGTCAGGTCATCGAGGCGCTGATGCGTGCCGAGCCGAAGACCGACGTCGATTTTATTTCGATTACCGGCTTCAATTGAATTCAATTTGCTCCATTCAACTTCATCAGGGAGAAGGTTTTGAACGAGTCGAAAACTGCTGATAACGAATCGATCCTTCTGCGTATCCTTTGGATGCTGCTGTTTCTGTGTGTGTGGCACGTGGCCCAGATCGTGCTGGCGGGCGTGGTGCTGGTGCAACTGGGGTATCGCCTTATCTACGGCGCGCCGAGTGGCAGCCTGATGAACTTCGGCGACAGCCTGAGCCAGTATCTGGCGCAGATTGGCCGTTTCGGTACGTTTCACAGTGATCAGAAGCCTTGGCCGTTTGCCGACTGGCCTGCACCCCGTGACCCGAACGGTGAAGCCGCGCATCACGTCGCGCCTGCGCCGCACCCGGTTCGCGACGAAGAGCCCAGACTGTGAAGGTCTGGGTGTTGCGTCATGGCGAAGCCCAGTCCCGTGCGCGCAGCGACGCCGAGCGCGAGCTGACGGCGCATGGCCGCGAGGAAGTGCAGAAAAGCGCCCTGCATCTGACCGGCAAGCCCCTCCAGCGCATTCTCGCCAGCCCCTATGTACGCGCCCAGCAGACCGCAGAACTGGTGCGTCAGTCGTTGGGTTTCGACGCGCCGGTGGTGACAGTGCCCTGGCTGACGCCGGATAGCAGCCCGAGTCAGGTGCTGGCACAGCTCGACACGCTGGGTGTCGACAACGTGCTGTTGGTCAGTCATCAGCCTCTGGTGGGTGAACTGATGGGCGTGCTGGTGCATGGCAGCGCGCAGCAGGCCGAACCCATGAGCACTGCCAGCCTGGCCGAGCTGGAAGGCGAATTCGTGGCGGCCGGCACCCTGACACTCAACAGCGTTCGACACGTCTGAACAGGCTGTCCGAACATCGACCTCGCGCTTGTGAAGCAAGCGTAACCCACTCTAAAAAGGATTTGACATGAGCATATGGCGTCAGGCTCCCGACATCGAAGCCCTCATGGCGGCTCAGAAAAACACCATCGGCGAAGTGCTCGACATTCGTTTCGAGTCGTTCACCGAAGACTCGATGACTGCCAGTATGGTGGTCGATCAACGTACCCACCAGCCGTTCGGGCTGCTGCACGGCGGCGCGTCAGTGGTGCTGGCCGAGTCACTGGGCTCGATGGCCAGCTATCTGCTGGTCGATCCGGGTACGCACTTCTGCGTCGGGATCGAGGTCAACGCCAACCATTTGCGTGGCGTGCGTACCGGGCGCGTGACTGGGGTCGTGCGTCCCGTGCACATCGGCCGTACCACCCACGTCTGGGACATCCGCATCAGCAATGACGAAGGCAAGTTGAGCTGCATTTCGCGACTGACCGTGGCAGTCGTGCCGCATGGCCAGGAGCCGCCTGCCCGCTGAGTATGTATGGTTCGGTACGCGATGGCCGGAGTGCCGTCTGTGATGGCAGTTCCAGTCATTGCCGTTGCGCAAGGCGGCTGCGCACAATTGCGACTCATACGGCCTCTGGAAGTAGTGGCATGTCGCAATCGGTGTTCTTCGCTCACGCCAACGGCTTCCCTTCCGCCACTTACGGCAAGTTGTTCTGCGCGTTGGCGCCGGAATATCAAGTAGCCCACCTTGAGCTGCATGCTCACGACCCGCGTTTTCCGGTGGATGACAACTGGTTGAACCTGGTGGATGAGCTGATCCATCACCTGCGCGAGCAGGCCGGTCCGGTATGGGGCGTGGGGCACTCGCTTGGCGGAGTGCTGCATTTTCATGCCGCGCTGCGTTGCCCTGAGCTGTACCGTGGGGTAGTGATGCTTGATTCTCCGGTGCTGGGGCTGGCGGACAAGCTGTTCATCCGCGCAGCCAAACGCCTGGGTTTCATTGACCGCATCACCCCGGCAGGTCGCACACTGGGCCGTCGTGAGGCCTTCGCCGACCTTGATGCGGCCCGTACTTATTTTGCCAGCAAAACCTTGTTTCGCCGGTTCGACCCCGACTGCCTGACGGCGTACCTGCAACACGGCTTACAGCAGGACGGTGAGCAACTGCGTCTGCGCTTCGATCCGGCGACAGAGATCAGCATCTATCGCAGCATTCCCCACACCAGCCCGTTGCCGTCGCGTCAGCTCAAGGTGCCGCTGGCGATGGTGCGCGGCAAGCACAGCCGGGTCATCATGCCGCATCATGGCTATCTGGCCCGGCGTATGCGCGATGGCGAATACCTGTCCATGCCCGGAGGGCACATGTTTCCACTGGAACGCCCCGATGAAACGGCGCAGTTACTCAAATCGCTGTTCGCACGCTGGGATGCGCGACAGCTGCAACGGGCGGGCGCATGAGGCTGGCTGTCGAGGAAGTGCGCTTGAACCTTGGGCATATAGAGCTGGCGGCCCATCTGTTCGGCCCTGAAGACGGCCAGCCGGTCATCGCGCTGCACGGCTGGCTCGACAACGCCAACAGTTTTGCCCGGCTGGCCCCGCACCTTGACGGTTTGCGGATCGTCGCGCTGGATCTGGCCGGGCATGGCCACTCCGATCATCGCCCGGCGGGTGCTGCCTATGCCTTGGCCGACTATGTGTTTGACGTCCTGCAGGTCGCCGAACAACTGGGCTGGCAGCGCTTTGCCTTGTTAGGGCACTCGCTGGGCGCGATCATTGCGGTGTTGCTCGCAAGTTCGCTGCCCGAGCGGGTTACGCGCTTGGCTCTGATTGACGGGCTTGTGCCGCTGACCGGTGACCCCCAGTCTGCCGCCGAGCGTATGGGCGCAGCCTTGCAGGCGCAACTGGCGCTGTCGAACAAGAAAAAACCGGTCTATCGGGATCAGGAGCGCGCCGTTCAGGCGCGCATGAAAGGCATGCTGGCGGTCAGTCGTGGGGCGGCCGAACTGCTCGCTCAACGGGGTTTGATGCCGGTGCCGGGCGGTTATACCTGGCGCAGCGACAGCCGCCTGACTTTGCCCTCAGCGATACGGTTTACCGAGCGCCAGGCGATGGCGTTCGTTCACGGCATTCGCTGTCCGACACAATTGGTGATTGCGTCGGACGGCATGCTGGCGAAAAAACACGAGCTGCTGTCCGGCCTGCCGTTTGACGTTGCACGGCTGCCCGGCGGGCATCATTTGCACCTGGACGACGAGGAGGGAGCGCGCTCTGTTGCACACTGTATCAATCGCTTTTTCGCTGCTTCTTGACTTGAGGCCGGCAACTGCCGACGCTGGGCGGGTTGAAACAGGAGTCAACCGTGATGGATCAACCCGCAGCCCGCCATGATCGCCTTGCAGGCGATTACCCACATCCTTTCTTTACGCTTGCCTGCCGATGAGAGCACTCATGCTTTTAACACGTGTTCCAGTCGCCGCGTTGTGCGCAGTCATTTTCAGCGGCCTGTTCAGCAGCGCACTCAGCGCCGCCGATCTGGAAGGCAGCCGTGATCTGGACATTGTGCCGCGTCTGGCCGATGCCGAGATCGTTGACTACCGTCCCGTCGCCGAACTGGAGCGTGTCTACCCGATGGGCTCGATCCGCAAGATCAGTGGCCAGTTGCGATTCGACGGACAGGTCAGCGCGCGCGGCAACCTGACCTCGGTCACCTATCAGTTACCTGCCGAACATACGTCCGACGACGCTTTTACCGCCGCGCGCGAAGCCTTGCAGCAGCAGGGCGCTGAATTGCTGTTCTGGTGTCAGGCACGCGACTGCGGAGAAAGCAGCCTGTGGGCCAACGAAGTGTTCGGCAACGCCAAGCTGTTCGGCGCGGACGACCGGCAGGCGTATCTGCTGTTGCGCATGGCAGAGCCCCGCAATGACACTCTGGTGGCGCTCTACAGCATTACCCGCGGCAATCGTCGAGCCTATCTGCACGTCGAGCAGTTCGAAGCCGCTGCGCCACTGGGCGAGCTGCTGCCCACCTCGGCGACGCTGCTGCGTCAATTGAAAAGCACCGGCAAGCTGGAACTGCCCCGGCTTGCCGGCGAGCCACAAGAGGCTTGGGTCACGCTGGTTTCTCGCGGCCTCAACCTCGACAGTTCACTGCGTTTGATCGTGTCCGGCGTCAGCGCAGGTGCCTGGCGTGACGCGTTGATCGGCAAAGGTGTTCGCGCTGCCCGGCTGGAAACCGGGGCGCTCGATGGCAAAGGGCTGAAAATCGAGGTCATCCGCTAGTCACTGATTGGCGAACATGGCGAACAACGGCTGACGCCAGCCCTGTTCGCCTTTATGCTCGCTACCTCCGAGCCCTTCTGATGGATGCCGCATGTTCAACAATGATCGTTTGCTGGTGCAGATTCTGCTGCTGGCGCTATTCGGCGCCTGTCTCTGGGTAATGGCACCGTTCTGGTCGGCGCTGGTCTGGGGCGCGGTGCTGGCGTTTGCCAGTTGGCCGTTGATGCGTTTGCTGACGCGCTGGTTCAAGGGCCGTGAGTCGCTGGCTGCGCTGGTGATGTGCTTGTGCTGGATGTTGCTGGTCGCGGCACCACTCGTCTGGCTGGGCTTCAATCTCGCCGACCATGTGCGTGACGCCACGGCGTTGATCAAGGATATACAGGTCGACGGGCTGCCTGATCCGCCGCAATGGCTGGCGGGTATTCCGCTGGTGGGCGAGCGCCTGGTGGGGTTGTGGACCACCATTGATCAGCAGGGCGCGGCGTTCATGACCACGGTCAAGCCGTACCTGGGCGAGGTCGGCAACTGGTTGCTGGCGCGCAGCGCGCAGATCGGTGGCGGCATCCTCGAGCTGACTCTGAGTATCGTTTTCGCCTTTTTCTTCTATCGCGACGGTCCGCGTCTGGCGGCGTTCGTGTTGAGCCTGCTGGAACGCTTGATCGGTGACAGGGCGCAGTATTATCTGGACCTGGTTGCAGGCACGGTGCAGCGGGTAGTCAACGGTGTGATTGGCACCGCAGCGGCGCAGGCGTTGCTCGCGCTGATCGGTTTTCTGATCGCAGGCATTCCTGGAGCGCTGGTGCTGGGCATTCTGACTTTCCTGTTCAGCCTCATCCCGATGGGCCCGCCGTTGGTCTGGTTGCCTGCAACCGCCTGGCTGGTTTGGCAGGGCGAGTATGGTATGGCGAGTATGGTATGGCGATATTTCTCGGCATCTGGGGCATGTTCGTCATCAGTGGCGTGGACAACGTGCTCAAGCCTTACCTGATCAGTCGGGGCGGCAATCTGCCGCTGGTGATTGTGTTACTGGGGGTGTTTGGCGGGCTGCTGGCGTTCGGCTTCATCGGCCTGTTCATCGGCCCGACCCTGCTGGCGGTGGCGTACAGCCTGTTGACGGACTGGGTTGGCAGTGAACGGGCGCGTAACCCGCGCTAAGCACTTATCATTATATGCAAATCTAACTGACGATCGTGCCGAGGCGGAGCATCGGTACGATAGTCACACACGTCTAAGAAACAGGGCGCATGGACAATCGCTTTCGTGAGCACGCTCACTCCCGCGGAGTTTTATACCCGTCGGCTGCTGTCAGTTGTCGTGGTGATGTAGGCTTTGTACAGGGCGCGATACTCAGTGCGTCAAAGGCGCGGCAGGTCCAGTACCGCCGTCAGACCACCGCCCGGGGTCTGCGCCAGCGACAACTGCCCGCCGATGCGGCGCGCAGCCTCGCGGGCGATGCTCATGCCCATGCCGATGCCGCCGGAGTTGCGATTGCGCGAGCTTTCCAGGCGGTAGAACGGTTCAAACACCGTCTCGTGAAACTCCGGCGCAATGCCCGGTCCGTGATCAACCACCGACACGCGCACGTGATCTGCGCTGTCTTCAATCACGATGCGCGCGCTACCGGCGTAGCGCAGCGCATTGTCGACCAGATTCTGCAGGCACGAGCGCAGCGCCATCGGTTGCGTCCTGAGCGGTTTGCACTGCCCCTCGTACTGCACGTCGTCGCCATTGTCCTGGGCATTTTCGGCCTGGGACTCGATCAGCGCCTGCAGGTCAAACTGCTGCAAGCCCTCGGTGCGCCGATGCTCGTTGAGGTAGGCGAGCGTGGCATCGAGCATGCTGATCATGTCGTTGAGGTCCTGTGTCATCTGGCCGTGCAGTCTGGGTTCCTCGATCTGTTCAACGCGCAGTTTAAGCCGCGACAGCGGTGTGCGTAGGTCATGGGACACCGCCGCCAGCATGCGTCCACGTTGCTGCATCTGGTCGCGCACTTTGCTTTGCATCAGGTTGAACGTCTGCGCGGCCTGACGCGCCTCCCTGGGGCCGCTGATTTCCAATGGCGGGCTGTCGAGGTCCTCACTCAGGCGCTCGGCGGCGTCACTGAGTCGCTGTATCGGACGGCTGAGTGCCTTGGCGCCATACCACGCGGCGATGATCATAGTGATGAACTGAAAGAACAGCACTATCGCCGGCCCCCCCAGGATCGGCGGCCTGTGCATCGGCCTGTCATCAAATTGGCCGTGCGCAGGCTCGAAGTCAGGCCTTGGCGGCGGCATGGGGCGCATGCCGTATTGCGTGAACCAGATGAAGGCCAGCAAGTGCGCAAGCAGAATAGCCAGCAGTGCACCGCCAAACAGCCGCGCAAACAGGGTGTCGAACCTGCGAATCAACCCAGCTCCCTGGCATCGAACAGATAGCCTTCACCGCGTACGGTCTTGATCAGTTGCGGATTCTTCGGGTCGTCGCCGAGTTTCTGGCGCAGGCGCGAAACCAGCAAATCGATACTGCGATCAAACGCCTCTATCGAGCGGCCTCTTGCAGCATCGAGCAACTGTTCGCGGCTCAAGACTCTGTGCGGTCGTTCGAGAAAGACGCGCAACAGGCGAAACTCGGCGTTGGACAGCGGCACCACCAGCCCGTCGGCGGCCGTCAATTGACGCAGGACGCTGTTCAGGCGCCAGGCGTCAAAGCGAATGGTCGTGCGCTGATCGCTGCGTTCGTCGCGTACCCGGCGCAGGATGGTCTGGATGCGCGCGACCAGCTCGCGCGGTTCGAACGGTTTGGCCATGTAATCGTCGGCACCCAGCTCCAGGCCGATGATCCGGTCAGTCGGTTCGCAACGTGCGGTCAGCATCAGGATCGGAATGTCCGAAGTGCTGCGCAACCAGCGGCACAGCGACAGGCCGTCCTCGCCGGGCAGCATCAGGTCGAGCACCACCACATCGAAGGTTTCATCGGTGAGTGCCTGACGCATCTGCGAACCGTCGGTCACGCCGCGGGCATTGATGTTGAAGCGCGTCAGGTAGTCGCAAAGCAGTTCGCGAATGGCCACGTCGTCATCGACGATCAGCGCCCGCACGCTCCAGCGCTGGTCGGTCGATGTGGCATCAAGGGTGTTCTCGGGAAGTGCTTGCATAGTGCGTCTGTCGCCTGCGTGTGCCGCCGTTGTCTGGCCGCTGTTGAAGATCAACGCTGCCGCTCATGCTACTTCGCCGTGAGGCTCGGCGGTAGGGTGACGCTGGCCGATGTCAGGCGGATGTCGTGAATGTATCGATACGGATACATAGAGATGAGTGAACGAACCACGACGCTTACGCCTTAAAACGAAGATTGTCTAGCTAGCACTTCTACCAGTATCGCGGTGCCCTGATTAAGCCTTAGGTTGCTAGCTAGCATGACGGAAACCCGTGATCTCTCCGGTTTCGGCTGGCTTAAACGTCCGGTGAGCGGTTGCGGTTGCGGTTGTGCCTGTTGCCGCCAGGGCTTGATGGCGGCTGATCGTTATGGAGAACGACAAATGGACTTGCACGAAGAAAAAAAAACGGCTGAAGAGGTCCGCCAGGCGGTACGCAAGAAGCGCCTTGAGCGTTCTCGCGAAAGAAATTATAGGCTGGAAGCTGCGCCAGTGGCATTGGGTGCTTTGCTACCAATTTCGGGCGATGATCGAACCCTGTGGCCAAAGACTCAATGGGAAAACCCTCTGACGCTGACTCTTCCAAGATCTGATTTCATAGAATACGGTTATGGTGAAACACTCGAGTATAAGGTTAACGGCAGTCACCTTCAGACAAACGTGCTGGACAGCCCCTCCGATGTTGAAGTTATAGTCCCCGTGGACGTCATTAAAGAGGCAGGGCGTTATTTATTTTCATATCACTATACCCAATATGATGGCAACGAGGCTGACTCGTCAGAACTCCAATTCACCGTTGATAAAGTTCCGCCAAATGAGGGCGACGAAGGCCCGCCTCCTACACTGCCTGTCGAGGTGGTGACGAACGGTCTGACGCTTCAATACCTGAACGACAATGCTTACCTGGATATTTCGGTCTCGCGCACCAAGGACATGTTAGCGGGTGATAATTTTTTTATTTCATGGGTGCCCTCATTGCTCACTTCCCGCCAGAGTGATCCATTTGAACCCATTACGAGCAAACCAATTACGGTAGACGATGTAGTCCCGGAAGCGGGTGATCCGGTTGTCCGCCTCGAAGCCGACTTTGTCAAAACGCTGTCTCAGGGAAGAATAGCGGTTGTCTACCGTTATCAAGATCGCACGGGTAACTTTGGGGCTTATTCGGGTGCGACCTATATAGAGGTTGATCTCAATCCTGGCCCTGCTGGGCTTCAAACTCCAGAGGTCGACTTGGCGTTCGATGGGTGGATCGACAGAGCCGACGCTCTGTTAGGCGTTGAGGTCGAGATTCCTGCGCCCAGTTATGAAAATGCGAAACCTGAAGCAGACCAGATAGAAGTTGTATGGGAAAACACCCGGCTACCGCTGGTGCCGGTGTCTAGCTTTCCGATGGTTTTCCCGATCCATTGGGCCACGTTGTCAGCGCAAGGTGCAGACAATGCGCGCACCTTTGAGGTTGGCTACAACGTCGTGCGTGGAGTGTCGAAGACTCCTTCGCCGAGACTGACAGTGAACGTTAACTTCAGTGTGGCTGGCCCGCCCCCTGTCGGGCTTGATCCTGTAAACATAAATCTCCCCCCGGTGGTCGTAAAAAGTCGGAATTCGTCTGCGCCGGATAATCAACTGACGGAGGCCGATCTGGGTTTGTCTGCCACGGCGCAACTGCAACTCTATAACGAAGTCCAAGCAGGGCAGGTGTTGAAACTTTACTGGGGTACTTTGAGTGATCCTGTCAGTGAAATAACGCTGACCACTGAGTCGCCCGGTGCAACGGTCGCCTTTGAAGTTGCGTGGGCGGATATTGTCAGGGGGGGATACAACGAGAAGCTGCCGATCTACTACACCACTTCGAACGGCATAAACGTACAGCAATCCGCCCTCACCGAGGTGAGTGTCACTATCATTCCCATCAAGGGATTGGTCGATGTGGAGTTTCCTGGACGCTGGAGTGGAAGTCCGGCAGACGAACCGTTCATCAACTGTGGTAGCAAGCCGTGGGAGGGTATCGATGTTGTGATGCCAGGCAATGCTGCCGACATGCAACCGGGTGATACCGTCGTGTTCAGTTGGCGGGGATACAGTGATAGGGATGGCACGATGCTGATACCCGGAACGGAGTTTACCTTTGATCCGATTACCGTGACTCCCGAGCACGTGGCACAGGGTATTGAATTCAAGGTGCCTTATGCGGATCTTGTAGAGCCTGTTACCAACGGCAGCGGACTTTTTACCTATGAGTTGTCCAAAGACAGCGGACAGCGAGGCTCTCATTCAACACGCGTCCGGATCAGTCGAAAAACGGGCTCGACCTTTTGCTCTGCAAGCTCTCGCACGACCTGTATATCCGGTGAGGACAGCGGGCTGGAAACTGGCGATGCTCAGTAATAGATAGCGCTGTTTTATAGCGTCGCAGGGGTGTGGGTTTCAGTAGGTCGGCATCTTTCAGGGTGCCGACCTTGGGACCGTGCTCTAAGGACATTGCAGTTGTGGTGTAACAGCAGTGCAGGGGGAATCGCCACTCGCAGTGTTGGTAGGAATATTCCTACAGTAATGTCGGAATTGCCTTGCATTTTTGTCGGATATACGTCGGTAGGATCCGCAGACGTCCTACAGCTCGCTTTTCTTTTTCTTAAGACAGATATCGAACGGGCTTACATATTTCCTAGATCGAGGAAGCTGCCATGATGCTCCGCCCCCCCTGCGCCCTGCATCTTTTGCCCGTTGCCATAAAGTGCCTGGCACTTGTTCCTGCGCTATTGATCAGCAATCAAGTGTTTGCCGCTATTGTCCCGGTAAAAGACGAGGTGATGGACATCGATCAATCCAGCCCCGTCAATAATTACGTGTTGTCCAGCGACGCAACGCTGAATGTGAATGGCGGAAGCCAGCACGGCAGGGTTGAATCGACGGGCTCCATGCTGAATATCTCGGCCGGGTCGGCCCTTGTGGCTGCCACGTTGCGTGGCGGTTCCGAGCTCACCATGAATGGCGCTGCGATCAGCAATGGCCTTAGAGTCACTAACAGTCTCGGGACTGTTTCCAACAGCACCATCGCCAATGCCAGCGGTATCGGTCTGAGCGTCAATCGATTACTGGACCTGACAACCGGCTCCAGCGTGAACCTGACCAACAGCTCCAGCAGCGGCGCATTGGCGGGTGCAGTGGTCACGCATTTCAGTCAGCTCGGTCTGACGGGCTCGCAATTGGCAGGCACCGGCGTCGACGGGGTAGGTTTGCGCCTTAATGCCGGTGCAGCGCAGGCCAGTGCCAGCAGTATCGTCGGCACGGTGAATGGCGTTGCGATCAGCTCCGAGGAAGTCTACACAGAGGCGTCACTGAAGCTGGACAGCACGCAGGTGGTCGGGCAGACGGGGGCCGCTATCCGGATTGCCCCATTGATATCAAGGTTGCCAGGCTCCGTTGTGGCGTTAGATGTCAGTAATGGTTCCAGCCTGACGGGTGGCAACGGCAATATGCTGGAAGTCACCGGCGGCTCCTCGGCCGTGATGAATGTGTCGGCAAGCAGCCTGAGTGGCAACGTGCAGGTCGAGTCCGCGAGCGCTGTCACACTCAATCTCGACAACAGCAGCATGACGGGGGATGTACTTGCCGAGTCGGGTGCGCTCGCCGATGTACTGCTCGACAACAACTCAGTGCTGACCGGGCACCTGGAAAACACCCGCAGCGTCGCCATCAACAATGGCGCGCAGTGGGCCATGATCGGCAACGGCAACCTTGCTGAGTTGACCCTGAACGGTGGCTCGGTCCGCTTTGGCGACGCTGCCGGTTTTTACACACTGTCGGTCGCCAATCTGTCCGGCAATGGCACGTTCATCATGGATGTGGATTTTGGCGCGGGTCGCACAGACTTTCTCGACATCACCGGCAGTGCGACCGGCAGTCACTCGCTGCTGATCGGCAGCACCGGCACTGACCCGTCTGCCGACACCAGCCTGCATGTGGTGCGCGCTGCCGCCGGCGATGCGGATTTTTCCTTGGTTGGCGGGGCGGTCGACCTCGGTGCCTGGTCCTACGATCTGGTCAAGCAGGGTGCCAATGACTGGTATCTTGACGCGCAGACCCGCAAGGTCAGCCCTGCTGCCGCCTCGGTCGTCGCACTGTTCAACACGGCACCCACCGTATGGTACGGCGAGCTGAGCTCGCTGCGTACGCGAATGGGTGAGTTGCGTCACAACGGTGGCCAGTCGGGCGCGTGGATGCGCACCTACGGCAACAAGTTCAACGTCTCCGATGCGTCAGGTTTCGGCTATCAGCAAACTCAGCAGGGCTTTTCGCTGGGCGCGGACGGCAAAGTCCCTATGGGTGACGGGCAATGGCTGGCGGGTGTGATGGCAGGGCAAAGCAGTTCAGACCTGAGTCTGGACCGTGGTGCCAGTGGCAAAGTCGACAGCTACTACGTCGGTGCCTACAGCACATGGCTGGACAGCGATACGGGCTACTACTTCGACGGCGTGCTCAAGTTCAACCGTTTCAATAACAAAGCCCGCGTCAATCTGAGCGATGGCATCCGTACAAAAGGCGATTACAGCAACTCGGGTGTCGGTGCGTCGCTGGAGTTCGGACGCCATATCAAGCTGGACAATGGTTACTTTGTCGAGCCCTACAGCCAGTTGGCCGGCGTGGTCGTCGAAGGCAAGGATTATGAGCTGGACAACGGCATGCGTGCCGAAAACGACCTGACGCGTTCGCTGGTGGGCAAACTCGGTGCGACGACCGGGCGCAACTTCGATCTTGGGCAAGGCAGGACGGTCCAGCCTTATGTGCGTACGGCCTGGGTTCACGAGTTTGCAAAAAACAACGAGGTTCAGGTGAACGACAACGTCTTCAACAACGACTTGTCGGGTTCGCGTGGCGAGTTGGGCATTGGTATAGCCGCCTCCCTGTCGGAGCGCTTTCAGGTGCATGCCGATTTCGAGCACAGCAATGGCGATAAAGTCGAGCAACCCTGGGGTGCCAGCGTAGGTATTCGTTACAGCTGGTAAACAAAACGAAAGGCAAAAGGGAGGTCACGATGACCTCCTTTTTTATAGGCCTCAGTTTATCGGCAGTGTCTGTCAACTAGCAGTTTTGCGAGTCGTGGCAATGGCACAGATGTGTTGAAGTAAGCAGGTGTGAATATGGATGTTCACGAAGCAGAAGCGGACTTCAAGGATCTGAACATGATAACGACTCGACTGTATGACCGTTTTCGCCACTGGCTGAGGAGGGGATTCACAGCGCTGTTCAGGCAGGATCCCGGCTATCCACCGCCTTTTATTGCCTATCTTCTTCCCGACGATCCGCAATGGGACGAAGAGGGGTTGTTGCCCGTAGACGATGTATTTAATCCACTGCCGATACAGATTCCCGCGTGGGATTACTACAATGAGCCCCGTTATGACGTCATTCTTACGGTTTACTGGGACAACACTACATTGGTCTATCAGAAAACCTGGCCAGGCGAAGATTTCCCCTCACTCCCCCTTGAAGACCTATTGTTCGACTTGCCGGAATATCATCTCACGGCTGGAATCCACTCGATACGCTATGAGGTGACGGAGTATTCGGGCAATAGCGACTGGTCTGTGCCCCAGACTGTTACCATCGATCTGACTGCCCCGATGCTGGCTGCCAATCAGGGGCAACTGAGGTTTGATACCTCAAAGATTACCTCCGGGTATCTGGCAAGCCACGACGATAGAGTTACTGCCACTATTGAGTCATACCGTGGAGGAGCTCCCGGTGACGCCGTGACCTGGTACTGGAGCCGCGATCCCTTTGCATTCAGCGATGACGATATCGTTTCGACCAGGTCGCTGGCTGCGCCCGAGATCGGCAATTCTGTGACGCTGGTATTCAATGGCGACATGGTTCGGGCACGTGGTGACGGAGTGCGCTATGCGTTTTATCGCCTGACAGATCGTGCAGGGAACGCGTCTTCTTATTCACTGGCGTTCAGGCTTGATGTTGCAGCTCAGCCTGTTCCTCGAGTACTACCGCCACCGAGAATCGAGGGGGCGTCCGGCTCGGCGAGCTACAGCACACTCAATCCGTTGAGTGCTATCAATGGCGCTATCGTGACAATACCTGCCCAGGCTGACATTCGTCCTGGTGACGTTATTGCTGTCCAGTGGGCCGAGCCAGGCAGTACCGGGGCCTACCGAACAGACCAGCCGGAAGCTGCCAGCCCTCTCGAGTTCAGGATTCCGGCCAGTCGGATTCCCCAGCATTTTGGTAAAACGATCCCTGTTTATTACGAGGTCACGGAGCCGAGCGTAGTGGAGCTGCATGTTTCAAGCAGGCATAACCTCACGGTATCCAGGGTCAGCGGTTTTCCGGTGGTGCAATGCGACAAGGTGTCGGGTGGACGGTTGCCGCTGAGCAGCATCGCCGATGGAGGGCGCGCAGTGTTCACATTGAATAGTTGGCTCTTCATGGCGACGGACCAGTTCGTCAATCTTGAAGTGCGCGGGGTGAACAACGCCAGTCAACTGGTGGTTGTTCCGGTACTGAGTGAGTATCCGGTGCCGTCGACCGGCGCAACAATCAGCGCCGGTCATATCAGCAAGGCGGATCTGCAGCGCTTCAAGGTTGGCACCCAGCTGGAGATCAGAGTGCGCGTGAGCTTCGACCAGAAACTCAGCTGGCAGTCGTTTCCTTCACTGGCACCAACGTTGTATGGCTGACGTCGGCATAGCGTGCAGGCATCTGCGGGTTGCTCTGCTATTTGTAGGTAAGGGTAAAGCTCAGCGCACCTTTGGCTTTGCCTGGGCGGACTTCGCTGCTGGCTTCGGTCTGATAGAAGCGCGCATAAAAGTTGAGTGACATGTTACCTGGCGTGATAGCAATCAACGGGACTTCGGTTTGCAGTTCCATGGGCGTCGAGCCGTCGGCCTTGAGCACTTGAATCCCCATGCCACGAGCCTGCGAATCGGTCGTCAGGCTGAAAACGCCGCTATTGACGGGGCCGACCGGCGCCGAGCCGTCGACGCCGTCGAGCTGGACGTGGGCTGTTGCTATAAAGCCGGCGCCGGTGTCGGTCTCGCAATTACTCAGGGCAATATGGAAGGGGACCTTCGTAGTGGTGAAACCGGGCCCGGTAAACTCTGCTCGGTCCCAGTCACCCAGTTGTACCGGGGCTGCGCTGCTTGGAGCGCCTACTGTGCATTGAGCCTGAATCACCGTGCCGGTGACGCCGTATCTCATGACTTTGCCCAGCGCAGTAAGGCTTCCTGACCACAGCTCGCTGCCATCCAGCACATTAGGGCCGGGAGGTATAGGCCCGATCTTGACCAGCGTGATAAAGTTTCTCAGGCCCACGATGCTGATTGGCACGAGCAGGTTGTTATATTCATTGAGAGCCAAAAACGGTACGACAGGATTTCCGTCGACCGGTGTGAAGCAATTGTTACACCCACCTGAGTACGGATGCTCCAGTTTTACCCTTATGCCGACTCCTGAAATATTGGTTTTAAGTACTTTGCCGTTGATGTCTTCACCATTGATCGGTTCCAGACCACCAGAATGGATAGGGGCCGTTGCCGTCGCCCTGAACTCCAGTAGAGCGGTGCCGTCATTGGCGCAAGCGGCCGATAGTCTTGCCAGGTCGGGGGTGTATGCCTCCATATCGATCTTGCCGATAACGCTGCCGATTTTGGCATCTCGGGGGATGTAGATCGTGCCAATGTCACGGCGGAATTCTTTCATCCCGGGGCTGGATAGCCAGTAACAGCTGTCGCCCGGATCCGAATCGTAAGACTCGGCCATAGCGGTTGTGCCATGAACGAGGCTGGCGGCAGTCACGGCAAGCGCCAGTGCATTCAGTACATGTTTCATAAGGGGTTCCTGAAAGGTCGGTGGCACATGTGCGTCAGACCAGAGGTCATTGGCTGCACGTCAATGACTGTATTCGGTAGCCTTTGGTCAGCGGCATATTGGTCGGGTCTATGTGCAGTCGGCATCGGGATTCCGTCTGTTCACCCCAGCTTACGTCGAGGGTTTGTGCCTGCATGCCGGTGGACAGCAAAATCAATCCGCCCTGGCCTGCAATGCCCATGATGTTTCCTTCGGCGTCGCTGAACTGAGCACCGAACGGCAGCGGCTTGCCACTGTCGGTAAGCGCCGTGATAACCAGGCGTGTGACGGTGCGTGCGGCAAAAGTGGTCTTGACCACGGCCCCGCGAGCCGGCACTACTCGAGCGCTGCCGTTATCGATTTCGATCTCCGGACCGAGCTGATCCGTTTGCAGCTCGATGTGGTTGTAACGGTAAGGCCGCAGGTAGGGCACCAGTGCATACCCTCGACTATTGGTCTCGACCCCGATTGCATTCTGTACACCGACGCCCGGTGTGTCGGGCACTTCGATCAGCGCAATGGTATCGCCCAGACTCGGACCGGGTTCGATACCCCCTGCGTGCATCAACAGGGCGCCACTAACATTGATTGACGTGCTGCGATAATCGTTGCCTTGGGTCAGGCCCGCTCCGAAACTTGCAAAAGGCGCCTGATAGCCGACCGCGAGACCTGCGCTTTGCTGGCGGCCGTCATCGTTGCTCAGGCTGGTTCGGTAATTGAGGCGGTTATCGTCGAGGCTGCCGCTCAGACTGGCCCGCTGGCTGTAGTGATCACCACTGTTCTGCAGGTCGAAGGCTGCGCTGCTCGAATGCCCGATATCCAGAGGCAGCGAGATGCTGAGCCCCAACTGCCGGTCATTTTTCTGGTTGCGTGTGTCGGTCAGCGATTGTGAGGCATACAGGTTGTAGGTGACCCCGGCATGCTGAGTATTGAAGTTGAATTGATACTGCTGCTGTTCGGCAGCGCTGCCCCAATAATTCTGCCGGGACATTGTCAGACTGACGCTGCTGCGGCTTCCGACCTTTTGGTGAACGGAGGCCTCCAGCCTGCTACGGCGGCTGCCGGTGAAGGGTCTGTTGTTATCGCGTTGACGCATGGTCTCGTCGAAATCACGATAGCCTTGAGTGGAGTAGCGGTAACCGGCGAAGCGCAGGTTGGTATTGGTGGTAAACATCTTGCCGTACTTGAGGGCGTAACTCATGCCTTGCACGCTGGTCGTTCCGGCACGATCAATGTCCGCGTCCGACTGCGTTGCGTCCAATGCCACGGCCCCCAAAGCGCCCAGGTCCCGCGAGATGCCCAGCGCGGTGGCGCGGTACATGTCGCTGGCCATCAAGCCGCCGTAAAGGGTGGCGTTCCAGCCGGTGCCAATGGCCAGCGTGCTTTGCCAAATCCAGGGCTGCTCGATTGCGCTGGCACCGTTATAGCGGCCCAGTGCGGTGCTGTATTTCCAGACGCCCTCACGCAACAGGTTGCCGATGGTTGCGTAGGGCTGGCTGAAGCGCCGCACCTGACCGTCCGCCTCAGTCAGTACCACTTCCAGTTCGCCGCTGCCCGTAGCCGCCAGATCGTCGATTTCGTAGGGGCCGGCGCTGACATAGGTGGAATAGATCGGGTAGCCGTTCTGCAGCACTTCAAGCTTCGCCCGACTCTGCGCCACACCGCGAATCACCGGGGCGTACCCCTGTGCGGTGTCGGGGAGCATTTCCTGATCGGTTTTGATCAGTGCGCCTTTGATCGGTACGCTACGGAAAACATTGCTGTCGGTGGACGCCTCGCCGATGGTCAGATTCGCGTGAGTGCCGGGCAGGTCACGTTGGGCGTATGCATAGGCCCTTGTCCATTCACGACGACCCTCTTCGTCGTGACGCACGCTTTGATTGCTGCGCAGTCGCCATGCGCCAAGGTTGATACCGCTATTAAGGTACAGATCCGCGCTGTTGCCTGTGCCGGTGTCGGTACGCGTGGTTTGCTGCGCGGACGCCTGGTAACTGACGAATGCGGCATTGATGCCGTAATCCCAGAGCGCCGGATCAACCCTGCCGATGGCATCCAGGCGCATGGCGATCTGCGGTATGGAGATCGACAGTTGCAGCCTGCCGCCGTCCAGTTTGGTGGTTGCCTGGGGAATCAGCCGGGACAGGTCGACGCAGGAGGCCTGCAATAATGTCTGCTCGGCCAGGCTCTCGATGCGTACGCCCATTTGCTCAAGTAGCTCTTTTGACAGGCATGGCAGCAGACCGTTGCCTTGCGGGTTGGCATCGAAGCGCAGTTCCCGCTGACCGAAGTAACGCGTGTTGATGTGAATTTCGACCCAGTGGTTGCCGGGTGCCAGGTCTTCGACCTCTGCGAGGTTATTCAGCGCTTTGTTTGCAGCGTCGATATCGTAGCCCTGGCCCTGGCGCAGAAAACCGGACTGGAAATTGACGAGGTCTGCGGCCTGAATCAGCTCCAGTGGCAGGGCTCCGCTGCCGCAGACAATCAGCAACTGCATAAAACGCAGGCGCACCGGTATGAGCCCGGAGTCGGGTAATAGGGTCATGGTCAATGTCCTGGGGGGGTGAAAGCTGGCCGAAGCGGTTTAATGAGCCAGCGTGACCGGAACGGTCAGCGGAACGCTGTAGCCGCCGTAATCGTTTATCGCTGAAAAAACCACCTGAACGCCCGGCTCTGCTTTCGTTTCGCCAAGCTCATAGGCCTGCGAGGCAAAAGGTGCCAGCATGGCTGCCTGCGCGATCTTTTCGGTCTTGCCGTTGGCCGTGACTTCAAGGCGTATGAACGACACGTGGAAAGGGGTTGGGTTGATCCCCACCAGCCGGGTTTTACCGTTGGACTGCTCGATTGACCATTGCAGGTCCTTGAGGCGTGCAATTGGGTTGTCAGTCAGCCCGGCCGGGCGGTAGAACAGTTTGAGTCGGGTCCGCAGAGCGATATTCAGCACATTGCCTTGCGAACTTTCGGCCTGGGGGATTTCCTGCACATTGAAGAAGAACAGCGATTCGCGATCTGCGGGCAGGTCGTTGGGCAGGCCATTGATCTGCACTTGCTGCTGTTTGCCGGGGTTCAGGCGAAACAACGGTGGAGAGGGTGCAAAAGGCACTGCGGTCACTGTGTCGTCGACTGTCGTGTTGACCCAGGTCTGAACCGCGAACGGGCGATCGCTCGGGTTGGAAATGACCACCGAAGTACTGCGTTTTTCGCTGGCGAACACCACGCGGGTGGCATTGACGGTGAGCGCAGCTTCAGCAACCGGGATGTGAATGCTGAGCACGGCGAGAGCCATGCCTAAGCCGAGCGCGGACTTCGCAACGGCCTGTTGGCAGATAGTGCCGATCATGGTTGTTTTACCTTGAACATCCAGGCCCGTAAAAGGGCCTGGATGCGTTGACAATGGTGCGGCTTGCGACAGGTCTTTTGACCGTTACACAGTGGCCGGGTGTTGTATCAGTTGATGGCGACGGTGAAGTTGATATCTGCCGAGGCAGTGCCCGGCGTCACTGTGGCGGCTGTCGAGCGATAGTAGGCGTCGAAGGTCATGTCGGTGACACCGCCAACGACCAGAGGGTAGGGGGCAGACTCGGTTCCAGGCTCGATAGAGTCTCCGCTAAAGTCACGAATGGCAATGGCGACGCCCGTTGCGCCATCTGCCGTTGGTGTGACAGCAAAGTAGTTGCCGGAACCGTCCGCGGCACCGTCAAACTTTACAGTTGCAACATCGGCGGTGCCTGTAAGACCGCAACTGCCATTGTCTTTGACGCGCAGGGCAAAGCTCTTGCCGCTGTATTCCTGGCCGACGGCGTTGAAGCGGCCAGCGTCGACAGAGCCCATTTTCACCAGGTTGCCAACTGCACCGTCACCTGGGTTGACCACTTCGATAGGGCAGGTGCTGCCGGTGATCTGGCCTTCAAAGTTGATAGTGCCGGTGTTGGCAGATACGGCGGTGCCAGTCAGGGCAGTGGCCAGAGCAAGACCGAGTGCGGATAGCGTTTTATTCACGATGATAACCTTATTGATTGGTTTGGTAGAAAAGTTTGGGAATGTAACTATGTAGTGCATCTGGATAGCGTGTTTGTGATGCGTGTCATGACGGGGCGAGAGTGTATAGAGAAGATCTGGAATAAGGTGTTTCTGAAACTCGTTAATTGGTGGCAGTTGTTGTAGGAAATTTCCGAAATGAATGTGGGGGCTAATGTTTTAGTGTTATTGGTTTTTCTGACGTATGAGGTGAGGCGAATTTTCATTACGTGTGATGAACTGTGATCTTTTGCGGCCACCTACAACGTAAACTCCACACGTGTTGGTTTACCTGGCAGGCGGGGGGTGGGATAGCGAGTACGGGTCTGTTTCACGGATATGAACAGGGCGCCACCGACAGGCGCGTATGAAGTCGTGTCGGTGGCGGATGGGTATGTGGTTCCGTGGCGAACGGTACTAAACTCGTGTAACCCGCATGAGCTCCATTAGCTCTGGGCCAGGATTATTTATAGGGGCAAGGTTTCTAGCACGCGTTACGGTTGGCCCGAATTCTGCGCCCAAGCGATTAAGTGTTGTAACTATCCAGTTACCTCGCTCCGCAGTTGTAGCAGTACTTGACGCTGCGACCGGGGCCAGGTTGCCAGATGAGCTTTGAGCAACGCCTGCCATGCTGCCTCCTGCCACGCTTCTTGCGCTTCTTGCGCTGCTGATGCTCCTTAAGCTGCTGCCGACGCTGCCGACGACGCTGCCGGCCCTGCTGCCAGCGGTCGCCGCAACTTTAGCCGCAGCCGCAACTGCCCTCGCCACCACAGCCCCCGCGCCAAACCCTACCAAGCCAACGGGCACAGCGGCAATACCCAACCAGCCGCCGACTTCTCCGGCCGTCTGATCGTTATTTACAATGGCAACTGTATTGGCCGTAGTTGAAGCCGCTGTCAATGCCGTACCGACGATCAGCGCACCGGTCGAGACTGTCGAAACGGCCGCGGCAGCGCTGGCGGTCATGGAAATGCCCAGGACAGTTACCGGGCCGGTAACCGGTGTGGCTGTTCCTAACGTGGCTATGGTAGCGGCAACGCCCAGTACGGTGAAAACAACGCCTATTCCTACACCCACCCAACCCATGATATCTCCGCCACCTTGTTGCATTGGCAAAGCCCCCTCATCGGGCCGTCTCAACCGGCCGGTCTGACCGCTGGCATCATGTCCTGTCGGGTCGCGCAGGGCGATGGGGTTGCCCAGGCAGTAGGTGTAGGGGTTGACGCCGCCTTCGGCGAAGGGGCTGAGAAAATCCGGGCTGTGGAAGCGCATCAGGAGAGGGTTGTAGGCCCGGTAGCCATTGCCCAACAGATACCAGCCGTTGGCGGCTTCGCGTACTTCACCGTTAAACCCGGCAGTGCTCAGCAGCGCCTCCTCGCTGTGGCGCTCCCCGTAGGCACTGTAGACCGCCTTGCGCAGCTGGCCTTGTTGAAATTCACCCATAACGCTCTGGTTTGCGTCAGTCAGTAGCAACAGGGTTTGCTCGGCGTCGTCCACAATCTGCTGGCCCAGCGGCTGTTCGCCGAGATGCAGGTACTGAGTGCGTTGATCTTCCTGCACCGTGCTGCTCAGTTGATGACCCTCATAGAACCGCAAAATCTCGCTTTCATTGCCATCCCTGGTGGCGACCAGTTGATTGTGGCCGTCATAACGGTATTGGCTGATAGGGGCACCGCCGGTTTCTGCGACCTGCAGCAGGCGGCTCTGGCTATCGTAATGCAGACTGTTGCCATGCTCGTCTTCAAGCTGGTTACCGTTGGCGTCGTAACTGAATGTCGGGTCTGGTGTTTTTCTGGGCGGCGTGTAGGCAATACTCAAAAGCTGGCAGCGGTCTTTATGCTTATCGTCGCCGGGGCTGCCGTATTTGAAAGCTGCTCGCTCAGAGGTGCCATCGGTAAACCTGGTCTGGCATAGCGTAATGTTGTCCAGCTCGTCGAAGGTGAATATTTGTCTGGTCATCTCCCTTTGCAGTTCGTCTCTCGGCAAGCTGCTACCCAGGTAATTCACCAGTGTCAGGCGGCCTCTGGGGTCGTAGCTAAACGTTTCGTGCAGCAGGCTGCTACCCGCCTGTTGCAGGTCGCGGGTTTTCAAAAGCCCGTCCACTGCCCACGTTTGAGTCAAGGTCAACGCCGCTTGGTTGCTTGCGGTCTGGGTTCTGAGAATTTCCTGTCCCTGGTCGTCGTATTCCATGTCGATGATCACGCCAGTTCCGGCCTGCAGGTCCTCGGTGGCCACCTTGCAGAGCTGGCCCAGCACGTCATAGTCGATTGTGGTGCGCAGGTTGCTCTGGTTGATAAACCTGATTCTGCCGAGCGTGTCGTAGTCGTAACGGGTCTCTGCGCCCGCCGCCTCGCCTTTTTTGAGATCGGTGCGCTTGATCGGCCGACCCAGCAGCGATGATTGGTGTCGGGTTTCCCAAGCCTGAGCAAGCAGATTGTCCCAGGTCTCTCCCGTCAGTTGATTGTGCACGTCATAGCGGTAAGTGCGCGTGCCTTGCGGGTTCGTCGCTTCGATGAGGCGGGCACTGGTCTTGTCATAATCGAATTTGGCCGTTTCATCCGGAGCCGTGCTGGAAAAAATCTGATCAGTGAGCGCCCGAGTGTAGGTAAAGTTGATGTTGTCCAGCCCGGCTGTTGTGCGCGACCTGGGCTGCATCTCACCGGCGTCGTAGTTGAACTGTTCGACGCGGTCACCTGTTTTGGTCTGCGTCACACGCTCAAGCCCGTCAAATTTCTGTGTACCTGCCACGGTTCTGGTGGTGCCGTTCTGGTGCACGACCTCGAGCATCGTTGCCAGCTCACTGCTGCTTTGCGGCGCATAACTCCGGTTGATGACGCTGCCGTCTGCAAGCGTGGAGGAGACCATGCGTGACCAGTTGTCGTAGCTGAACAGGGTGCTTTGCTGGAGTGCATCGCGCTGCTCGGTGCAGCGTCCCAGCCCGTCGTACAGAAAGGTCTGCCTGCTCAGTTCCTGCTCAGTCGTGGTCAGGTTCCGGCTGCGGCTCATGCTGTGCGTGCGGCTGCGACCCGTTTTACCAGCGGTCAGCGTCCGGATCCGGTCCGGTTTGCCGAACAGATTCAGCCAGGTTTCACTGCGGCCACTGATGCGGCCCTCCGGGTCGCCACTCTGTTTCCAGGTTTTCTGGATTGGGCCTTTATGTACGCCGCTGCCGATCGGGTCTGAATACTCATAAGTCTGTACGTTGTCATCGGTCGTGGTGCAGCATCGCTGGTTCCAGTCATCGTAGCGGTAGCCAAGGGTGCTGCTGGCCAAGGGTTTGGCCCCCAGCCAGTCATGGGCGGTCTCCTGCTCCAACTGATTCCAGGCGTTGTATCGGGCAGTATGGATTGGCTTCATAACCTGCGACGTGGGGCCCTCGATACGGTCCTTTTCTTCGCTGACAGTGCGTCCCAGCCCATCCATGAGCGAGCGTGTCCTGACGCCGCTGGCGTGGGTCAGCGTTTGTTCTGCCTGCTGCCCGGGAGCATTGCAAAGGGTGTATTCAAACTTGCGACTGGCCTTATAAGGCGTTTCCGCCGCCACTGTTTCCAGGGTCAGCCGGTTGAGTGCGTCGTAGACATATCGTGTTTCCACGCCATCTTCTTCAATCAACAGTTTGTGGCCGGTCAAGGCTGATAGCTGATGCTCGACGGTTTTTTGCGCTGCGTCGAAATTTGTTTCAGTGGTCTGGCTGATCGACAGCATCGTCCCGCCCGGTTGCCATTCGTTGAATTTGCTGTAGGCATACCGGGTGAAGGTGGAATTGCCATTGAGTGTCTGAGTGTGTCGAACGGTACGTCCATGCGCGAAGGGGTCTGCCGGATTGTCGATGAGTTCGATCCGGATCTGCTGCAGCTCTACTTCCGTATCGCCGTCGATCTGCACCAGCGTCTCGCTTTCAGGCACGATCCAGTAAGAGGCCTCGCTGCCTGTCAGCGTACCTATCGATGCGTAGCGATAACGTGTGCTGAGGGTCGGGGCACCCGCCTGCATCGAGGCTGCGGGCTTGATGATCTTTTCTCTGAGTCGGCAGACAAATCCTTCGGCATCGGCCGGGCAGCCATCGCTCGCTCCGGCGGGATACCAGCTGCTGATTTCTTCAATCCCGTCGGCTCGTAGATGCACCAGCACGTTGCCTTGATTGTCATAGGTGTCGGTGACGGTTTCACTGCGGGTGCGGGCAGGTTCGTTCAGTAACTGCCAACTGGTAACGGTTTCCCGGGGCAACTGGCAGTCAGCGGGCTGCTCGGCATAGTGGACGCCCGCTATATAATTGTAAGCGGTGGTTACAGTCTTCTGATGGCCGTTCTGGGCGGTGACCTCCCGGGTCTGCAGATGAAAGCGGTTGAACGTTCTCTCGATACTGCGCACCGGTTTCTCATCCACCCAGAGGCTCTCGGTACAGACGTAATCGTAGTCTTGCAGGTACTTGTAAAGATTATCCAGACCATCGTCGTCCCACTTGATCGACAGCCCGGCACCCAGAAAATTTCGCTGGCGCTGCTGACCGTCCAGGTAGGTATAGCGGACATCAATCGTTGCCTGTTCAAGGCCCGGATTAACAATATGCCGAGTCACTCGAGGTATCCTGACTCGGTTGGCACCCGAGGGGAACGGATGACCTGCATCAAGGTAGAAGATATCTTCGTGACTCCCAGAAGGCGTGTCCACGCTCTTGATACACCGCTGGTTGCCCTCCTTCAACTGGTATTCAAACCGCCAGGAAGCGTTAGTCTCGGGGTTGTCCCCGGTAGGCAGGACGATGCTCGATACTATTTTATCGCTGGTGCTCAGCTTCATGACAAACAGCGCCAGCGGCTTACCCTCCGGCCCGGCAGAGGGGTGCATTGCCAGATTGATTGATGTGCTGCTGCGGGTGATCTGAAGTAGAGCGTCGCCCAGGTCGTCTGTAATCGAGTCAAGCATGAACCGGGTGCTGTTGAAGGGGCTGTGTTTGAGGCGGATGCCGTGTCCAGAGGCAGCGATAATCTGCACGGGCCAGGCCATTTTGTTGTTGCCGCTGTAGTGGACCTCAAGAATCTCCACCAGGCCGGACTTGTGAGCCACCCGGTAATGCGTTGCGTCCAGTTCGTAGAAGTGAAAAGTGTCGAGTTTTTTCTCGGACATCGTCAGTTCGGTTCGGCGGGTGCCGTCCAGACAGGAAACTTCGCGGGTGCCATCGATACAGAAGGTTTCGCCGGTGCTCAGGCTCAGGATATGGGTACCGGGATTGTATTGCGACAGTTGTAGATTCCAGCCTAGCCCGTAGCCGCTGTCGATGCTGTTGAGCTGACTATAGGACAGGTCGAGGTTGAAGCCCGGGCCGCGCAAATCATTACTTTGCAGTTCAGGCAGGGCGATCGATACGTTGTACAGCCCGGTACGGGGATCAACGCCGCTTTTCAGACAGCTCATGAAGTTGAGTGCATTGGAGTGTACGGAAGTAGAAGCAGCCATGGCGCAGGCCTCGCTGTTGATACGTGGCAGGCGCAGCAATGCCTGACCGTTATGCAGTCCATGCGCCTGTTCGGTTGGCGACCTGTCAATGCGGGGCTTTCAGGGAAACCCTTGCGACTTAAGGTCTTGTTCAAACCCTAGACACGCCTGCCCCAGGCGGCAACCTAGTACTTGTGCTAGTGGGCGGGAGATTTTCATTGGCGTAAAAAAGCTAATCCGTTGTCGCACGGCCAAGCCTTGCCGGATATTCATCTCAAGTGAAACGAGACCGGAGTGACCGACATGGCATTGGACGTAAAACCCTCTCTACAGTTGGACCTGCCGCCGCCCGAGGTTCCCTACCTGAAGCAGCCGGAGAATTACCTCGACCTTGATCAGTTGATGGGTCAGGCATTGGAGACCTGGATCAATTATCCGGGAATGCGTGTGGGAGATCGTTTGTTTCCCAATTGGCGGGGTTGCGGTTTGCAGGGTCAGTTGGTGGATTTCTTCGAAGACCTCGTGGTGGTCGAGGAGGATAATCCCAAGGGTGTGGCTGTAATCATTCTCAACCAGCCTCTGCACGAACTCGATCAGGGGTGGGTGTTTTATTCGTATCAGCTGTATGACCCCAACGTACAGGGTAATCGCGGCGAAGAGTCGTTGAGAATATTTTTCAACGTCGGTAAACGGCCCGCTTTATCTGGCGGGTTGGGGGCGCCGCAATGCAAGGAGTCGCACGATCTCAAGCTTGATCCAGAGCTGTTGGAACTGGGTGGAGAAGTCCTGTTTGTGACGCCGCCGTATCACGCCATGCGCATGGGTGACACGATCACCCTGACGCTGGACTTGTTTTTTGGCGAAAATGATCCGTTTCAACCCTTGTCGCAATCGAAGACCCTGACCAATAGCGATGTAGGACTGCCTGTGCAGTGGCGCGTGACGGCTAGCGATCTGCTTCAGATTGAAGGTGGCTATGTGCTGATGAGCTATAGCGTTACCTACGCTGGCACCTCAATAACCAGCCAGTCATCCATTCAGACCCTCGATATCGTCGAGCATGATGACGACTTGTTGCCAGCACTGACGATCAAGGATTTCAGCGGTGGCTCGCTGGATCCGGGCGCCTACCCCGATGGTATAACGCTGATAGTCGGGCCCTATCCGGGTATGGAGGTCAATGACGACGTCATGCTTTACGTCAGCGGCGACACTCGGGTAGCGCAGTCACTGAGGGCTGACCTGTCGAGCGTTGAAAGTGGCATTGTGCAGTTCCGGCTAGCCTCGTCCTGGCTAATCGCCAATAACGGCAGGCAAGTAGAATTCATGTACGAATATGCCCGTTTGGGCGAAGCGAAGAGGTCGTTGTCGCGCGATGTCATTCTGCGGCGGCCTCTCGATCTTCCAGCGCCCGTTATCAAAGACGCGATCATTGATGAACCCGGTGACACGATGGTCAAGGGGCATATATTTGCCCGGCAACTGACGCAGGGTGTGACGATCAGCATACCCAAAGAGGCCTTCATCGGTGCAGGAGATCAGGTGCAGATGTACTGGGATGGCCACGGGAGCACTGGCCGTTTCATTGCCGACCCTTCGCCGAACGACTCCCGGATGTTCCATATCCCGCCCGAGGCGGTGCCTGCCAACATGGGTAAACGCCTGGACGTGTATTACAAAGTCACGCCGGTGCTCGAACCCGCAGGGACCTCCAGAGTGTTCAATCTGGAAGTGAGGAAGTTAGACGGTGGCTGGCCGTTCATCCAGTTCGTGAACCCTCCTGTTTTGGATGCGCGGCTTTCACTCGCCAAGGTACCTCCAGGTGGTGCCGGTCTGGAACTGCCTGGCTGGGTCTACATGGCACCGGGGCAGCGAGTAAGAATAAAGACTGTCGGACTGCTGCAGTCATCTGGCACGGCGCTGACGCTGGGCCTTCGCATCGGCGTAGCGGAGCCGGTTACCGAGGCTGAGTATCAGGCCCGGCGCGTGCCGGTGAGCATTCCAAGAGAGTTTCTGGAGCGCTTGCAAAGAAACAGTGAAACCAACAGCGTGACCGTTGATGTCAGCTTCGATGACGGCCTGAGTTACACCCAATTTCCGCCCATTACTTTTACCTTGGTGGACTAGACAGGCTGCGCAACGCCACGAGGCCCCCGTACATGACTTCGCGGTAGCGGTACTGATATCAATAAAATGCCGGTCGCATCTATGCGACCGTTCACCAGCAGCCACATGGAGGTGGCCCCATGGCTAATAACACACTGGAAAGTATCACTGCCTGGATGAAAGACCCTCTCACTGATGTGATGTTGGGCTGGGACTCAATCGCGGTGATGGCTCGGGACGAAGTCAATTACCTGCTGCTTGAGGAGTACATTTCCCGCTTCTCATCCAACACGTATCTGAGTCCGATAAGTGGTGAGGTACCACAGGTCGGTGGCAGGTCGAAGGAAAGCATCCATGATTTTATTCTGGACGCCCCCCGTCTCTCGTTCTCCGACAACGACTTGAGCAAATCCCATGCGTCATTGACCTGCGCCATTCTGAGCGGAACCCAAGTGACGATGACCAACAATGTCGACACCTGGGAGGCGGTCAGGGTCATTCGTGTCGATCCACTGCAGGGGCCGAGGCTGACGCTCGACCTGAGCCTGGACAGGGTCCCGGGGATTGTCGATCTGGATGGCCGGGTCAAGCTGGACCTCAAGGAAAGTGACAACTTCATCCTGACGTTCGCCGAGACGATCGACGACCGGAAACTGG
The DNA here is from genome assembly GCF_030209255.1 of Pseudomonas sp. CFBP2511. Classification (NCBI taxonomy): domain Bacteria; kingdom Pseudomonadati; phylum Pseudomonadota; class Gammaproteobacteria; order Pseudomonadales; family Pseudomonadaceae; genus Pseudomonas; species Pseudomonas sp. CFBP2511. The sequence goes on along the minus strand of NZ_JARVSI010000006.1, from coordinate 257,689 downwards.
GCGGGGATTTTTTCAAGGACTGGTTCAACACACTCCCGGACAACAAGCGTGTGTGGACGCTGGGGTTCATTAGCGCGGGCAACGTTGCACAGGTGCGCCCCGAGTCGTTCAAGATGCGTACCCAGACCAATCCTGCGGGCTCGCTGGACCCAACTGCGCCTGACTATGGCGACGGCGCTGTTCTTGTGTTCATTCGCATGCAAGGCAATGACGAGGGCGGCGACATCCCGGCGCAATACCGATACCTGATACCGGATGACCCGGGCAAGGGGTATTCCGCCACTGTGTTGTTCGATTCAACACGTCTGGCCAGCATTGCGCTTCCCATTAAGCCAGTTACACAAGCGTTGCGTGCTTTGTTCGATTCCCTCGTCCTCAGGGAAGAGTTCGATGGCACCGGCAACATGATCAAGGCGCAAGGTATCAGCGGTCAGTTGGTAATCCCAAGTGTCAGTGAAGAGCATACTTTCTACAGCGGCGGTGAAAAGATCATTGCCTCTGTTCTCCATACCGGGTTCTGGTTTGACGTAGAGAGTGTCAAACCTGGATGGAATATCGGGACTATCGAGCCTCTCCTGATAGAACTGACTGACCATGGCAGCGCTGCGTTTAGCTGGACAGTAAAATGGATGGACGGCTTATATCTCACGTTGCCGGGTGATAACAATAATGTTCTGGTTATTTTTCGGAATGCGATAACAGAGCTGAAATGCACCTACCGTTTTGCGGAAGATGATGAAGAGGGCTTCGTTCTGACGCCTTCTCTGGACATCACGTCGAGTGCGGTGAACCTGAATACGCTAGAGTACCCACCGGTCTTTAACGGCAAGCCGGTGAACAGCCCTTTCCTGTTCGACCTGATTGCACGGTTGAAAGCCGAATCATCGGACGCAGATCTGGACGCTCATAAATCCAGGATCCGGGAAGCATTCCAGCATACGCTCACGCCTTACCTGTCGGTCACGTCGCTTATCCATGAGCATATTCATCTGAATTACAATCAGACCATTGTTGCTGATGTGCTCCGTGCGCCCAGAGATATCGCCGTGTTCGGTCGTATCAACCCTCTGAGGGCCGATTTTTCTATTAGCCCCGTCGAGCAGGTGATGGTTTCCGGCAGCACCCACAAATTTGTCGTGGCACCGGCAGGTACGAATGTTAAGTGGGATGTTGAGTGTTTGCAGGGCAATCCTGAGGATTATGGCGCTATTAATGGGACGGGCGTTTATTACGCTCCGACATTGCCAGGCGATACGTCCTTCAACCGGATGCGCGTCACTGCCACTCATGACACGTCGGGCGTTGTCAGTTCGGCGCTTGTCACGGTAGTGGCCAGCTACGCCACTCTCAACCCCCTGATTCAGATCTGCGAGGTGACCCGAACGGCGGAACTGGCGGCGGGGGAAGTGAATCGTGGCCAATTACTCTGGTCGCTCAAAGAGACCGTGATTGGCGAAGGCGGCGACTTGCGCCCCAGTGCACTGCCCGATGGTGATCATACCTATGTTCCCCGCAGACCCGCGTTGCACGATAAAACCTACGTGCTGGACGAGATCATCGTCACCGGCAAGAGCAACCCCCAGGCCCATGCTTCTGCCTGGGTATTGGTCACGCAAAAGATCCCTTTCCTGACCATCAAGCTCGCAGCGTCTGCGCAGGTAGCTGCCGGTCAGGTGCAACTGCAGGCGTTCGCCAATGGCAACCCTCTCGACCCGGCGTTGTTCAAGGTCTATTGGGACATTGGCGCGAAGCTCACCGGGGAAATCAGTGAGACCGGGCTCTATAGCGTCGCGCAGAACACGACCGACAGATTCGTGCTGATTTTTGCCTGGGCCATGCACCCCCTGTTTGGAAAGCTGGAGGGGCATATCATCCTTCCGTTACCACTGGGCCGGTTTGCCCAGGAGTTGGGCATGATGAGCGACAAGACAGCACCCTGAGCGCATTAAGCACATCAGGGTCACAGGTACATCAACATCACAGGAGGTGATGTCATGGCAGGTCACACGGCCGAAAGTCTATTGGCATGGATGAAAGATACAACCCGGTTGCGAGGCTGGGATGCGGTCATCGCGCTGGATGGCGCAAAGGTCAACGGTATGCTCGACGAGACGTATCGGCTCGGAGTGGAGCAGGGGCGGTCCCGCCCCGTGCCGAATGGGAGCGTCACCATTCCCGATACCCAGACATCCCATTTTTTTTCGGGTTGTGTACTCGGTGCGCCAGCCTTGTTTTTCAAGCACATCCCGATGGAGCGCGCTGCACTTGCATGGCAACTGTCATTGCTCGGCGGCTTGCACACCGTCGTGGAAGATATTCATGGGCAGCACATCATTCAGAGAATCGCCGCCTACCAGCCGCTCGACGCTCCTCATCTGAATCTGGATCTTGCGCTGGACAGTCAAGGTCCGAACCTGCTGCTCGACCTCGGCCAAGGGGCCAACGCGACGCTGGATTTTGCCGGTACGCCAGTTGAACAACGCGCGATCGGCGAGTTTTTCCAGAGCTGGTTGAGCAGCCCAGACAATCAGGAACGCGTATTCAAGCTGAGCGTGTTCAGCGACCAGAGCAACGAATTGCTCCAGGTCCGCAGGATAGACGTGCGCTCACAGCTGGAAAGCCCGGAGGCCGAGCCTGGTTCCAGCAAAGGCGCCCTGCTGCTGTTCACCACCATGGCATATGGCGTGACAGGCGGGCTGCCTGATGAAGATGCCGATTTCCGTTACCTGATCCCCAATGACGACAAGGCCGGGTATACGGCAACCGCGGTGTTCTCCGCACATGCGCTGCACCGTGCCGCATTCGGGCATGCCGTTATGCAGCTGCTGCAAACCAATGATTTTGAATTCATCGTTTCTGACGACAGACCGCTACAGCGGATGATCGCTCAAGCTGGTGTGTTCGCTGTACCGAAAAGCGAGTACGAGAGTGCGGATTTTGCCTTCAGGTCAGAAACGTTCAGTGTTCAGGCGTTCAACCGTCAGCACCCGTTGACCATTGACTTTGAGTACAACCAGGTCACGCAGAACTGGAGTTTCCCCTGCACCCTGGATTTCAGCTACCGGGCGCTGAGTGGCAGCCAGTGGCAGTCGCGCAATGCAACGTTCAACGTGAGTCTCAAACATGAGTTTCATCTGACTGCCGACGACTCTGAAGCGCAGGCGATGGAAGGGCATCTCTACACCCCCTATCTTTATGACGAGCACGTCACCCCGGTTGCAGGTCTGCTGGACGACCTGAGTGCCGGGGAGGAGCGGCAGATCAACGGATTCGTGGCTTACACCGTCAAGCACGCACTACTTAAAGGGTTCAGCCAGACACTGGACGCCGGTGGGGCCGAGCGTTTTCTGGACAACTGGCAATTGTCGGGGGAGCAGAGCCTGCAGCCCTTGCGCCGGCAAATGCCTTATGACCTGGCCGTGTTCGGTCGAATCGTTGCAGCACCGGCGGCGTTCAGCGTCGTCGAGCAACAGGCGGTGGTCATCGCTGGAGAAACCCTGCAACTGACCACCCAGCCGGCTCGCGAGGGGCTGGAGTGGGATGTGAAAATTCCGCCGGATGGCATCGCGGGCAGCTACGGCTCCATCAGTAAGCAAGGCCTGTATAAGGCACCAGAGTTACAAAACATGCCTCAGCACTTTCAGCGTGTTCTGGTTGAGGCGGTGGATCCTGTGACCCTTGCGAGCAGCACCGTGTTGATCACCGTTGTAACCAGCGCCATTAGCGTCAACCCGCTGATTGAAGTGTGTAATCACGATGAAAGAGTAAAGCTTTCGGCCAGTCATTCGCGTGGAGGTGTCCTGAAGTGGGATATAGCCAATCGCACGCCTGAAAGCGGCACCCTGGAAGATGATCCGCAGGGTGGCAAGTTTTACGTAGCTGGGCCAGCAGGGCAGGGCAAGACTTACGTACTGGATCAGATCACCGTCAGCAACGGGCAAAGTATCCAGGGGATCAAGGTGCTGGTACGTCGACACGCCCCGACGCTGGTGGTCAGGGTGGTCACCTCCTCTGGAGGAAAGGTCATCATGCAGGCTTCCGGCAATAACGTTGCGCTTGAGGTCGAGTGGCGTCTTGACGGTCCGGGTTGTTTAGAAACCGATGGTTTGAACGGTGTCTACACCAGCCTCCCCGGGGAGCCGGAGCGTTTTGTCGTGATCTTCGCCAGTTACGAGGACCCCTGGGGGTTCGGCACGATGCAGGGGCATCTGATTCTGCCGCTGCCATTGAGTGATTCTCCTGCCGTATTGCAGGCGCTGGCCCGCTAATCAAAGCGCAGCCAGAGTGCTGCGCGGAGGGTAATGTAATGTCCAACTCCATGAGAGATGTTCTGGATAAACTGAGCGCCGGCAATGGCACTCAGGGCTGGGGGGCTATTGCCGCGATCAGTCGCAGTGATATCAACCAGCAATTGCAACAGCAATACGTAGAACGTTACCAGCGCCTTGCCTTTGTGCCGCTGTTCAGCGGCGAGGTTGGTGCGAACGACCCCATGCTCGATACCCTGACGCTTGCGGGCGTCGAACTGGGTGCACCAACCCTTTCATTTCAGTATGAACTGTCAGGAGAGGTCAGTGTTGTCGTGGCGATGAGTATCGTCGCCGGGCGCTACAGCAGTCTTCACCATGTGTCGGGCGGTGCAACGACCGTGTCCGCAAGCTCCAGGGTTACCAAGTCAATGGGGTTCATGCTGACGCTGAGTGTCCGGCTTTCAACCGATGACACTGGCCGAGTGACGTTCAACCTTGCTGAAGGGTATGACTTTGGCTGCAACCTGGCGGGGCTTGATGAGGCCAATAACCAGCGCCTGGCGACACTCTTTGCCGACAGATTTCAGCAGATTGCGCTGCACCGCGGTGTCTTCTCGGTTGTACAGGTGCAGCTTGCACGATATTCGGCGCAGGCCGTTGAAAGTTTTCAGATACATCCCGTGGTTGCGCCCGGTGCAGACGTCCCGGGCGCGGAGAACTTCGGTGAAGGCGCGTTGCTGCTGCTCATGCGCTTGAGCGGCCATCTCGACCAAGGGCAATTCCCGCCATCAGAAACACTGCCATATCCGATACCTGACGAACACGGCACTGGCAATCAGGGCAAATATGGCACCGTGCTGATCCTTTCCCGGGAAGCGATGTCGGACGTTGATACCAGACGCTTGCCCATTCTCGACAGTTTGCGTTTTACCAGCGGCGACACATTTACAGCGCTCGAACGCTACTGGCACGATGATCTTGTGGTGTTCGGCACTCTGCGTGCAACGCTGGCCAGCGTCACACCCTTATTCACGACCATCAAGGCAGGGCAGACCCAGCGCTTCATTCTGCGTGACGGTCAAGGTCAGGTGATACCGTTGACGGACTGGAGCGCGGTCAGCCTGCAAAGCCATACAACTGCCGGGCACGGTAGCATCTCGGCTGACGGCCTCTACACTGCACCAGCTCCCGAAACGATTGGCCATGACCTGCTGCGCGTCGTGATTACCGCTACCTATAATGATTCAGGTGTCACGCGCACTGCTTCGGCGTTGTTGGGGGTGGTGTTCGAGAGCATGGCACTGGTGCCACGGGTGGCGGTCGTTGCGGGTGGCGCTGAGTCCATGCACCCCGTATCGCTGGGCGCTTCGACGCTGGACGCAATCCCGGTCCAATGGCGGCTGAGCGGTCCGCAGTATGGCGAACTCGGCATGGATGGCGGCGTGAGGTTTGTCGCAGATGCCAGATCCGGAAAAAAAGCGTTGGTCGCGCAGCATATTGATGCGCTGGGGAGCGAGACCGGCCTTGCTACCGTATTGATAGCCAATGGTCAACAGCTGTTGCGTGTCGAGCCCCCTTTCGTGGCCCGCGCGCGCAGACGTCAAGCGGTGCAGTTGAAAGACGACAGCGCACTGTTGCCAGGTCTGCGGCGACGCTGGAAGGTCATTGGCGGCGCTGGCACTGTGGACCCGCAAGGGTTATTCATGCCGCCCGATGTGTCGGTGGTTGCCAGTAGTGTGGTGAGCTGTGAGGTGGTGAACAACGGCGTAGTCCTGGCGTGCGGCTACAGTGTGATCGAGCTGTCCGAGATGGATGAGGAGCCTAGCTGGAAAGAGCTCTCGATGTTCATCATTCTGGTGCCAGGCGGCACCGATAATCAGCGCGAAGGGCGCCTTTACCCCAACGGCTATCAGCAGCTCAGGCTGCAGGTCAAGACTCAGACCATGCCGGTTGATGGTATCGATTACCCACTGAGCGTCATTGAAAGGGCGTCCATGCTCCTGGTCAATGAAGACGGCAACCAGAACCTTGAGTCAGTCAGCCCTGAGCTCGACGGTATATCCGAAGAGGACACAAAAGCCTGGCGCGTGAGTTTGCTACGCAACCGTTTCGAGCTGGCCGGGCCGGGGCTTGGCGCAGAGGAGTCGGACCTGAACGCTCCGGTGATTGTCACTCAGAACTTCTACCTGCACAGCCGGGAAGACACTGCGTTTATCGGAAATTTCTACGCCACCTTCCAGAAGGACGACGGCCAATGGAAGACTTCGCTTGAACTGGAGGACATCAACAGCCTGGTGCAGATAACCCCGCGACAGCTTCCACAGTTCGATAAATTCAATTATATCTTTGTGCCTACACGCGCTACAGGCGCGGGGGGCAATCCTCTGCCCGAGCCGCCACCGGCGGGCGATCCAGATGATCCATTCGATTTCGAGCTGAAAACGGTTGACTACTGGGCGCTGAGCGTCCGCTATCCCGACACCGGACAGTGGGTCAAATTCGAGACGCTGGAATTTCTTGCGGTCATTGACAGTCAGCGGCCCAACGAAGCGGCGAAACGCAGGCGGTCAATGATTCTATGGGAAAGCGAGCAGGCCGCAGAAATCATGTTCAGCTGGACAGGTTATATATTCGACGATGCAGCGGTGAAAGATGATGCGCGCATGATCGGCTTCGACACACAGCTGGAAAAGCTATTAAATAAAGACACTTATCTGACGGTTCCCGTCAAGGTTACCGAGTTCGAAACGGGCAAGTTGGTGATCAGCTTGCATCGGACATACCCGGTTGTATTTATCCCGGCAAGTCCTCCGCCTCCGCCCCCCACGCCGCCGAATCCGCTACCCGAGGCTCCGGCGCGGGATTACCTGTCTGGCTCGCTGGCGGTCAGGCTGCTCGATACTCAGGGTAATGTCCACAAGCGAATGATCAGTTTTCTGCCGCAAGGCCAGGTAGGCAGGCGTAATCGACTTCAGCATACCCAGTATTCGCCGCCCGACAGAAACGAGACGTTTAAACAATCCGATGACAGGGAGTCATACCCATGAATACGCTGATCAAAACCCTTGCAGGTCTGGCGCTGGCCAGCCTGGCAAGTTGCACGCTTGTGTTTGACGGTAGTCAGCCTCCTGCCGCTGACCCTGTGCCCAGTCGCACGATCAGACTTGCAGAAAATAGCGACGGTGGAGGTAACAACTGCAGTTTTACCGTAAAAACCGAATCGGTCTGGCTTAATAAAGAAGACCATTCGTGCAAGAACGACGAAATGAGCTACATAAAGCTGGATAATGTTCGCTCTGCGGTGTTGATACAACTCCGCTCCAATGACTGCAACGAAGACAAAGGCTGGACGTTCACGTTGCGCACCTACATTGAGCCTATTACGACGCTCTGGATATCCATCGATCAACTCAGGGGCCAACCCGCCAATACCATCGTCGCAAAGGGTGTGCTACTGGTCGAGGGCTACAGTGGCGACGAGAATATAACAGGCAAGTTGTCCTGCGTTAATGTGACTGAATCAACTTGATAATCAGTTCGGCTGAGCAGGCATGAAGTGTTATATGCCTGCTCTGCCGACGTGTGACCACGTATTCATTTAGCGCCAGGAGTTCTGGACATGACCACCTCGACATCCGTTCATTCCAATGCCTTCAATTTCATGAGTTACCTGCAAAGTGGTGTGGACCCGCGCACCGGGCAGTACACGGTGTCCATTAACTTGCCCGAGGTCAAAAGCAACGGGCTGCGCGGCCCGGTTGTACCGTTGGTACTGAGTTATAACCCGCTCAATGTGCAGGACAGCGGGTTCGGCCTTGGCTGGAACCTACAACTGTCACAATACGATCCGGGCACCCGGATCGTATCTCTGGGCAGTGGAGAAACCTTCAAGGTAGAAGGCTCCCTCGGGGACCAACTGTGGATGCCTGAAAAGAAGCTCGACAGCTTTCACTTCTACAAACAGGACGACACCCGTTACCGGGTGGTGCACAAATCCGGTCAGGTGGAAGAACTTGAGGTACTTGGCAGTCTGGGTAATCGCATTGCCTTGCCGGTCCGCATCTATTCACCCGAGGGGCATGGTATTACGCTGCACTATGCGTCCTTCGGTGCTTATCAAATGCTCAGCGAAGTTGTGGATGATGACGGTCAGGTGATTCTCACAATCACTCGCGACAGTACCTCGGTGCGGTTACTGCTTTATGGGGCCCCGAAAGCCGACGCAGAGTTTGTGATGATTCTGAGCGGCTCGAACCGTAACGTGGCAAGGATCGAATTGCCGACCGCCAACAAGGCTTCCTGGCGTTTTACCTACAGCATTATTCGCGGCCATTCATGCATTGCCTCGATGGATACGCCTGTCGGGGGGCATGAAGATGTCTTCTATCAGGACTCCGGGCATCAGTTTCCCCTCAGTGCTGGCCGTGAACCGCTGCCGCGGGTTACTCGCCACCTGACAACGCCCGGGTTTTTGCAGCCTGAGGTCGACGTGCGCTACGCCTACAAGGATGGCGCAGGGCGCGAGCGCAACTTTCTGGGGGCGGGCCTGGATATCGCCTGGGAAGATAATGGTCTGGATAACCTGTATCGATACCTTGGCGCAGCGCCATACCTGTATTCATCGACTGAAACCCTGCGTGTCAACGATGTGGACGTACGCAGCATCGAGCGTGTATTCAACCAGTTTCACCTGCTGGCCCTGGAAACCACGCGCCAGAATCTCAGCATCCTGGAAGTGGACACTCGCTACTACATTGAAGAGGGGAAGCCGTTTGACCAGCAACCCAACTATTGTCAGTTGCCCAAAGAGGTCAGGACGACCTGGCGATTGTCACCAGATGGCAGCGTGCCGCGTACCGAGATCGTCAGCAGTGACTATGACAGTTACGGCAATCTGTTGGCTCAGACTCAGGCTAACGGGGTGACCGAGACGAGTGAATGGTACTCGGTCAGCGGTGAAGACGGCTGCCCGCCAGACCCCGATGGCTTTGTGCGTACCCTCAAGGCAAAAAGCGTTGTTCCGGCGCAATCTGATTATGGCCACGCGCTTGTCCTCGTCACCCGCTATCGCTACAAGGCTTTGCCTGCGCTTGCAGGCAGTGGCCAAAACCTGTGGCTTGCAGCAGAGAGCGAAACGCTGCTGCAGCAAACCACTGATGGCGAGAAAGAGCTGCAACAGACAACGTACACGTATATCGAAGATAACCCGTACGACGCGTTCCAGTACGGGCGCATCCGTCACCAGTCGGTGACCCTGGAGGGGCTGAGTACCACGACTGACTATCGTTACGACCTTCTGCAAGATCCCGATTTTGACCAGACCGTGCAGCAAACCGTACAGATCGTCACCGGTTTTGACATGACACAGAAAGTCATCAGGCTGGAACACTCGCTGTTCACCGGCGAGCCTTTGCTCAATCGCGATGACAACGATGTGGAAATTCGTTATGACTACGACAATCTGCGGCGCGTAGTCAGTGAAACAGTCTCGCCGAACAAGGAGGAGTACAAGGCAACCAGACACTATGAGTATCAGCTTTGCGCCGTGAAGACCGATCAGGCCGAGCAGAGGTTGTTTGATGTCAAGAATGTGCAGACTACAAGCCGCTTTGATGGTCTTGGTCGGGTCATTTATGAGGCTCGCGCCGACGCCGATAATCCTGATGTTCACCGCCGGCTTGACCTGCGTCAGACGTATGAAGCTGCGTATGACGCCTGGGGAGATAAGGTTGAGGAAACCAGTTACGACTGGCTGGACCAGCAGAAACGGGCCCTGACCAACTATTTCGAATATGACGACTGGGACCAGCAGCTAAGCGTCACGGGGCCGGACGGTGTAACGACAATCGAGCAAACCGACCCCGTCGGCACGCAGGCTTCCAACGGCCCGATCCAGCGCCGCTGGACTGAAAGCAATGACGGGCTGCAGACAAGCGAGGTCAGCGAAACCTGGCTCAATCTGTTCGATGAGCCGACTCGTAGCGTTCGCCTGGATCGGCTGGACTGGTTGAGTGAACCGGTCAGCCTGAGCCGTTACCAGTACGACGGGCTGGGGCGCCTCGTCAAGGAAGTCTCCGGTTTGCCAACCCGGGAACGGAGCACAACCTACGGCTATGATGTTTTTGATCGAGTCACGGCAAACACGTTGCCAGACGGGGCGGTCGTGCGTCGCCGCTATGCGCCCCACAGCGGCGAAGACTTGCCGGCCTGGATCGGTGTCGATCATAACGGCAAGAGCAGTGTACTGGGCGAGCAGAAGTTCGACGGGCTGGATCGCATCGTCACCTCCATCACCGGAGGACGCGAGCGTGAGCTCAGCTACACGTCCGACCTGATGCAACCCAAGACAGTAAAACTGCCCAGCGGACGACAGATTGATTATGACTACCTGCCTGAGCTGGGTGATGAACCGCTGAAGCGTACCCAGTCCGACACCGTTGCCAGGCTGAAACTGACCGCCGACTACACGTACGACCCACAAAATGCGCGCCTTATCGGTTCCTCCGAACAGGGTGAAGAGTTGCAGCGTGAGTATTACAGCACCGGGTCACTGAAGAGCGAGCAGCGTACCTCCCAAGGTATTGAAAACACGATGCACTACCGCTACAGCCGGCTGGGTCTGCCGCTGTCCTATATCGATGTGCTGGGCCAGGAGCAACTCAGCGTCTACGACGATTTCGGGCGTTTGGCTCAGACTTCGCTGGGGGAAGTGGTTTCGGATTTCACCTATGACACGTTCGGCCGTACGGCCAGCATCGCCACGCTGGACAGTTCGAGCAATGGCCAGGTGGTGATCAGCCTGGAATATGACGCTCAAGGGCGTGAAGCGCAGCGTACGTTTACGATCAATGGCGCCAACCAGCAAATGGTTCAGGTTTACGATGATGTTGACCAGATGGTCGAGCGAACCCTCAGCGAGGGGGCGGTCATCATTCGCGAAGAGCGCTATGGTTACGATCTGTGTGGCCGCCTGACGCAATACGATTGTTCAGGTAAACAGCGGCCGGTGGACCCCTATGGCATGACGATTAGCCGCCAGGTGTTCAGCTTTGATGGCCTGAACAATCTGACCTTGGTCACGACTACGTTTGACGGTGGACGCAACCGGGCGCGTTACTTTTACGAAGGCATCGACCCGGCGCAATTGACCCGGGTGACCAATACACAACTTGCGTGGGTGAATGCCCGGTTGATCCCGGTGAACAAAAATGACAGTACCTATCCGCCGGAAATCAGGCTGACCTATGATCCGGACGGCAACCTGATTACCGACGAGGCTGACCGCCTGCTCAGCTACGATCCGCTTGGCCGACTGCTTGAAGTGAGTATGCCTGCCGGTGATGTTCGTTATCGTTACGACCCGCAGGACCGCTTGGCAGGTGAAACCGGTGAGCAGCGCTTTTATCGCGACGGGGTGCTGGCCAGTCAACTGGGCGCAAGTCAGAACAGCACGTACATGCGTGGCGACGGCTACCTCCTGGCTGAGCAACAGGGAAGTGACGCGCTGCTGTTTTCCACCAGCATCAGCAACAGCGTGTTGAGCGAAGTTCATCCTGACGGGGTCAGCAACCGGTCTTATACCGTATACGGTCACAGCAGCGGTGATAATCCTCCGGCCGGGAGGCTGGGGTACAACGGCGAATTGCACGAGACCGAAACCGGCTGGCAATTGTTGGGCAATGGCTATCGGGCGTATAACCCGGTGTTGATGCGCTTTCACAACCCGGACAGTCTGAGCCCGTTTGGCGAGGGCGGGATGAATGCTTATGCGTATGGGGAGGGGGATTCGGTGAATGGAGTGGATCCAACGGGACATATGCTCCGTAGACCAACAAGCCCCCCTCTTAAAAGCAGCCTACGTTCAGGAAGCCCCCAACAAAACAACGTAAAGAAAAATGTGAGGTTCGAGACACCCGAGGCGAATAGCCGTGCGGGAATCTCAAATTCTCAGGGCAGCACCGTTGACGCAGGCGGCAATCAGCCAGGAACGTCACGTAAACCAAGACACTCGGTCCTTGTTGCTAAGACGTCTGAAAGTGCTTCATCAGAACCAGTGGCGCCGAGAAAGGCAGTCCTTGTTGCTAGCACGTCTGAAAGTGCTCAATTAGGACAAGCAGGGCGCCGAAACGCAGTACTTATCCCTAGGGGGGCCAGTGACGCGAACTCAAGTAGCTCGGGGTCTTCTTCTGGCGTGGTATTTGATGAAGTCGCGATGGCAACAAAAATTGATACACAGGCGCTTGTTGAACAGTGGGTTTTGGATGTTTCGCAAAGATTTTCAGCTAGCAACAACGTAAGCCCTATTGTTCAGAGTTCTAATGGCGCGAATAGTAATATCAGGAGGAGTTAATAGGGGCTGCATGAAGGCTTCGATATAATTCAAAGCCTTCATTACTTACGTCCTTTCGTATAAAAAATGATTCACTCCACCAAAATAACCCCCTGCCTGATCGCCATCACCAACGCCGCCTTCAACGACGTCACCCCGAACTTGCGGCGAATATTGCTGGTATGAAAGTGCACGGTCGCTTCCGAACAGCCTTGTATCCGTGATATCTCCCACGCCGATTTGCCGATCGCCACCCACTCCAGGACTTGTCGTTCCTTGACCGTCAACTGGACAGCGGGGGGCGTTTCCTGAGAGGGCGGTGGAGTGCCGGGTGGTTTGCCCTTGTCGCGAAGCATAGTGAAGTCCTTTCCCTGAAGATCGCTGCATCACGATACCCCCGCCGTCAACATCGCGAACCTGACATAAATGACAGCGCTGACGGCCTTGCATGCGCCGCAGGGTCTGGCCTGTAGCGTTTTTTTACAGCTTCTTTACGCTCGGCGCCCGTTGTCGATCTCGCGTCTTTACAGCCTTGCTGCAGACAATCACCCCACGCGGCCTGCGCCGTAACCGGTTGTTGCCTGATGGGGAAAATTTCAATGAGCGTTATGGATGGTATCTCTCTGTTGATGGGGGTCGGGCTGTTCATCTATCTGCTGGTGGCGCTGTTGCGCGCCGACCAGAGCCAGGAGTGATCATGCACAGTTACGATTATCTGTTGATCCTGGCCTTTCTGGTCCTGCTGCTGGCGCCTGCTCCGTGGCTGGGGCGTTTCTTTTATCGGGTCATGGAAGGCGAGCGCACCTGGCTGAGCCCGGTGCTGGGGCCGGTCGAGCGGGCCTGCTACCGGATCTCCGGCGTTGACCCGAAAACCGAGCAATCCTGGAAGCAATACGCCTGGGCCTTGCTGGCGTTCAACCTGGCAGGTTTTGTCGTGTTGTTTGCGATGCTGATGCTGCAAGGCCTGCTGCCGCTCAACCCGCAGCAGCTGCCGGGCATGGAGTGGTCGCTGGCGTTCAACACGGCGATGAGCTTTGTCACCAACACCAACTGGCAGGCCTACAGCGGCGAAGCGTCGCTCAGCTACCTGAGCCAGATGGTCGGCCTGACCGTGCAGAACTTCGTCAGCGCTGCGACTGGCCTGGCCGTGCTGGTTGCGCTGTGTCGCGGCATCAGCCGTCGTTCGTCGCACAGCCTGGGTAACTTCTGGGCCGACATGACCCGCGCCACGCTTTACGCGCTGCTGCCGATCAGTATCGTGCTGGCGGTGTTTCTGGTCTGGCAGGGCGTACCGCAGAACTTCGCCCATTACATCGACGCTTTGACGCTGCAAGGCGCGGATCAAAGCCTGCCGATGGGCCCTGCTGCCAGCCAGATCTCGATCAAGCAACTGGGCACCAACGGTGGCGGCTTCTTCGGCGTCAACTCGGCGCATCCGTTCGAGAACCCGACCGCCTGGAGCAACCTGTTCGAACTGGTGTCGATCCTGCTGATCCCGGCTGCGCTGGTGTTCACCTTCGGCCACTACGTCAAGGACATGCGCCAGAGCCGCGCGATTCTCGGCTGCATGCTGGCCTTGCTGTTGATCGGCGGCGCGGTGTCGTTGTGGGCCGAGTACCAGCCCAACCCGGCGCTGAATATCGCAGGCGTCGAACAGACTGCGCCGCTGGAAGGCAAGGAAACCCGCTTCGGCACCACCGGCACGGTGCTCTGGTCCGTGGCCACCACGGCGGCGTCCAACGGTTCGGTCAACGGCATGCATGACAGCCTCAACCCGCTGGCCGGCATGGTCGCGCTGGTCAACATGATGGTCGGCGAAGTGATCTTCGGTGGCGTCGGCGTCGGCCTCAACGGCATGTTGCTCAACGTACTGATCGCTGTGTTCCTCGCCGGCCTGATGATTGGCCGCACCCCGGAATACCTGGGCAAGAAGCTTCAAGCGCAAGAGGTCCGGCTGCTGGTCGCGACCTTGCTGGTGATGCCTGTCGGCGTGCTGGTGCTGGGCGCGATTGCCGCCAGTCTGCCTGGCCCGGCAGGTGCGATCAGCAACCCCGGCCCGCATGGTTTCAGCCAGTTGCTGTACGCCTACACCTCGGCCACGGCCAATAACGGCTCGGCGTTCGGCGGTTTTAGTGCCAACACCGTGTTCCACAACCTGATGCTCAGCCTGGCGATCTTCATTGGCCGCTTCGGTTACATCCTGCCGGTGCTGGCACTGGCTGGCAGCCTGGCCATGAAGAAAACCGCGCCTCAGGGCCAGAACAGCTTCCCGACCCACGGTCTGCTGTTCGTCACGTTGCTGACTGTCACCATTTTGCTGGTGGGTGGTTTGACCTTCCTGCCGACCCTGGCACTGGGTCCGATTGCCGAACACCTGAGCCTGGGTTTCTGAGGAACCGATCATGAGCACTACTGAAGTTTCAAGAAATGCTGCTGCAAAAGCCGCTGATCCACAGGCCGTCAACGAATCAGCGAAAACCGGCATCGCCGCCCTGTGGCGTCCGGCGCTGGTGCAGGCCTTCGTCAAGCTCGACCCCCGCCAGCTCAAGCGTTCGCCGGTCATGCTGGTGGTGGAACTGACTGCCATTCTGACCACCGTGCTGTGTGTCATCCCCGACCCGCAGGTGCCGACTTCGGTCTGCGTGCAGATTGCCCTGTGGCTGTGGTTCACGGTGTTGTTCGCCAACTTTGCCGAAGCACTGGCTGAAGGCCGTGGCAAGGCGCGCGCTGATAGCCTCAAGGCCGGTAGCGAAGGGCTCAAGGCGCGCATCCGTGACGAAAACGGCAGCCTGCGCACGATCAATGCCAGCGAGTTGCGCAAGGGCGATGTGGTGCGCGTCGAAATCGGCGAAATGATTCCCGGTGACGGCGAAGTCATCGAAGGCATTGCAGCCGTCAACGAAGCGGCGATTACCGGTGAATCCGCGCCGGTGATTCGCGAATCCGGCGGCGACCGCTCGGCGGTTACCGGCAACACCCGGCTGGTGTCCGACTGGCTGCTGATCCGCATCAGCAGCAACCCCGGCGAATCGACGCTGGACCGCATGATCGCGCTGGTCGAAGGCGCCAAACGTCAGAAAACCCCCAACGAAGTGGCGTTGGATATCCTGCTGATCGGCCTGACGCTGATCTTCCTGTTGGTGGTCATTACCTTGCAGCCGTTCGCCCATTTCGCCGGCGGCAGCCTGCCGCTGGTGTTTCTGGTGGCGCTGCTGGTGACGCTGATCCCCACCACCATCGGCGGCCTGCTGTCGGCCATCGGCATCGCCGGTATGGACCGCCTGGTGCGCCTCAACGTGATCGCCAAGTCCGGGCGTGCCGTGGAAGCCGCAGGCGATGTGCACGTGCTGTTGCTGGACAAGACCGGCACCATCACGTTCGGCAACCGCCGTTGCGCTGCCGTCTACGCAGCACCTGGCGTGACCCCCAAAGAGCTGGGCGAGGGCGCGTTGCTGGCGTCGCTGGCCGACGACACGGCGGAAGGCAAATCCATCGTCGAGTTTCTGCGCGAGCAGCACCCGATGAACGAGCCGACCCTGGGGTCGGTGACGGCCGTGCCGTTCAGTGCTGACACACGGCTGTCCGGCGTGGACTATCAAGGCCATGTGTACCGCAAGGGCGCGGTGGATTCGCTGCTGGCGTTCATCAACATGCAGCGCAGCGAGCTGCCGCCGGCATTGGCACGCGAAGTCGACAAGATCGCCAAGACCGGTGGTACGCCGTTGCTGGTTTGCGCCAACGGTCGGCTGCTGGGCGCCATCCACCTCAAGGACGTGGTCAAGCCGGGCATTCGTGAGCGCTTTGAAGAACTGCGCAAACTGGGCATTCGGACCGTCATGGTGACCGGCGACAACCCGCTGACCGCCGCGGCAATTGCTGCCGAAGCGGGCGTTGATGATGTGCTGGCAGAAGCCACGCCGGAGAAGAAGCTGGAGCGGATTCGTCAGGAGCAGGGCGAAGGCCGACTGGTGGCGATGTGCGGCGACGGTGCCAACGATGCGCCTGCGCTGGCCCAGGCCGACGTCGGCATGGCGATGAACGACGGCACCCAGGCGGCGCGCGAAGCGGCCAACATGGTCGATCTCGACAGCGACCCCACCAAGCTGCTGGACGTGGTGCAGATCGGCAAGCAATTGCTGGTCACCCGTGGCGCGCTGACCACGTTCTCCATTGCCAACGACGTGGCCAAATACTTCGCCGTGCTGCCGGCGCTGTTTGCCTCGATCTACCCGCAACTCGGCGTGCTCAACGTCATGCAGCTGGCCAGCCCGCAGAGCGCGATTCTCTCGGCCATCGTCTTCAACGCACTGATCATCGTCGTGCTGATCCCGCTGGCCCTGCGCGGCGTGCGTGTGCAGGCGGCCAGCGCGGCTCATCTGCTGCGTCGCAACCTGTTGATCTACGGCCTGGGCGGCATCGTGGTGCCGTTTATCGGTATCAAGCTGATCGACATGTTGCTGGTCGGTCTCGGCCTTGTGTGAAACCTGTGCTGCATGCCGGTCGGCATGCAGCCTTACCTGATTGAGGATGTGCAGATGTCCAGTGTATTGCGTCCGGCCTTGAGCCTGATCGTGTTGATGAGCCTGATTACCGGCGTGGCGTACCCGCTGGTGGTTACCGGAGTGGCGCAAGTGGCGTTTCCCGCGCAGGCCAATGGCAGCCTGCTGTATGACGAGGCGGGCAAGGTGCGCGGCTCGGCACTGATCGCCCAGTCGTTTACCGGCGACGAGTGGTTTCAGTCGCGCCCCTCGGCGGGCGCTTTTGCGACGGTAGCCAGTGGCGCGAGCAACTTCGCGCCGAGCAACCCGGCACTGGCGACCCGCGTCACCGAGGATGCCGCCAAGCTGGCGAACGCCGCGCAAGGGCCCGTGCCACTGGCCTTGCTGACCACGTCCGGCAGCGGTCTGGACCCGCACTTGTCACCTGAGGCCATTGCCTGGCAGGCCGGTCGCGTGGCGGCGGCCCGGCAGTTGCCGCTGGATAAGGTGCAGGCGCTGATCGACGCCAGCACCCAGCGCCCACTGATCGGCCCACCGGTGGTCAACGTGTTGACCTTGAATATGAGCCTGAATCAGTTACCTTCTGCACCGCGTAACGCGCAGTTGTAACAAATTGCGCCGTGCCAGCAATCGCTTAACTAAGCTGTCAGTAATAAAGAGAGGGTGGTAACCAACTTGAGTGATTCCGGTCGAGCTGACGCATTGTTGGCCCAGTTGCCCCGCGAAGGCCGTGGGCGGCTGAAAGTTTTTCTCGGCGCGGCGCCTGGCGTCGGCAAAACCTACGCCATGCTCCAGGCAGCCCACGCGCAGTTACGCCAGGGCGTCAGGGTGATGGCGGGCGTGGTGGAAACCCACGGCCGCGCGGAAACCGAGGCGTTGCTCAACGGCCTGCCGCAACAGCCCTTGCTGCGCACCGAATACCGCGGTATGACCCTCGAAGAAATGGACCTCGACGCGCTGCTCAAGGCGGCGCCGAGCCTGGTGCTGGTCGACGAACTGGCGCACACCAATGCGCCCGGCAGCCGGCACACCAAACGCTGGCAGGACATTCAGGAATTGCTCGCAGCCGGCATCGACGTCTATACCACCGTCAACGTCCAGCACCTGGAAAGCCTCAATGATCAGGTGCGCGGCATCACCGGCGTGCAGGTGCGTGAAACACTGCCCGACTGGGTGTTGCAGGAAGCCTTCGACCTGGTGCTGATCGACCTGCCGCCGCGCGAGCTGCTCGAGCGCCTGCGCGACGGCAAGGTCTACGTACCGGAGCAGGCGCGCGCTGCCATCGACGCCTTCTTCACCCAGACCAACCTCACCGCGCTGCGCGAAATGGCCATGCAGACCGCAGCGGCGCAGGTCGATAACGATCTGGCGCAGGGCTATCGGCAATTGGGCCAGTCTGCCCCGGCGGTGCGCGGGCGGATGTTGGTGGGCATTGATGGCGACATGCATGCCGAGCGTCTGGTGCGCCACGCCAGCCGGGTGGCCCAGCGTCGTCATCTGCCTTGGAGCGCGGTGCATGTGGATGACGGGCAAACCCTCGACGAGCAATCGCGGGCACGCTTGCAAAGCGCCCAGCAACTTGCCGAGCGACTCGGTGGTGAAGCGGTTTCGTTGCGCGCCGGGGAGGTTGCCAGAACGCTGGTGCAGCATGCCATCGAACGGCGTGCCAGCGTGGTGCTGGTCGGGCAATCGCGGCGGCACTGGCGACGCCGGGTGTTCGGTGGTGGCGTCGCGGCGCGTTTGCTGCGCGAAGGGCACGGGCTGGAAATCTCGGTGCTCGATGACAGTGAAGAGCTGCCTGATCAACCGCCGCGTGCGCGCCCGGCGCGCGAAGTGGTGTGGTTCGACTACGGCCTGGCTTTCGTCGCCACGCTGATCGCCAGTCTGGTGGCCTGGGGTGTGGCGGGGGTGCTGGCGCTGCCCAATATTTCCCTGATCTTTCTCGCCGCGGTGCTGCTGGTCGCCGTGCGCAGCAGCATGGGGCCGGCGCTGGCCTGTGCCGGATTGTCGTTTCTGGCTTACGACTTCTTGTTCATACCGCCGAGTTTTTCCCTGAACATCCAGCGCGAAGAGGACGTGCTGACGCTGTTGTTCTTCCTGCTGATGTCGGCGCTGACCGGCAAACTGGCTGCTCGCCAGCGCAGGCAATTGCAGGCGCTGCGTGATACTCAGGAACAGACCAGCGAGCTGCTCGACCTGTCGCGCAAGATGACCGCCGCCACTGACCGCAAAGCGGTACTCAACGCCGCCGAACAGCATTTTTCCGGCTGGAAGGAGCTGTACCTGTGCCTGGTGGATCGCGATACGCAGGGCGGCCTGGTGGTCGAAACCGGCGGGCCGCTGACGTTTTCGGAAGCCGAACGGGCAGCGGCCGACTGGGCGTGGCAGCACGATCAACCGGCAGGCAGCGGCACCGGTACGCTACCTTCGGGTCGCTGGTGGTGGTGGCCGATTACCGCAGAAGAAGGGCCACTGGCATTGCTGGGTGTGTGTGCACGGGAAGGGCAGTCGTTTACCGATCAGCACAGACGGCTGCTGGCCGCACTGACTCAGCCACTCGCCCAGGCCCTGGCCCGTGCGCAACTGGCGCAGGAGCTTGAGGCGGCGCGTCTGCACGGCGAAACCGAGCAACTGCGCAGCGCCTTACTGGCCTCGGTGTCGCACGACCTGCGTACCCCGCTGACCTCGATGCGCGGCAGTATCGACAGCCTGCTGGCGCTGGGCGAAGCCATTGCGCTGGAGGATCGCCGCGAGCTGCTGGAAGGCACTCGTGACGAGGCTGAGCGCCTGGACCGCTATATCCAGAACCTGCTGGACATGACCCGTCTGGGCCATGGAGCGCTGAAACTGGCGCGCGACTGGGTGTCGCCTGCCGATATTGTCGGCAGCGCGCTGAACCGCCTGCGTGCGGTGCTGACGCCGTTGCAGGTCAGCACGCAGGTCACCGGCGACTTGCCGTTGCTGTATGTCCACGCGGCGTTGATCGAGCAGGCGCTGGTCAACGTCCTGGAGAACGCGGCACGTTTTTCACCCCTCGGCGGGCGCTTGCAAGTAACGGCCGGCGTGGTCGACAGCGAGCTGTTCTTCTCGGTCAGTGACGAAGGGCCTGGCATCCCCGAGGATGAGCGGGCGAAGATTTTCGACATGTTCTACACCGCCGCTCGCGGTGATCGCGGCGGGCAGGGCACCGGGCTCGGCCTGGCAATCTGTCAGGGCATGATCGGCGCGCATGGCGGACGGCTCACGGTCGAGGAAGGCATCGACGGGCTGGGTACGCGCATCACGTTGTTTCTGCCGCTACAGGCCCAGCCTGACGCTGAAATGGAGGAACCCGCTTGAGTCAGACGGCAACCATTCTGGTGATCGACGACGAACCGCAGATTCGCAAATTCCTGCGCATCAGCCTTGTCTCGCAGGGCTACAAGGTTCTGGAGGCGGCGACCGGGACCGAGGGGCTGACCCAGGCGGCGTTGAACAAGCCTGACTTGCTGGTGCTGGACCTGGGGCTGCCTGACATGGACGGTCAGCAGGTATTGAGCGAGTTTCGCGAGTGGTCGGCGGTGCCGGTACTGGTGCTCTCGGTGCGCGCCAGCGAAGCGCAGAAGGTCCAGGCGCTGGACGCCGGGGCCAACGATTACGTGACCAAGCCTTTCGGCATTCAGGAATTTCTGGCCAGGGTCAGGGCCTTGCTCAGGCAGGTCTCGGGCAGCGACAAGCCCGAGTCGGCCTTGAGGTTCGGTCCGCTGACGGTGGATCTGGCCTATCGTCGTGTGCTGCTTGATGACCTGGAAGTGGCATTGACTCGCAAGGAGTACTCGGTGCTGGCACAATTGGCCCGGCACCCTGGACGGGTCATCACCCAGCAGCAACTGCTCAAGGATATCTGGGGTCCGACCCATGCCGAAGACAGCCACTACCTGCGCATCGTAGTCGGGCATTTGCGTCAGAAACTGGGCGATGACCCGACCGCGCCGAGGTTCATCATCACCGAGGCCGGGATCGGCTATCGATTGCTCGCGGACAGTTGATGGCCTGAACATGAAAACAACGATTGCGGCGTCCGGGCCACGGCACTTTTAGTGCGCCCGACCGTCAAAGCCGCACACCCCACATTGATCCTTGAGGTAACACCGCATGAAAGCCTTTATCTGTCTGCCATTGCTGGTCTTTGTTCTTGCAGGTTGCGCCGGCAAGACCGGGTATCGCGACAGCTGCGGCACCCAGATCGACGCCGCCTGGCATGAGCTCGATCTGGCCAAGGCCGAAGGCTTTGCCGGAACCGTCAGTTACTCCAAGGCCCTGTCGCTGCTGACCGGCGCCAAGACCCAGCAACAGTTCGAAGCCTTTGAAGGCTGCACCGAAAAAGCTGAAAAAGCCCGCTTCTACATCCGCGAATCCCGCGCTGGCCGCTGATAGCTGATCCTGCACCGCGTCGCAACGGCATGGCGACGCGGAGCGTCGCACGATAATTAAGATTATCGTTCCTCACGCTCCAGCGTAGGAATGCCCTGGGTGACGCTCTGCGTCACAAATTTGCGCCGCGCCGAGCATTCAAGACCGGACGCAGAGCGTCCAGAACGGCATACCGACGCGGAGCGTCGCACGATAGTCGGGTTTTTCGTTCCGCGCGCATCACATCAAATCCCTACCGACTCTAGCGAAACGGCCTACGCTCACCGTAGAGTGTTCAGACGTTTTGCATCGCTTGCAGTCCCGCAGTCATGCAGCTGTTTTCGGAAGGGGCTTTCGATGGGTAGAAAACTCGATGCGTGCCTGAGCGCCATCAATGAAGTGATTCTGGGCAAGGAAGCGCAGGTGCGGCTGGCCATGACCTGCCTGATCGGCGGCGGGCATCTGCTGATCGAGGACTTGCCGGGCATGGGCAAGACCACCCTCAGCCATGCGCTGGCGAAAATTCTTGGCCTGAGTTATCAGCGCATTCAGTTCACCTCCGACCTGTTACCCGGCGATATTCTGGGCACCTCGGTCTTTGATCGCGACAGTGGGCAATTCACCTTCCACCCCGGGCCGATCTTTGCCGAGCTGGTGCTCGCCGATGAAATCAACCGCGCCACGCCCAAAAGTCAGAGCGCTTTGCTGGAAGCAATGGAAGAAGGGCAGGTGTCCATCGAAGGTGCGACCCGACTGTTGCCCGATCCGTTTTTTGTGATCGCCACTCAGAACCCGTTCAGTTCGGGTGGCACCTTTGCGCTGCCCGAGTCGCAGCTCGACCGCTTCCTGATGCGTATTTCCATGGGCTATCCCGCCAGAGCCGCAGAAAAAGCTTTACTGCTCGGCGAGTCGCGCCGTGAGCTGTTACCGCGCCTGCAACCGATTCTGGATCACGCCCTGCTCGGTCAGCTTCAAGCGCAGGCGCGGCAGGTGCGCGCCAGTGATGCGCTGGTCGATTATGTGTTGCGGCTGGTCGATGCGACGCGCAGCCAGGCGCAGTTTGCCTACGGCCTGTCGCCCAGAGCGAGCCTGGCGATTCTGGCGGCGGCGCGGGCCTGGGCGATGTTGCTGGGGCGCGATTACGTGATTCCCGAAGACGTGCAGGCGGTGCTGCCGTCGGTGGTTGGCCATCGGCTGCGTGAGCGCAGTGACCCGACCGGGCATGGCGGCGGGGCGCTGGTGCAATGGTTGTTGCGCGAGGTGCCGGTGCTTTGATCGAACCGCTCAAACCGCGCTGGCAACGCTGGCTGGCACGACGTATTCCCCCGGCGTCGCGCATCACCCTTGACCATCGGCGCATCTTCATCATGCCGACGCGCACCGGCATGACCTTTGCGATCGTGCTGGTGCTCATGCTGCTGGTGGCGATCAACTACCAGAACAGCCTGGCTTACGGCCTGACCTTTCTGCTGCTGTCAGTCGGTGTACTGGCCATCCTGCACACGTATCGCAACCTCAGCGGCTTGATTCTCAGTGCCGGTGTGGCGCGTTCGGTGTTTGTCGGCGAGCCGGTGCAACTGCGCCTGCGTCTGGAAAGCGCCGGGCAGGCCCATCACGCGTTGGGCCTGGGCTGGAGCGCAACAGCCCTGCAATCGGGCGATGTACTGCCACGCGGGCTGACTGACCTCGCGCTGACTCTGCCTGCCGAGAAACGTGGCTGGCTGCGTGCGCCCAGATTACGCGTCGAGAGCGTCTTTCCATTGGGCGTTTTTCGCGCCTGGAGCTGGCTGGACCTGGAGCAGAGCGCCTTGATCTACCCACGGCCGTTGTCCGGGACCCTGCCGCTGCGCAAAGGTGTGCAGCCCCATGCTGAAGACGACGGCCAAGCGACTCAGGGTGCCGGTGTCGATGATTTTCAAGGCCTGCGCAGTTACCAGCCGGGCGACAACCGCAGCCGTCTGCACTGGAAAGCGTACTCCCGAGGGCAGGGCCTGCTGGTAAAGGATTTCACTGACTTGAGCGGCCATGACCTGTGCCTGGACTTCATGGCACTCGGCGGCGACATTGAGGAGCGCCTGTCGCGCTTGTGTTACTGGGTGCTGGAGTTGTCCCAGCGTCATCAGCCTTTTGCCTTGCACCTGCCGGGTTTTCTCTCGACGGTGGACAGCGGTGACGCGCATCGCGAAGCCTGCCTGCGCGCGCTTGCGCTTTATGGTCACCGACCATGACCAACAGGGCCGATGCCATTGCCGCCGTGTCGATAACCGCCGCGCCCATTGCGCGTGTCAGCCTCACCTGGCTGCTGTTGGCACAGGCGCTGGTGGTGCTGCCATTTGTCCAGCACGTGCCGATTTCCATCACCCTCCTGTGGCTGGGCTGCACGTTCTGGCGGGTTCAGGTGTTTCGCATGCGCGCCCGGCTGCCCGGTACCTGGATCAAGTCCGGGTTGCTGGTGGGCACTGCGGGTGGCGTGTACCTGGCCCGTGGCAGCCTGGTCGGTCTGGATGCGGGCGCTGCGCTGCTGGTGGCTGCTTTCGTCCTGAAAATGCTGGAGATGAACAACCGTCGCGACGCACGAGTGCTGATCTTCCTCGGCTTTTTTTGCGTGGCGGTTGGCTATCTGTTCGAGGACAACCTGCTGTGGGCGCTTTTCAGTTTGTTACCGGTCGGGGCGTTGCTGGCTGCGTTGATCGGCCTGCAACAATCGGATCTGGCCGGCAAATCCGCCGATACGCTCAAGCTGGCCTTCAAGCTGATGGCCCAGGCCGTGCCGCTGATGCTGCTGCTGTTTGTGTTTTTTCCGCGCCTGGACCCGCTCTGGTCCTTGCCGCAACCGAGCAACAAGGGTGTCACGGGGCTGTCCGACAACATGGCGCCGGGCGACATGGCCGAACTGAGCAAATCCCCCGCGCTGGTGTTTCGTGCCAGTTTTGAGGGGCCGATGCCGGCGCGCAATCAGCTGTACTGGCGCGGCCTGACCCTTGAGCAGTTCGACGGACGTCGCTGGTCGCAGTCGGCACGCGCGCAGACCGTGCAGGTGCCGCAGTGGGAAAAACGTGGCCCTGCGCTGGCCTACAGCATTGTCATGGAGGCCAGCGGTCGACCTTGGATGCCGAGCCTCGACGTGGCGCAAACCACGTTGCCAGACGTGCGCCAGATGAGCGATTTTCGCCTGCAACGCAGACGGCCCATCGAGCAGTCGTTGCTGTATGCCGTCAGTTCCTGGCCGCAGAGCCTTCGCGACCCGCAGTCCAGCGAGCAGATTCAGCGGCAGAACCTGCAACTGCCCGCCAGAGGCGATGAGCAGGCTCGCCAATGGGCCGCTGACCTGCGCCGTCGCTATGCGAAGCCGGACGCGTTGGTCGAGGCCATGCTCGGCTATTTCAGCGACCAGCCGTTTCATTACACCCTCAAGCCGATGCCGCTGGGTAACGACAGCATTGACGAGTTCCTGTTTGCCAGTCGCCGCGGCTTCTGCGCGCACTACGCCGGGGCCATGACCTTTGTACTGCGTGCTGCAGGCATTCCGGCGCGGGTGGTGGCCGGGTATCAGGGCGGCGAACTGAACCCGGACGGGCAGTACCTGACGGTGCGTCAGTTCGATGCCCACGCCTGGGTCGAATACTGGCAGCCGGGCGCGGGCTGGCGGAGTGTCGACCCGACGGCGGCCGTTGCGCCGCAACGTATCGAACAAGGTCTGGAGCAGGCACTGGCGGCTGACGAAGCGTTCCTGCAGGATTCGCCGCTGTCAGCGCTGCGCTATCGCAACGTGCCCTGGCTCAACACCCTGCGCCTGAGCTGGGACAACCTCAACTACGGTTGGCAGCGCTGGGTACTGGGCTATCAGGGACAACAACAGTTACAAATTCTCGGCCGCTGGTTTTCTGGGTTTCAGGCACCGGTTTTTGTAGCGGGCATCGTGCTTTCACTGGGTTTGATTGCATTGTGGCTGTTCAAGCCATGGCAGCGCGAGAGCGATTCGCAGCTGCGCGTGTTCGGCGCATTTGAACGCTTGCTGGCCCGCCATGGTCTGCGTCGTATGCCGGGTGAGGGCGCTGATGCGTTCTGCCGTCGTGCGGTGTTGTTCTTTCCGCAGCATGCCGAGGCTATCACCGCGTTCATTCGCGAGTTTCAGGCGCAGCGCTACGCTGGACGACTGGCCTCGGCGAGTCGCCTGAGAGAGGCGTTGAGGGCGCTGCGTCGGCGTTTGCCGTGGAGAGTGTCAGCCGTCAGGGACAGGCATTCATGAGTCGTCTTGTCGAAGGGGAATTGCATGTCTTCAATGGTCAATCATCTGGTTGCCGAAGTGTTGGCGCTGGATGTCAAATTGCTCGCTTGTCAGGCGCGTCTGGCGGTTTCGACCGACAGTGAAGCGCTGCATGATTTACGTACCACCGTGCGGCGTCTGCGCAGCGTGTTGCGCCCTCTGCGCGAGATTCCGGCTGCCGCAGAACTGGAAGAAGCCGCCAAGGCGGTAGGCCAGTTGACCACGCCGTTGCGGGACATGCAGGTGCTGGCCGCGTTTCTCGAAGAACAGGGCCTGAACGAGGCCGCGTTCAAACGCGACCAGTACCTGGGAGATGCCTGCCCGAAAGTCGCCACCTCAGCCGAGCTGGCCGGTTTGCTGGCGCTGATCGACCGCTTTCCGCAAACGCTGCGCGTGCAGCAGCGGCAGGGGCTGTTGCGCGGGCTGCGCAAGACCATCGAAAAGCGCATGGACAAGCAGTGGAAGAAACTGCGCGTGGCCATCGCCGAGCCTGGGCATGACCGTCACGATCTGCGGCTGCTGATCAAGCGCGTGCGTTACGCCGCCGAAGCCTACCCGGAACTCAGCCATCAACCGAAAAACATGCAGGCCCGGCTCAAGTCCGCACAGGGCGAACTCGGCGACTGGCACGATCACTTGCAGTGGCTGGCGCAGGCTAAAGAGCAGGCGGACCTGGCACCCTGCGTGCCCGGTTGGCAAATCGGTATCGTGCAGGCCGAGCGCAAGGCCGAAGCGTCACTCAAACGGCTGGCCAAAGCCTGTTTCTGATCTGGCAGGCCGTGGCAGTCTTTTCGCGAAAAAGTGCCATTCAAGCCGCACTAATGGCCACTATGAAGCATGCGGCTCAGAAAGAGGATGGTTATCATCCAATCACTGAATCCTTCATTGAATATTGAGTAACGAATTCTGAGCCGTTGGAGTGACCATGACCTTTTCCGAATTGATCGATGCCGCCCGTGACAACCCGCACTCGGTGACCATTCCTGCCGAATGGTCCCAGGGGCGCGCCTGCTTTGGCGGGTTGATGGCAGCGCTGACCTATGAGGCAATGCGCAAACAGGTGCCGGAAGGGCGGCCAATCCGTTCGCTGGCGATCACTTTCGTTGGCCCGGCAGCGCCCGGCGTGCCGATTGCTTTCGAGGTCGAAATTCTGCGCCACGGCAAGGGCGTCAGCCAGGTGCTGGGGCGTGCCGTGCAGAATGGCGAGGTGATGACGCTGATTCAGGGCAGCTTCGGCGCGGCTCGGGGGTCGATGATTGCCGTGGCCGCCCAGCCCGCACCAGACCTCACACCGCTTGAACACTGCCCGGAGCTGCCTTTCGTCAGCGGCCTGATGCCCGACTACCTGCGCTTCATGGACGTTCGCTGGGCGTTGGGTGGCATGCCTTACAGCAATACACCCTCACCGGCGATTGGCGGTTACGTGCGGTTTCGTGATGAGCAGCAGGCCAGGCCCTTGAGTGAAGCGTACATTCTGGCGCTGGTTGACACCTGGCCGCCGGCGATATTGCCGCACCTGAATAAACCCGCGCCTGGCAGTTCGCTGACCTGGACCATCGAGTTCGTTCAGCCACAGCCCGCGCTCGATACGCTGCAATGGTGCAGCTATCGCGCGGTCATCGAGCATGCCAGCGACGGATATGGTCACACGGCCGCAGCTTTGTGGAGCCCTGAAGGCGAGTTGATTGCGATCAGTCGCCAGACGGTGACGGTGTTTGGCTGAACAGGCCGGTTAAGGCTTCTGAGCGAGCCGTGCGGCGTCCTTGCGCTGGAATCCCAGCGCCGCCGCCAGCCCGATCACACCGATAGCCATTGATGAAAGGCTTTCGGAAAACATGCCATTGAGTATCAGCAAGGACGCAAGTATGAACAGGGGGACGGCAATCAGATAAAGAGTAACGCTGGCTGATTGCTCTTGATGATCGATGTTGTCATGACGTTGGTTGTGGTGCAGATCAAGTGGCTTGTTCATGTTCATATTGATGTCCTCTTCAACACGGTATTCAGGACGACTTTCAGTGTGTCGTTCAATGGCTGAAGAGTAGGCCTGCCTCCGGTCGTCCGCGAGTCAAGCCTGTCTATCGTATCGATAGCCTGTTACAGCCTGAGCTGGCCGATGGCGCTGTTGAGCTCGCCCGCCAGTGTGGCGAGCTGGTCGCTGGTGCTGGCGGAATCCACCGTCTGAATCACCGTGCGCTCGGTGACATCGCGGATGCTCACCACCGCGCGGTTCATGTCCTCTGCCACCTGGCTCTGCTGCTGCGCTGCGACGGCGATCTGGGTATTGCTTTCGCGCATCTGTGCCACCGCGCTGGCAATCGCCGCCAGCGCCTCGCCGGCTTCCCTGGCCTGCTGCACGCATTCATCGGCCTTGAACGAGCTGTCCTGCATGAAATCCACCGCATCGCGGGTGCCGCTTTGCAGGGTCGAGACCATCGTGGTGATTTCGTCGGTCGAAGTCTGCACGCGCCTGGCCAGATTGCGCACCTCGTCGGCGACCACCGCGAAGCCCCGACCCATCTCCCCGGCGCGTGCGGCTTCGATGGCGGCGTTCAGGGCCAGCAGGTTGGTCTGCTCGGCAATGCTGTGGATCACGTTGACCACGCTATTGATCTTCTGGCTGTCTTCGGCCATGCGCTGGATCATTTCAGCCGTCTGCTGCACACCGCTGGAAAGCCCGGCAATCGACACCTGCACACGATCAACAACGCCCTTGCCGGTGACCGCCAGCGCATCGGCGGTCTGCGACTGATCGCGGGTGGCCGTAGCGTGCTGCGCGATGTGGTGGACAGTGGCCGTCATCTCGTTGATCGCGGTGGCCACCTGATCGGTTTCACTTTGCTGGCCGAGCATGCCCTGGCGCACATCCTTCATGCCCGAGGCCAGATGCGCGGCGCCCTCATCGAGGCGGCTGGCGGTCTGCGAAACGGTGTTGACCACCCGCTGGTATCCGGCCTGCATAGCGTTGAAGGCCTTGGCCATCTGCCCCACTTCGTCGTCACTGCGGTTGGCTACGCGGGCTGACAGGTCGCCGCTTTTCTCGACATGCAGCATCACGTCCTTGAGCGCGTTGAGCTGGCTGAGCAAAAAACGGATCAACAGTTGCGAGGCGCAGAGCATCAGCAACATCAGCACAAAAACGGCGGCGGCGTAGTGCGTGAAGCGATCCAGCAGTATTTGCTTGAAGGTCGGGGTAAAGGCCAGCACGGCAAGCTGCTGACCCTTATTGGCGGGCGCAAGCCAGGCCCCGTTCAGCCATTGGCCACCAGACGGTTTATCCAGGGCAACCCAGCCGCTGCCGTTTGCCAGTTCTGGCAGCGCCAGCCCGTTCAGCACGGGCGCCTGACCTTGGGTGTAGACCAGCAGAGTGTCGCTGGAGGGCAGCGGTTTGTCGGCAGGCCAGGCGCTCAGCAGCCGCGCCTGGGCTTGCGCAGCTTGGCGTGAGGTTTCTGCGCGTGCCTGTTGTTCGAGTTGCAGGGCGAACAGCACCAGCAACAGCGTGGTGAAAAAAGCGACCGCGTTGACGGCCCAGAATTTGTACTTCAGTGAAAGGTTGCCAAGCCATGAGCCCATGAGCGGTCTTCTTTGATGATCGTGTGGAGTAGCAGCAAGATGCCATCACGATGCCTCATCCATCAACGCCGCCCTTGATGCGGGTCAACAAAGCTGCAGATTTTCTTCCTCTGTCGGTTGCACGGTCGGCAGGTCGAAAAACGCCCGTGCGCAGGCCGTGCTATGACGCGCCAGGTCTTCCTGACTTTCGCCCCGGTGCAACGCCACTTCGCGCAATACTTCCGGCAGATAGGCGGGCTCGTTGCGACCATTTTTCGGCTTGGGGCGCAGGCTGCGAGGCAGCAGATAGGGCGCATCACTTTCCAGCATCAATCGACCGCGCGGGATGTTGCCCACCAGCGCATGCAGGTGAGTGCCACGCCGTTCGTCGCAGATCCAGCCGGTGATGCCAATGTGCAGGTCCAGGTCCAGGTAGCTGAACAGCGCCGTCCGCTCCCCGGTGAAGCAATGCACCACGGCCGCAGGCAGGCGGTCGCGGTAGTCGCGCAGAATGTCCAGCAGACGCTGATTGGCATCGCGCTCGTGGAGAAAGACGGGCAGTTGCAGTTCCACGGCCATGGCCAGGTGCGCTTCAAGCACCTTTTCCTGCTGAGGGCGAGGGGAGAAGTCACGGTTGAAATCCAGCCCGCATTCACCCACGGCACGCACGCGATTTTCCTTGAGCAGGGCATGCAACTGTTTCTCGGTGTCGCCGGTCCAATCGCTCGCTGAGTGCGGGTGTATGCCTGCGGTACAAAACAGGCGTTGCGCGCTTTCATCAAGTTCGTGACACAGCTGCAAGGCCTGTTCGCTGCCTTCGACACTGGTGCCGGTGACCACCAGTTGATCGACGCCTGCGGCATAGGCGCGGTCGAGTACCGCCTGTCGCTGCGAGGCGAAGCTTGCGTTGGTCAGATTGACGCCGATGTCGATGAGTTGCATGGTGCTACCTCCAGCTGAAGGCTGCGGAGCATACCAGAGCCGCAGTTGCAATAAGAAATAGCCAAGAAAAAGCTGGGTATTCAAATGATTGAGCGAGAACGCTCGACGACTTTCTTCGCTGTTCGATGCGGCTGCGTGACCTCAAGATTCCTTTTTCCTGTTTTTTTCCGGCATTGCCCTGGGGAAGTGAATGACCCGATCCGCGCTTGTGTCTTTTATCTGTCTGCTGGCCTGTTTGCCGTTGCAGGTGTCTGCACGTCAGTCTGGCCCCGATGCGGTCCAGCACAGCACGCAGGTCCGCGATCTGCCGACCATTCGCAGCAGCAAAGTGTTGAAGGTGCTGGTCAATCAGAGCCGCAACAGTTCCGGCGACGTCAAAGGACAGGAAATCGGCGTCGAATATCATCGCCTGCAAGCCTTCGAGCAATACCTCAACAGCCATGCCCGCGACGGACAGAAAGTCACGTTCAAGATCATTCCCAAAGCCAAGAACCAGCTGTTGACGGCGTTGCAGCGCGGCGAAGGCGACATGATCGCGCCTGGCGAATTGCTCGATGTCAGCGGGGCCAAAGGCATCAAGGCCAGCGCGCCGATCGTGCATGACGTGCCGCTGGTGCTGGTCGGCGTTCGCGGTCAGCGCAGCCTGCGCCGTGTGGATCAGTTGTCCGGGCGCACGCTGAGCCTGCCCAACGGCAGCGCCGCCGACGAAGCCTTGCATCAGGTCAACCGGCAACTGGAGCTGCGCAAATTGCCGCTGGCGAAAATCGAATGGGTCGACCCCAGCCTGGCCGTCGAGGACGTGCTGGAAATGGTCCAGGCGGGTATTTACCCGATGACCCTGGTCGAGCAACCCATTGCTGAACGTTGGGCGAAGATCATGCCTGAGTTGCGCATTGATCGCGGCCTGACCTTGCCGACTCACGGTGACATCAGTTGGTTCGTGCGTGACAACGCCACCCTGCTGCGCGCCAGTGTCGACGACTTTCTCAAGGGATATAAACCGTCGGCCCAGCAGGACCTGGTTTTCGCCAAGGCGTACAAGAACACCTACAAGGTGAATAACCCACTGGTCAGCAACAATCGCCAGCGTCTTGAGCAACTGCGCCCCATGCTGCAACGCCACGCTGATGCGCAAGGCATGGACTGGCTGGACCTCGCAGCGCTGGCATTCAAGGAGTCCAGGCTCGACCCGGCCGCCAAAGGCAGCGGCGGCGCGACAGGTCTGTTGCAGATCACGCCGTCTGCGGCGAAAAGTGTCGGCGTGTCGAGCATTCAGAGCGCCGACGACAATGTCCGCGCCGGGTCGCGTTACATGGCGCAGATCCAGCGCAAATATTTTTCCAGCTCCCGAGTCAACGAGCGCGAGCGCATGGCCTTCGTGATGGCGGCCTACAACCTGGGGCCGGAGCGCGTGCAAGGCATGCGCGAGGAAGCGCGGCGACGCGGACTCAATCCCAACCAATGGTTCTTTCAGACCGAGCGCGTGGCGATGGAGCAGGGTGGGGCCAATGTGGTTGCTTTCGTGAACAGTGTGAACAAGTACTACCTGGCATTTGATCGCGAGCGTGATTCGCTGGAAAAGAGCGGCAACAAAACGGTGGTAAAACGCTAGGTATCGATTTTTTAGATGATTATGCGCCGTTATTTGCGATGTTTACATGAGTCGATTTGATTATGATGGCGTCACTTTCTTCTAATCAATTCCGGAATTTGCCCGCATGAACACATTGATCAAATCGGTCCTTACTACCCGCGCTGGCTACGGTCTGACTCTCCTGCGGGTGATTGTCGGCATCGCGTTCATTGCCCACGGCAGCCAGAAACTGTTTGGTGCGTTTGGCGGCTACGGCCTGGAAGGCACGGCGCAGTACATGGAAAGCCTGGGCCTGACGCCCGGCTACCTGATGGCACTGATGTCCGGCAGTGCCGAGTTCTTCGGCGGTGTGGGCCTGCTCCTTGGCCTGCTGGCCCGGCCGGCCGCGGTGGTGGTTATTGTGCTGTTGCTGGTGGCGATTTTTACCGTGCATATCCATAACGGCTTCTTCATGGCCAACAACGGCTACGAGTACGCACTGGCGTTGCTCGGCGGCGCATTGGCGGTGCTCATCGAGGGCGCGGGCAAACTGTCGCTGGACCGCGTCATCGCTCGATAATCGGCTATGCTTGATCCACAAAGCCCGCTTGCTGCGGGCTTTGTGCGTTTGCAGGCACCTGTCCATCAGCTGCACTGGCACGGATGGCAATTGACAACGAATGGGGCGTTTCTCTAGGATGCGTGCTCAAGCGCCGATTTAACAACTACTTGCGGGGCGCCTGGCAAGGCTCATGCCTTGTCGAAATACCGCTAAAACGTTGGTTCGGTGTTGCCTCTCACCGCTGCCCAGCGGATCTTGCGAGGCAGAGAAAAAACCATGAACAACCTGCGCCCCCTCATTCGTCTTTCCCCGATCAGCACGGTCTTGTCCCGCAAGAATCCGAAAATCCTCCTGAGCGGTTCTCATCAGCCCACGCTGTTACGTTATCTGGATGGCTGGCCACGTCGGCGCGGCGGTTCCTGCGCGTTTCTGATCCAGTTCATCGATCCTCAGCAATCGCTAAGCCATTTTGCCAATGACCAGTTCGACCTCGCTGTGGTGCAGTCACCACAAACGGACAACGTCGAGCAGGTCATTCGTGACCTGACGCGCATTGCTCGTCAGGGCTTGATTACCTTCGGCTGAACAGGCTGAGGTGTGCAATTGCCGTAGAAGGCATATTGCTGGCCCCCGGCGTTTGATCTGACAGGCAAAATCGCCGCCTTATCAAAGGATTAGGTGGTTATCGCATGCGTTTGGTTTATTGTGCTGTAGCGTGCTTGACGCTTTGCGGGCTGGCTTTTTCCGTTCAGGCCAGAAACGCGACGGAAAACGAGCGTTATCTGTGCCGTTGGGGTTCGACCATTGCCGGCGGTGCGCAGGCTTCCAAGCTGTCGGGCGTCACGCGCTATGGCGCGCGGCAGAAGCTTCAGGCGCGCAAGTTCGTCAAACAGTGGATGCGCCCTATGGCCTTACGCATCACCGAGCAGACCTACGACAGCGAATCGCGTCTGAAGCCTGATGCGGTCAGCAAGGTGTACTACGATGGCTGCATCCAGCACGAGGTGGCGCGTCGTTAACCCTTGATTGCCCGTTGAATTGATTGTTGCGGGGCCGGAGAACGTCTTGAGTACAAAAATCATCACCCAGGGCGGACACGAAGCCCTGAAGAAAGAACTCGACTATCTGTGGCGAGAGCACCGGCCCGACATCACCCAGAAAGTCGCTTGGGCAGCGTCGCTGGGGGATCGCAGCGAAAACGCGGATTACCAGTACAACAAGAAGCTGCTGCGCGAGATCGACCGACGTGTGCGCTACTTGCGCAAGCGCCTGGAAGACATGCGCGTGGTCCAGTATTCGCCGGAACAGGAGGGTCGGGTATTTTTCGGTGCCTGGGTCGAGATCGAGAACGAAGCGGGCGACCTGAAGAAATTTCGCGTTGTCGGCTACGACGAGATCTACGGTCGCAACGACTACATTTCCATCGACTCGCCCATGGCCCGCGCCTTGTTGAAAAAGGAAGTGGGCGACGAGGTGCTGGTCAACACGCCGGAGGGCGAGAAGCTCTGGTTTGTGAATTCGATTGTTTATGAGCGGTGAGGCTGGACGCAGAGTGTCCGGATCAGTGTCAGGGCGAAGGAACCCGACGAAGTCGGGCCGGAAACGGAGCTGGGATTTTGCTTGCTTTGATCCTTCAAAGTCAGTCGCTCAGGGGCGAAAAGGTGACTTGAGCCGTAAACAAACATCACTGACATCGCAGAACCGCTGTGTGACGCAGAGCGTCACGAACTGCATACCGACGCGGAGCATCGGCACGATAGTCAATTCCTGACGCGTTGCGCATAACGCGGAGCACCGCCCAGCTTCTCGCCTCAACTCAACCCTCGCGCAGCACGGTCAGCGGGCTGACGTTCAGCGCGCGTCGAGTACCGAATACGCCGGCGCCGCCGACCAGCAGCGCGCCGATCACCGGCAACAGCAGCAACCAGGGGTGCGGTTGCCATTCCAGGGAAAAGGCGTAGCGGTACAACACGAAGCTCACCAGCTCGCAACCCAGCGCAGCCAGCACGCCACTGGCAGCACCCAGCAAGCCGAATTCGATGCGTCGCGACT
This sequence comes from Pseudomonas sp. CFBP2511, assembly GCF_030209255.1. Classification (NCBI taxonomy): domain Bacteria; kingdom Pseudomonadati; phylum Pseudomonadota; class Gammaproteobacteria; order Pseudomonadales; family Pseudomonadaceae; genus Pseudomonas; species Pseudomonas sp. CFBP2511. The sequence goes on along the minus strand of NZ_JARVSI010000006.1, from coordinate 223,271 downwards.
TGATCAGCAATGCCCGTCTTGCGCCCAGCGCCCGCAGCAGCGCGCCCTGACGTATGCGCTCATCCAGGGTCGCCTGCAACCCTGAAAACAGCACGGCAATACCTGCCGCCAGCACAAACAGCAGCACGAACTGCACAGCGAGGGTGACCTGATCGAGAATGCTGCGCACCTGCGCCAGCAGCGCCTCGACACCCAGAATGCTGATTGACGGGTAGGCCCGTGACAGCTCGACAATCTGCTTGTCCTGGCCGGGCGGCAGATAGAAGCTGGTCAGGTAAGTGGTCGGCAAATCGGCCAGTGTGCCTGGCTGGAAGATCATGAAGAAGTTGGGCTGGAAGGTGTCCCAGTTCACCTCCCTCAAGCTGGTGACCTGCGCCTCGCGGGTCAGTCCTCCGACGATGAAGCTCAAACGGTCGCCCAGTTTGATCTGCAGGCTGTCGGCCAGTTTGGCCTCAATCGACACACCAGGCGTCACGTTGTTCTGGCCGTCAGCGGGCAGGTCTTTCCACCAGGTGCCAGCGGTCAGGGTATTGCCCTCGGGCAAGTCGGCAGCCCAGGTCAGGCTCAGGTCGCGGCGTGTGGCGTTCTCGCCACGCGAGTCCTTGGTGACGAAGCTGCTCACCGGTTCGCCATTGATGCTGGTCAGGCGTCCCGGTACCACCGGATACAGCGGGGCAGAGTGGGTGGACAGCTTGCTCAGCGTCTGGGCGAAGTTGTCCTTGTCGGCGGGCAGCACATTGAGCACGAAGTAGTTTGGCGCATCCTTGGGCAGCTGGTTCTGCCAGGTGTCGAGCAACTCGCCACGCAGCAGCGCGATCAAGCCCATCGACAGCAGGATCAGCCCGAAGGCCAGCGACTGACCGGCAGCGGCCAGCGGGTAACGCAGCAGTTGCCCCAGACCCAATCGCCACGGCAGCGACGCCCCGGCCAGCAAGCGGCGCAGGCTGTTGAGTGCCAGTAGCAACAGGCTGCCCAGTATCAGCGCAGCGACCACGCCACCGCCCAGCAGGGCGAATGTCAGCACCAGGTCCAGGCTCAGGCGCCACATTATCAGGCCCAGCGCGAGCAGCGCCGCGCCATACACCAGCCATGAACTGGCGGGAATCGGCAGCATGTCCCGGCGCAAAACGCGTAAAGGCGGCACGCGGCCCAATGCCGCGAGTGGCGGCAGGGCGAAACCGGCCAGCGCCACCAGCCCGGTGCCCATGCCTGCCAGCGCAGGCAAGAGGCCTCCCGGTGGCACGCTGGCCGGCAGCAGGTTTTGCAACAGGGCGAACAGCCCCAATTGTGCCAGCCAGCCGAGCAGTGCGCCGCTCAGGCTGGCCAGCAGGCCGATGATCGCCAGTTGCAGGCTGAACAATGTCATGGTTTCGCCGCGCGACAGGCCCAGGCAGCGGAGCAGGGCGCTGGCATCGAAACGCCGTGCAGCGAATCGGGACGCCGACAGTGCAACAGCGACGCCTGCCAGCAGCACTGCGACCAGGCTCGCCATATTCAGGTAGCGTTCGGCTTTGCCCAGTGCGCCGCCAATCTGCTGGCTGCCGTCGCGGGCGTCTTTTATTTCCTGGTGCGGTTCAAGGCCTGGTTCGATGGCCTTGCGGTAGGTGGCCAGCGCCTCTGGCGGGCCGCTCCACATTTCCCGGTAGCTGACCCGGCTGCCCGGCTGCACCACACCGGTGGCGGCCAGATCCTGCAGGTTGATCATTACCCGTGGGGTGAGGCTGTAGAAGTTGCCGGCGCGGTCCGGCTCGTAGGTCAGCACGCGGGTCAGTTTCAAGGTCTTGGCGCCAACGTCGATGTCGTCGCCAATCTTCAAGTCCACCGCAGGAAACAGCCGCGCCTCGGCCCAGGCTTCACCGGGTTTCGGGCCGCTGCCGGCCTGCTCGGTCTGATACAGGTCCGGTGCGCTTTTCAGTTCGCCGCGTAACGGGTAGGCATCATCCACGGCCTTGATGCTCGACAGCTGGATCCCGGCATCGGTGGCGATCACACTGGAAAAGACCACAATCTGCGCATGCTTGAGCTGCAGGCGTGTGCCTTCTTCAATCTGCTCTGCGCGTGCCGGGCTTGAGCCTTCGACAACCAGATCAGCGCCGAGAAACTCGGTCGCCCGCAACAGCATCGCGCCGTTCAGGCGCGCACCGAAGTAGCCGATGGCGGTGCTGGCAGCCACGGCCACCAGCAATGCAAAGAACAACACACGTAATTCACCGGCGCGGGCATCGCGCAACAGTTGGCGTGTGGCAAGGCTCAGCAGACGGGCAAAAGGCAAACGTGCCATCAAGGCTCCTGCGGGGCGACCAGGCGACCCCCTTCAAGACGGATCAGACGGCGACAGCGATGGGCGAGGCGCTCATCGTGGGTGACCAGCACCAGCGTGGTGTTGCGTTCCTTGTTCAGTTCGAACAGCAGGTCGCTGATGCGCTCGCCGGTGTGACTGTCCAGGTTGCCGGTAGGTTCGTCGGCAAACAAAACGTGCGGATCGGCGGCGAAAGCGCGGGCAATCGCCACGCGTTGCTGTTCGCCTCCGGACAACTGGCGTGGTGTGTGGTTCAGGCGCTTGCCCAGCCCCACGCGCTCCAGCAGGTCGCGGGCTTTTTCGCGGGCGTCCTTGCGGCCTTCGAGCTCCATCGGCAGCATGACGTTTTCCAGTGCATTCAGGCTGTCGAGCAACTGGAATGACTGAAAGACAAACCCGACGTGCTCGGCGCGCACTCTGGCGCGCTGGTCTTCATCCAGCTCGCTGAGGTTGCGGCCTGACAGGATGACGGAACCGGCGCTGGGCAGGTCGAGCCCGGCGAGCAACCCGAGCAGCGTAGATTTGCCCGAGCCGGAGGCACCGACGATGGCCAGCGTGTCGCCCTTGTTTAGTTCCAGGGAGAGTTCGTGCAGGATGGTAAGGTCACCTTCGGTGCTGGGGACCACTTTGCTGAGGTTTTGGGCACTGAGAATACTTTCACTCATGGAGAATCCGATGCGTGCGTGGTTTTTAAGTGCTGGCCTGGGGTTGTTGCTGCTGTCACAGGGGGCGATGGCGGGCACAGTCTTGATCGTTGGGGATAGTATCAGTGCGGCTTTCGGCCTGGATACCCGTGTGGGGTGGGTCAGCCTGCTTGAACAGCGGCTCAAGGCCGAGGGATACACCGACAAGGTGGTCAATGCGTCGATCAGCGGCGACACCAGTGCCGGGGGCCAGGCGCGTCTGCCTGCGCTGCTTGCAGAGCATAAGCCCGCGCTGGTCATTCTCGAATTGGGTGGCAACGACGGGTTGCGTGGCCAGCAGCCAGCTCAATTGCAACAAAACCTTTCGTCGATGATCGACAGCTCACGCGCGGCCGGTGCCAGGGTGCTATTGCTCGGTATGCAGATACCGCCCAATTACGGCCCGCGTTACACCACCGCCTTCAAAGAGGTCTACAGCCATCTGGCCGAAGAGAAAAAGGTGCCGTTCGTGCCGTTCTTTCTCGAAGGTGTCGGCGGGGTGCCCGGGTTGATGCAGGCCGATGGTCTGCATCCCGCCGCAGCGGTGCAGGGCAAGTTGCTGGAAAATGTCTGGCCGAGCCTGAAACCGCTGCTTTGAGGCTTTCCCGGGCGGGGGCTTTCGGCTAATGTGGCGCCCCCGATCTGGAGCCCCCCATGCCGCGTCCCGCCTGGTCCCTGTATGCCTATCAAATGCTTGAGCCCCATGAACAGCTGGATCTGTTCGCCTGTCAGGAAGTGCGCGTCCATCTGATCGCTCGCCAACTGGAGCTGGGCGGCTCGATTGATAGAACATTGTGTGGCACGTTGTTGCCAGCGCAGCCGCAAATGCGCGCCGTCGAGCTGCAAGCCATGCGCGATGAGCGCCTGTGCCCGTTGTGCAAGGCCATCATGGACGCGCAGCGCAGGGGGATGAATCCGATCTGGCCTGAACTTTAGCTGTCGACGCCGCGCACGGGCCTTGCGCAGATATCCCCGATCCGGCAAGTGCCGGTGTACACTTCAGCGCTTGTCTCCACAGTATCGTTACCCGAAGGATCTTCCCGGATGTTGTCGCGCATTCCAGCCGTTACCCGCTGTCTGTCGCTTGCTGCTCTGTGCGCGGCGAGCTCTGTCCATGCTCTGGAGTTTCCATTGCCGCCGCCTGGCGAGGACATCGTTGGTCAGGTGCAGGTCATTCAGGCCAAATACGAAGATACCTTCGCTGACCTGGGCACTAAATACGACCTGGGCTATCTGGAAATGATCGCCGCCAACCCGGGCGTGGACCCGTGGCTGCCGGGTGCCGGCAAGGACATCGTGCTGCCGACCCGCTTCATTCTGCCGCCGGGCCCGCGCGAAGGGATTGTCATCAACCTCGCCGAATACCGCATGTATTACTACCCCAAGGGGCAGAATGTGGTGCACACCTACCCGCTGGGCGTCGGTCGTGAAGGCTGGGGGTCGCCTATCGGTGTGACCAAGGTAACGGCCAAGACCCCGAACCCGACCTGGACACCCCCTGCCTCGATCAAAGCCGAGCATGCTGCCGACGGCGATCCATTGCCCAACGTCGTGCCGGCTGGCCCGGATAACCCGCTGGGTCCGTTCAAGTTTGGTCTGGGCCTGTCCGGTTACCTGATCCACGGCTCGAACAAGAAGTTCGGCATAGGCATGCGCACCAGCCACGGCTGTTTCCGCATGTACAACAACAACGTACTGGAACTGGCCGACATGGCCCCGGTCGGCACCACGGTGCGCATCATCAGCGAGCCCTACAAATTCGGCCTCAGCGGCGGCAAGGTCTATCTTGAAGCGCACACGCCAGTCGACGACCTGGGCAACCCGTCCGTGGTCGACAAACACACCGCCGTCATCAACGCGCTGCTCAAACGTGACGATCTGGCCAACAACCTGCGCATGAACTGGGACATGGTCCGTGACGTGGTAGCAGCCGAAGACGGCATGCCGGTGGAGATTGCAGTGCCGGGGGTCGCCTCTGCGAGAGCGGAAGAACCGGTGATTTTTCAGTAGGGCGGCCCCCGGATCAGCGTCAGGGCGAAGGAACCCGACGAAGTCGGGCCGGAAACGGAGCCTGGATTTTGGTTACTTTGATCCTTCAAAGTCACTCGCCGAGGGGCGAAAAGGTGCCTCAAGTCGAACCGAAATCTCACTGAAATCGCAGAGCCGCCGTGTGACGCAGAGCGTCACGAAATGCATTTCCACGCGGAGCGTGGAACGAGAATCAAAAGCTCAGCCGTCCGCGAGCAACCACCCCGTCAAAAAAAGAATAAAAAAAGCCGACCCGTTGCCGGATCGGCTTTCAATAACCCCGGAGGATTATTACTTGCGGCTAGCCTTGTCCAACATGCGCAGAGCGCGCTCGTTGGCTTCGTCAGCAGTCTGCTGAGCTTTTTGAGCAGCAGCCAGAGCTTCGTCAGCCTTGCGGTAGGCTTCGTCGGCACGTGCTTGCGAACGAGCAGCTGCGTCTTCGGTAGCTGTCAGACGAGCTTCGGTTTCTTTGGATACGCTGCTGCAACCGGTAGCCATAACTGCGGCCAGAGCCAGAGCAGAGAATTTCAGAACGTTGTTCATCGTGTTCACCTTCAAGGAATTTTGTTCAAATTAGTCATCTCTCGAAAATGAGAAAACGACCGGCGTACATAGTACCCATTGTTTGTAGTAAGTAAACGGACCCAGCGCAAGAAGCTGCTAAAATTCCCTGCTTTGAAAGTGTTCCGCGTTACTTCTCAAGCGTTCTGTACAAAAACTATCCACTTTTACTGGGCTCCGGTTCACTTCAGGCGTTCCGTGGTCACGCCAGAACGTGTTTTCTGCCGTCACTGTGTTTGACTGCCGGTCGGCGGATTGTCATTTTCATGTGTTTTTACCTCTACCGCGCTTGAGCATCTTCAGCATTGGTGCCTACTATCCAAGCGTGCTGTTTGTCGAGATCGGCAATGCTCTTTCCGGTGTCAAAAACAGGCACTGGGTGGCGTAGATGTTCCTTCGCCGGAAAAAGATCGGTAAGGTAGGGGTCAAATTCCAAGACCCGCGAGGAGTAGCGATGAGCGAGGCGTTGTCCATCCACCATGACGAGACCGGCCATCATTTTGAAATCATTATCGACGGCCACCGTGCCTATCTGACGTATATGGATCTCGGTAAACAAACCCTGGATTTTTACCGCACCTTTGTTCCCGACGCCTTGCGTGGTCGCGGTATTGCCGCTGCCCTCACCAAACAGGCACTGGACTACGCCGACAGCATTGGCTATTCGGTCATACCGTCCTGTTCTTATGTCGAGCGCTACATGGAACTTCATGACCTGCAGTCGCAAGCGGCCAAGCTCTGATCCGGCTTTTCTGCTGCTGGCACCCAGAAAAACGCCGAGCATCTGCTCGGCGTTTTCGTTACTGCATTAGATCGACTAGATACCGATCATTTACGCGTGCGCGCCGGCAGTACGCCCTTGAGCTTGGCATGCATGCTGCGCAGGGTTTTTTCAGTGCTTTCCCAGTCGATGCAGGCATCGGTGATGGAGACGCCGTACTGCAATTCCGACAGATCCTTGGGAATCGCCTGACAACCCCAGTTCAGATGGCTCTCGACCATCAGGCCGATGATCGACTCGTTGCCTTCCAGAATCTGGTTGGCGACGTTTTCCATCACCAGCGGTTGCAGGGCCGGGTCCTTGTTGGAGTTGGCGTGGCTGCAATCGACCATGATGTTGGGGCGAATGCCGGCCTTGTTCAGCGCCTGCTCGCAGAGCGCGACGCTGACCGAATCATAGTTGGGCTTGCCATTGCCACCGCGTAGCACGACGTGGCCATAGGCGTTGCCCTTGGTGGTCACGATCGACACGCCGCCTTCCTGGTTGATGCCCAGGAAGCGATGCGGGCTTGAGACCGACTGCAGAGCGTTGATGGCAACGGTCAGGCCGCCGTCGGTGCCGTTCTTGAAGCCGACGGCCGAAGACAGGCCGGAAGCCATCTCGCGGTGGGTCTGCGATTCGGTGGTGCGCGCGCCGATGGCCGACCAGCTGATCAGGTCCTGCAGGTATTGCGGGGAGATCGGGTCCAGCGCTTCGGTTGCGGTCGGCAGGCCCATTTCAGCCAGGTCCAGCAGCAGTTGGCGGCCGATGTGCAAGCCATCCTGGATCTTGAACGAGTCATCCAGGTACGGGTCGTTGATCAGGCCTTTCCAGCCCACTGTGGTGCGAGGCTTCTCGAAGTACACGCGCATGACCAGATACAGCGTGTCGGAAACTTCCGCCGCCAGTACCTTGAGGCGCTCGGCGTACTCTTTGGCCGCTTTCAGGTCGTGGATCGAGCACGGGCCGATCACGATGAACAGGCGGTGATCATTGCCATCGAGAATGTTGCGAATCACTTCGCGACCCTGGCTGACAGTCTGCAGTGCAGCGTCGGTCAGCGGGATGTCGCGCTTGAGCTGATCCGGTGTGATCAGAGTCTCGTTGGAGGCAACGTTGAGGTCGTTAATCGGTAAATCAGCCATCGTGTTACTCATCAGGTCGCGGGTACTGGCCGCCAACGGTCCCCCGTGCGGCGGTGCCCAGCAGGTTTGAGCGCAGCGGGGAGCGGAACCTTAGCGCGTTATCGCGCTGTTCGACAATAAGTAAACGAGGTATCGGGCAGGTTCGACGTGGTTGCCGGCCGAGTTGCGCCTCTGTGTTGCAAGACAAACCGCCGCCACGGATAGTGTGTGGCCTTGAATACCCGGACAGCCAAGGGAGTTTTTATGACCACTGAGCCCCATCGGCCGCGTATCGGCATCATCGGTACCGGTGCCATCGGCGGTTTTTACGGACTGATGCTGGCGCGGGCCGGTTTCGACGTGCATTTTCTGCTGCGCAGCGAGTTTGAGACCGTGGCGCACGAAGGTTTGCAGGTCAAAAGCGCCGTACACGGTGATTTACACCTCCAGCCTGTGCAGGCCTACCGCTCTGCCACCGACATGCCGCCCTGCGACTGGTTGCTGGTGGGCACCAAAAGCACCGGCAATGCCGCGTTGGGCCCGATCATCCGCCAGGTCGCCGCGCCGGATGCCAGGGTACTGCTGTTGCAGAACGGTCTGGACGTTGAAGATCAACTGCGGGCTGTGCTGCCTGATGGCCTGCACATACTGGGCGGCTTGTGCTTTGTCTGCGTGAACCGCATTGCGCCTGGCGTGGTTGCCCACCAGGCATTCGGCGCGGTCAGCGTGGGCTATCACAGCGGCCCGGCAGGCGATGAGGCGAGTCGCCTGGCCGTTGTCGAAGCATGCGCAGCGTTGTTCAAGGCTGCCGGAATCGACGCCCCCGTGATGGCCAGTCTGCAACAGGCTCGCTGGCAGAAGCTGGTCTGGAATGTGCCCTACAACGGTTTGTCGGCGTTGTTGCAGGCGGGTACGACCGGGTTGATGGGCGACCCTGACAGTCGCGCGCTGATCCGCGCACTGATGGACGAAGTGGTGCAGGGCGCACAAGCCTGTGGCCATACGTTGCCGGCCGATTTCGCCCAGCACCTGTTATCAGTCACCGAAAGCATGTCGGACTACAAACCCAGCATGTACCACGATCTGGCCGAAAAGCGCCCGCTGGAGCTGGAGGCGATTTATGCCCGTCCCCTTGCGGCAGCGCAGGCTGCAGGTTTTGACATGGCCCGCGTTCGCGCGCTGTATCAGGCACTGGCATTTATAGATCGTGGCAACCGTCAAGCACGCGAGGAATGATGAATGACAGAATCAGATGATCACAAACTGGTACTGGCGATTTCATCGCGGGCGCTGTTTGACCTGCGCGACAGCCATGCTGTTTACATGGCCGAAGGGGTTGAGGCGTACCGCAAGTATCAGATCGAGCACGAAGACGAGATTCTCGAGCGCGGCGATGCCTTCACCCTGGTGGAAAAACTGCTCAACCTCAATGCCAGCCTGAGCAAGGCACGCGTCGAAGTGGTGCTGGTGTCGCGCAACAGTGCCGACACCGGTTTGCGGGTCTTCAATTCCATCCAGCACTACGGGCTGGACATCGCCCGTGCAGCCTTTGCCGGCGGGCGCAGTCCTTATCCCTACCTGGCGGCGTTTGGCTGCCACCTGTTTCTCTCGACACATGCCGAAGACGTGCGCAGCGCGCTGGATGCAGGGTTTGCAGCGGCGACCATTCTTTCCGGCGGCGCCAGGCGTGCTGCCAGCGCCGAATTGCGCATTGCCTTTGATGGCGATGCGGTGTTGTTTTCCGATGAATCGGAGCGGGTCTACCAGAGTGGCGGCCTGGCTGCGTTCCAGGCCAGCGAGCGTGAATCGGCTCGCGAACCCTTGCGCGGCGGGCCGTTCAAGCCGTTTCTCGCTGCGCTCAATCAATTGCAACGCGAGTTTCCCGACGCAAGCTGCCCGATCCGCACGGCGCTGGTTACGGCGCGCTCGGCACCCGCCCACGAACGGGTGATTCGCACCTTGCGCGAATGGGACATCCGTCTGGACGAGTCGCTGTTTCTCGGCGGCTTGCAGAAGTCGGCCTTCCTTGAGGCGTTCGCCGCCGATGTGTTTTTCGATGATCAGCCCGGTCACTGTGAAAAAGCGCGTGAGGTGGTCGCTACAGGCCACGTTCCGCATGGCATCAGTAACGAGATAATTCCGTTCAATGGCGGGGGCTGAGTAACCTGCCGTCGTCGCCGGCGATGCCCTGCTAAGCTCAATCGATCTCCGCCATTCTTGTTGTCCGGGAGGTTGTCTATGGTTCGTTCGATGCTGTATGCCACAGACCTCGGTCTGTACGCGCCTTATGTCATGCAACACGCGCTGGCGCTGGCTCGAACGTTCGATGCCGGGTTGTACGTTGTCCATGTCGTTGAGCCCATGGGCCTGTTTGCCGAGTCGGTGCTGCAGAGTTATCTGGGCGAGGAGGCGTTGCAGGAACTGCACGGCAAGGGTGCCCATGCGTTCATGGAGGGCATTGAGCAGCGGATGCTCGACGGTTTTCGTGAAGAGCTGGGGGAAGGCCACAGCGACTTGTCCCTGATCCGCACAGTGCGTGTCGTTCAGGGAGAGCCGGCCAGCGTGATCATCGAGCAGGCACATAAACTGGACGTGGATTTGCTGGTGCTCGGCCGTCACAGCGCCAGCGCGCAAGAGGGCGCGTCGATAGGTCGAACGGCCGCCAGGGTTCTGCAGTCCTCCGGGGTGCCGGTGTACATGGTGCCCATTATGTCGAAAGCGTTATGTCAGAAGGGATGTTGAAGAACGGGCGAGGTAGGGAAAGGTTCAATTGGCGGTTTTAATGAAATCGAGCGTGCCATCGCCTTACAAAGGTGATAAAAAGTTCTAGAATTATTCATCTCACCATTAATCCAGTTATATACCGTCGCTGATACCCATAGGGTTTATCTGCTTTGAGGGATACATATGAAGCTCCAACAACTGCGCTACATTTGGGAAGTGGCGCACCACGACCTCAACGTTTCCGCGACGGCCCAGAGCCTTTACACCTCCCAGCCAGGCATCAGCAAGCAGATCCGTCTGCTCGAGGATGAGCTGGGTGTCGAGGTTTTCGCCCGCAGTGGCAAGCACCTGACACGTGTGACGCCTGCTGGCGAGCGCATCATCACCACCGCGGGTGAAATTCTGCGCAAGGTCGAGAGCATCAAGCAAATTGCCCAGGAATTTTCCAACGAGAAAAAGGGCACGCTGTCGATCGCTACCACTCACACCCAGGCGCGCTACGCATTGCCGCCGGTCATCAGCAACTTCATCAAGCAATACCCGGATGTTGCGTTGCACATGCACCAGGGTTCGCCGATGCAGATTGCCGAAATGGCCGCTGACGGAACGGTTGATTTCGCGATCGCCACCGAAGCGCTCGAGCAGTTCAGCGATCTGGTGATGATGCCGTGCTACCGCTGGAACCGCTGTGTGGTGGTGCCCCAAGGCCATCCGCTGACCAAGGTGCCGAAGCTGACCCTGGAGTTGCTGGCGGAATACCCGATCGTGACGTACGTGTTCGGTTTCACCGGTCGCTCCAAGCTGGACGAAGCGTTCAGTCATCGCGGTCTGGTGCCCAAGGTCGTCTTTACTGCTGCGGATGCGGACGTGATCAAGACCTACGTCAGGCTCAACCTGGGTGTGGGGATTGTGGCAAGAATGGCGGTGGACGAAGAGGTCGACAGCGACCTGGTGGTACTCGATGCCAGCGACCTGTTCGAGTCCAGCGTCACCAAGATCGCGTTCCGTCGCGGCACTTTCCTGCGTGGCTTCATGTGCGACTTCATCGAGAAGTTCGCCCCGCACCTTACCCGCGAAGTCATGGCCAAGGCGATCCAGTGCCATAACAAACAGGAAATGGAAGAACTGTTTGCCAATGTCGAACTGCCGGTGCATTAGGAGCAGCGGCAAGCTTTTAGCTACAAGCTGCAAGTAAAAGCTTGAGAGGCAGCTTTAAGTTTCGAGTTGTAAGCTGCAAGTAGACGCCCGAAGACTCTAGCTTGCAGCTTGCAGCTTGCAGCTCGCGACGTCAGTCGCGCACTATCAGATTGCCCGCATGCAGGCCGCATTCTTTCTGGGTGGCTTCTTCCCACCACCAGCGGCCTTCGCGTTCGTGCTGGTTGGGCAGGACCGGGCGGGTGCAGGGTTCGCAGCCGATGCTGATGAAGCCACGCTCGTGCAGGCTGTTGTAAGGCAGTTCCAGCATGCGGATGTAGCCCCAGATTTCCTCGCTGCTCATCTGCGCCAACGGGTTGAACTTGTACAGCGTGCTTTCGGCCGTTGAGAATGCGCTGTCTACTTCCAGTGCCGCAACAGCACTGCGCGTCCCGGGGCTCTGGTCGCGGCGCTGGCCGGTGGCCCAGGCCTTGACGCTGGACAGCTTACGGCGCAGCGGCTCGATCTTGCGGATGCCGCAGCATTCGCCATGCCCGTCCCGGTAGAAGCTGAACAGGCCCTTTTCCTTGACGAAAGGTTCAAGCGCGCGCTGGTCCGGCGAGATGATCTCGATGTCGATTTTGTAGTGATCACGGACCTGTTCGATGAAGCGATAGGTCTCGGGGTGCAGACGGCCTGTGTCGAGGCTGAAGACCTTGACGTTTTTGTTCAGTTTCCAGGCCATGTCCACCAGCACGACGTCTTCGGCGCCGCTGAAGGAGATCCACAGTTCGTCACCGAAATGCTCGAACGCCAGTTTCAGAATGTCCTGTGCAGACTTGTTCGCATAAGTCGTCGCCAGTGCAGCGACGTCGAAAGGTTGGCTCATCAGGCGGCTTCCTAAAATGCAAGAGTGGCGCTTAAGCGCTCGTGATGGCGGCAATGGTAACAAAATCTGCTGTTCAGTGGCCGTTGCCAGAGGCTAGAGTGCCGCTTCCTTTGATCGTGAATGCCGTTGGGGAGTGTGCTGTGGAAATTGCCTGTCTGGACCTGGAAGGTGTGCTGGTGCCGGAAATCTGGATCGCCTTTGCCGAAAAAACCGGTATCGAATCATTGCGCGCGACGACCAGGGACATTCCCGACTATGACGTGCTGATGAAGCAGCGCCTGCGTATTCTCGATGAGCACGGGCTGAAACTGGCGGATATTCAGGCAGTTATCAGCACCCTCAAGCCGCTGGAGGGCGCTGTGGAGTTCGTCGACTGGCTGCGCGAGCGTTTTCAGGTGGTGATTCTGTCGGACACGTTTTACGAGTTTTCCCAGCCGCTGATGCGTCAACTGGGGTTTCCGACGCTGCTGTGTCATCGGCTGATCACTGATGAAACCGATCGCGTAGTCAGTTACCAATTGCGTCAAAAAGACCCCAAGCGTCAGTCGGTGCTGGCGTTTAAAAGCCTGTACTACCGAATCATCGCAGCGGGCGACTCCTACAACGACACCACCATGCTGGGCGAGGCCGACGCCGGCATTCTGTTTCATGCGCCCGACAACGTGATCCGCGAGTTTCCGCAGTTTCCGGCGGTGCACACGTTCGATGAGCTGAAAAAAGAGTTCATCAAGGCGTCGAATCGGGAGCTGGTGCTTTAAGCGCGAGGCTTACATCTATCCTCGTGTGCAAGATCGGACGCGGAGCGTCCAAAGCGACATTCCCACGCTGGAGCATGGGAACGATAATCAGCGCACGACCGGACATTTCTTGTTCATCAAGCTCTGAGTCACATCTGTGCCGCGTGGCGGATCAAAGTGCCTCAAGCGTTTCTAGCAGCACGCGGACCTTGGTGAAGGTTTCCTGATATTCGGCCTCGCAGTGGGAGTCCGCCACAATGCCGCCGCCGCCCCAACAGGAAATGCGCCCGTCCTTGACCAGCAGGCTGCGGATGGCGATGGAGCTGTCCATCTCGCCGCGTACATCCACATACAGCAGCGACCCGCAGTACAGGCTGCGGCGAGTCGGTTCCAGTTCGTCGATGATCTGCATGGCGCGGATCTTCGGCGCACCCGTGATGGAGCCGCCGGGGAAGCTGCCGGCGATCAGGTCCAGAGCATCGTTGCCGGCCGCCAGCTCGCCAGTCACGCTGCTCACCAGATGGTGCACGTTGGGGTAGCTTTCCAGGCTGAACAACTCGGGCACTTTCACCGATCCCGTTGTGCAACTGCGTCCCAGATCGTTGCGCAGCAGGTCGACAATCATCAGGTTTTCGGCGCGATCCTTCTCGCTGGCCAGCAGCTCTTGGGCGAAAGCGGCATCTTGCACAGCGTCCTGGCTGCGCGGGCGCGTGCCTTTGATCGGGCGGGTTTCCACCTGCCTCGCGCTGATCTTGACGAAACGCTCCGGCGAAAGGCTCAAAATCGCATCGGCGCCCGACAGGCCCAGGTAGCCGGAGAACGGCGTCGGGCAGGCTGCTCGAAGCGCGCAATAAGCTGCCCACGGATCGCCAGTGCACTGCGCCTGAAAGCGTTGTGCGAAATTGACCTGATAACAGTCGCCTGCCTGAATATAAGCCTGAATTCGCTCGAAAGCGTCCTGGTAGTCGTCGGCGCTGATACTGGCCTGAAACGGTTGGCTGAGCCTGAAGTGCGATGGCGCCTCGCTGATGCTGCCAGTGAACAGGTCAACCAGCCGCTCGCGCTCGGTGTCGGCCAAGTCTGGATGAAACACCAGTTGGCTGGTCTGCGCCTGATGATCACTGATCAGCGCCCAGGCGTAGAGCCCCAGCCGCGCTTCGGGCAATTGCAGGTCGTCGATGGCCTGTTCAGGCAGCGGTTCGAGGCGTCGCCCGAACGTATAACTCAGGTAGCCGATCAGCCCGCCGGCAAAGGGCAGCTCGCAGCCCGCCGGCAAGGTCGCCGTTCCCAGCGACGCCAGGCTGTCGCGCAATCGTTGCAGGTAAGCCGTGCCGCTCTCGCCATCCGCAATCGTCAGTTCCTGCCGTGGCCAGGCGCTGAGCAGGTCGTAGCGGCCGCGCTCGGCAACCGGTCTGCCGCTGTCGAGCAGCACGGCCCCCGGCGCCTGACAGATCCGCGAGAAAAACACGGCCGGGTCGGCGCTATAGGGCAGGGGATGTATCGAACAGGTGGGCATCGGCAAACGTCAGTCTTGGGCGCGCGGTCGGCGATTGTAGCCTTGCCGATGAGGCGCTCCTAGCGGTATGTCGGTATTGGGCACAACTCTCAGGCGCTGGGCACGTGGCCGAACAGTTGCTGGACAAAATCGACGCGTTCCAGCGCGGACTCCTGACGTCCTTCGAGCGCCAGTTGCTGCAGGCGTGCCTCCACGGCCTGGGTGCGATGGGTCAGGCCGCTGTCGTTGGCAATCTGGATGTTCAGACCGGGGCGGGCATTGAGTTCCAGAATCAGCGGGCCTTTGTCTTTATCCAGCACCATGTCGACACCGATATAGCCCAGGCCGCACAGCTCGTAGCACTCGGCCGCGAGTTTCATGAAGCCGTCCCAGTTGGGCAATTGCACGCCGTCTACCGAGTGCGTGGTGTCCGGGTGCTTGCTGATGATGTTGTTCAGCCAGGTGCCTTGCAGCGTCACGCCGGTGGCCAGGTCCACACCGACGCCGATGGCGCCTTGGTGCAGGTTGGCCTTGCCGCCTGACTGGCGAGTGGGCAGGCGCAGCATGGCCATCACCGGGTAACCCATCAGCACGATGATGCGGATGTCCGGCACGCCCTCGTAACTGATGCTCTTGAAGATCGGGTCCGGGACGACCCGGTATTCGATCAGCGCCCGATCGCGGTGCCCGCCCAGCGAATAAAGGCCAGTGAGGATGCTGGACACCTGATGCTCGATTTCTGCGTGGCTGATGATGCGTCCCGAGACCGTGCGAAAGCGCTCCTCGAAACGGTCGGCAATGACCAGAATGCCATCGCCGCCTGCGCCTTGGGCCGGTTTGATCACGAAGTCGTTGTGCCCGCCGATGATCTCGTCGAGTCTGTCGATTTCCTTCTCCGTGGAAATGACCCCGTACATTTCCGGCACATGAATGCCCGCTGCAATGGCCCGTTCCTTGGTGATGATCTTGTCATCGACCACCGGGTACAGGCTGCGCTTGTTGTACTTGAGCACGTAGTCGGCATTACGCCGGTTGATGCCCATGATGCCGCGAGCCTCAAGTGCCTTCCAGGTCTTCCACCAGCCGATCACTTGGCTTTTTCCTCTTCTTTGAGGAAGGCCTTGAAGCGCATCAGTTCGGTCAGGCGATAGCCACGGTATCTGCCCATGGCCAGCATGAACCCGACCAGTACCAGCAGCACCGCCGGGAAGGTGAAGACGAAATAGGTCAATTCCGGCACGCTCATGATCAGGTGCGCCAGAGACGCCGCGAACAGCGTGCCGATGGCGACTTTCATTGCGTGGCTGCCGCCGCGCTCTTCCCAGGTGATCGACAGGCGTTCGATGGTCATGGTCAGAATCACCATCGGGAACAACGCCACCGACAGGCCGCGCTCCAGCCCCAGTTTATGGCTGAACAGGCTGATGGCGGCGATCAGCACCACAACGAAGGTCAGTACCACCGACAGGCGTGGCAGCATTTGCAGCTTCAGGTGCTCCAGATAGGAGCGCAGCGACAGCCCCAGCGCCGTAATTACAGTGAACAGCGCAATGCCGAAGCCCAGTTGCGTTTCACGAAACGCCAGGGCGATCAGTACCGGGGTGAACGTGCCCAGGGTCTGCAGGCCGATCAGGTTGCGCAGAATCAGGATGACCAGCACGCCAATCGGGATCATCACCATGACCATGAAGGTCTGTTGGGTTTGCAGCGGCAGGCCGTACAGCGAGTAGGCGAGAAAATCCGAGTCGGTGCTGGCGTCGGTCAGTTTGGCCAGACGCATGGCATTCATTTCGCTGTTGTTGAGACTGAAGGTGACTTGCACTTTCTTGCCCCCTTCGACGCTGACCAGATTCTCTTCACCGGTCCACCACAGCAGGCGATCATCCGGCAAACCGGCTTCGCCAGTGTCGGGGTTGAAGTACAGCCATTCCTTGCCGTTGAAGCTGCGCAGCCAGAGCTCCGGCGTCTGTTGTTGTTCTGCCTCCAGGCGAATGGTGTGGGCTTTTTCCATGGGCACGTGGGCAATCGACAGCAAAAGCTCGGTGATCCGGGCTTTGTTGGAGGGCGATGTATCGCCCGCCAGCAGTAGCTTGACGTTGTCGTCGTGAAGGTTGTTGACGCGCTTGATGGCTTCGGTGATGAAGGTCTCCACATCGGCCGAATGTTGGCGAATCGGCGCCAGCAAGGCCTCTGCGGCCACTTTTTCAGGCCCTTCGATGGTCATGCTGTCGCGAAAGATGGGGCCTTTGACCTTGGGCTTCTCGCCGCTGTAGCGCTTGGTCAGTACCAGGCGGTAGTAAAGCGTCTGGTTGCCGGTGGCGCGCCGGGCGGACCAGGTGACCTTGCGGTTGCCGTCAGCACGGTTGACGCTGACGCCATAGTTGTTGGAAATGAAGCTTTCGTTGAGGCTGATGTAGTCGTGGGCCAGTGGCGGCACGAACATCTGGATCTTTACCGAGTCTTTGGGGTTGGCGATGAATTCGACTTTGGCGTCGATGTTCCACAAGTCATCGGTTTCGTCTTCGCTCACGGGTATGCCGAGCGCCAGTATCTGATAAGCCGTGATCGCAATGCCCAGGGTCACGAGGGCAGTGATCAGGATTTTCAGATGGAGTGTAAGTGAGCGCATGGATTTACTCTGCGTTTTGAGCGACGGAAGCGCAGCCGGGCTTCCCTGCCGCATATTTAAGACTTGGATCGACCAGCGCATCAAAGCGTTTCAACGCTTCGGAGCCGATCAAAAGCGGGTATTGGAAAGCACTTCGGTCGGTCAAGTTCACTTCGATGGTGCGTAAAGCTTCGCCCATGCAGATATCGAGGCTGATCACCGGGCGTGAGGAGTACTTGTTTTCGTCATCCGGGTCGAGATCATCGGCGCGCCGCTTGATTTTGCTGACCCGGCTCAGCGGGCGTTCGATGGGGTGGACATGCTTGCTGTCGCTGGCCAGATAAAAGCGCACCCAGCTTTCGCCATTGCGCTTGAAGTGCTTGATATCACGGGCGCTCAGCGAGGCAGTCTTGGCGCCGGTGTCGAGCTTGGCGGCGATCTCGACGTCGATTTCGATGAGTCTGGCGTATTCGTTGAGGCCATAGACTGTCTTGTTGGCGGCCAGGCCAGGTGCGGAAAAAAGCAGGCCTGACAAAAACAGCAGGCAGAACAGCGGGGGGAGGGTAGTCAGTCTCATAAATCCTGGCGCGATGAGCGAAAAACTTCAGGGTCAGGGCGCAAGCGGGATGGACCTGATGATAGTGGTGCAGTGCGGTCGCCGGCAGTGAATGCGGTACGAAGCGCGCTGTGCGAACACGAGGCGCATTCTAGCATGAAGCCTTGCAGGTGCCAGTCGTCTACCCGCGCATCTGTTCAGGTTGGCTATGACTGTCGATAGTCAGGGGATTGTGTGATTGTCGACAGTCTTTGATTTATTTTTGACTGATGTGCCTTTAATGGCTAGATTTACACCTGTCTAGTCTAAAGGTGTCGACAATGTCGGTCGGAGCAGAAAGGTTGCTGACAACGGAAGACGACCCGGAAACCCTTTCCGAGAACGTTTTCCGACGCATTCAGTCGGCCATTGTCAAAGGCGAAATCGCCCCCGGCAGCAAGATTTCCGAGCCGGAGCTGGCGCGCACCTATGGCATCAGTCGCGGCCCGTTGCGTGAAGCGATCCATCGGCTTGAAGGCCAGCGGCTGGTGGTGCGTGTGCCGCATGTGGGCGCCCGTGTGGTCGCGCTCAGCCACGCCGAATTGATCGAGTTGTATGAAATTCGTGAATCCCTGGAAGGCATGGCCTGCCGCCTGGCCGCCGAACGCATGACCCAGGCCGAGATTGATGAGCTGCGCAGCGTGCTCGACACCCATGAACGCGATGCGGCGTTCCAGGCGGGCATCGGTTACTACCAGCAGGAAGGTGATTTCGACTTTCATTACCGGATCATTCAGGGCAGCGGCAACCGCACCCTCAGTCAGATGCTCTGCGGTGAGCTTTATCAACTGGTGCGCATGTACCGTATCCAGTTCTCCACCACGCCCAACCGGCCCCGGCAGGCCTTTGCCGAACACCACCGGATTCTCGACGCCATCGCCGAGCGCGACGGCGAGCTGGCCGAATTGTTGATGCGCCGTCACATCGGCGCGTCCAGACGCAACATCGAGCGCCATTATCAGGCGGCTTCCCAGGCAACTTCCGACCGAGGTCAACCATGAGTTCCAGCAACACTACTCCCGGCCACCGTTTCCGTGATGCAGTCGTCAGCGAACAGCCGTTGCAAGTGGTTGGCGCGATCAACGCCAACCACGCGCTGCTCGCCAGGCGCGCCGGGTTCAAGGCTATTTACCTGTCGGGTGGCGGGGTGGCTGCGGGTTCGCTGGGTATCCCGGATTTGGGGATCACCGGTCTGGAGGATGTGCTGATCGATGTGCGGCGCATCACTGATGTGTGTGATCTGCCGCTGCTGGTGGATGTCGACACGGGGTTCGGTTCTTCGGCCTTCAACGTGGCGCGCACCGTACGCTCGATGATCAAGGCGGGCGCAGCGGCGATTCATATTGAAGATCAGGTCGGTGCCAAGCGCTGCGGTCATCGCCCGAACAAGGAAATCGTTTCGCAGCAAGAAATGGTCGACCGCATCAAGGCTGCCGTCGATGCGCGAACCGACGACAGTTTCGTGATCATGGCGCGCACCGATGCGCTGGCGGTCGAAGGGCTGGAGTCGGCGCTGGAACGTGCTGCGGCGTGTATTGAAGCGGGCGCAGACATGGTCTTTCCGGAAGCGATCACCGAACTGGCGATGTACAAGCAATTTGCCAACCGGGCGGGCGTACCGATCCTCGCCAACATCACCGAATTCGGTGCCACGCCGCTGTTTACTGTTGATGAATTGCGCGAGGCGGATGTGTCGCTGGTGCTTTATCCGCTTTCAGCCTTCCGCGCCATGAACAAGGCGGCGGAGAACGTCTACGGCGCGATCCGCCGCGACGGCAGCCAGAAAAACGTGATCGACAGCATGCAGACCCGCATGGAGCTGTACGACGCCATCGATTACCACACCTTCGAAAAGAAACTGGATGCGTTGTTTGCGCAGAAGAAGGGCTGATACCTGCGAAATACCGGGCTTCTGGCCGCAGGCCGTAGGAGCGAACTTGTTCGCGAAAGGGCCGGTATATTCTCCGAAGATGTATCGTCTGAACCACAGTCTTCGCGTCCCGCCACACCAAAACAAAATGGGAGAACACCATGGCTGAAGCAAAAGTATTGAGTGGTGCCGGGCTTCGCGGGCAGGTTGCCGGGCAGACGGCGCTGTCGACGGTGGGCATGGCCGGTGCCGGGTTGACCTATCGCGGTTATGACGTGCGCGAACTGGCCGCCGAGGCGCAGTTTGAAGAGGTTGCCTACCTGTTGCTGTATGGCGAGCTGCCAACGCAAAGCCAACTGGCAGCTTACCTGAGCAAACTCAAGGGGCTGCGTGATCTGCCGCAGGCCTTGAAAGAAGTGCTGGAGCGCATTCCGGCAGATACCCATCCGATGGACGTCATGCGCACCGGGGCATCCATGCTCGGCACGCTTGAGCCGGAGCTGAGCTTTGATCAGCAGCGCGACGCCACCGACCGCCTGCTGGCGGCCTTTCCGGCGATCATGTGCTACTGGTATCGCTTCAGCCATGACGGCCAACGCATCGACTGCACCACGGACGAGTCGTCCATTGGCGGGCATTTTCTGCATTTGCTGCTGGACAAGACCCCCAGCGAATTGCACCGCAAGGTCATAGACGTGTCGCTGATTCTGTACGCCGAGCACGAGTTCAACGCGTCTACGTTCACCGCAAGGGTTTGCGCGTCGACCCTGTCGGACCTTTACTCCTGCGTCACGGCAGCCATCGGCACCCTGCGCGGCCCGCTGCATGGCGGCGCCAACGAGGCGGCGATGGAAATGATTCAGCGTTTCGCCTCTGCCGATGAGGCCACTCAAGGCACCTTGGGCATGCTGGAGCGCAAGGAAAAGATCATGGGCTTCGGTCATGCGATCTATAAGGAGTCCGACCCGCGCAACGAGGTCATCAAGGGCTGGTCGAAAAAACTCGCCGACGAGGCTGGCGACAGCGTGTTGTTTCCGGTGTCCGAGGCCATCGACAAGGTCATGTGGGAGCAGAAGAAGCTGTTTCCCAATGCCGACTTCTATCACGCCTCGGCGTACCACTTCATGGGTATCCCGACCAAGCTGTTCACGCCGATTTTCGTCTGCTCGCGCCTGACCGGCTGGGCCGCTCACGTTTTCGAGCAGCGCGCCAATAACCGCATCATCCGCCCGAGTGCCGAATACATCGGCGTCGAACAGCGCAGCTTCGTGCCCATCGAACAGCGCTGAAGAGGGGGCAGGGGAGCCGCTGAAGAGCTCCCCACCCGCATCCGCATCCGAACACTCCGTGATCGAGTCCCGTAATGAACAGTGAATTCCGCAAAACGCTCCCTGGCACCCAACTGGACTATTTCGACGCGCGCGCGGCCGTTGAGGCCCTCAAGCCTGGCGCATATGCCACGTTGCCGTACACCTCGCGGGTGCTGGCCGAAAATCTGGTGCGCCGCTGTGATCCGGCGACCTTGAACGCTTCGCTGAACCAGCTTATCGAGCGCAGGCGTGACCTGGACTTTCCGTGGTTCCCGGCGCGTGTTGTCTGCCATGACATTCTGGGGCAGACCGCGCTGGTGGACCTGGCCGGGCTGCGCGACGCGATTGCCTCGCAGGGCGGCGACCCGGCGCTGGTCAACCCGGTGGTGCCGGTGCAGTTGATCGTTGATCACTCGCTGGCCGTTGAGGCTGATGGTAACGACCCGCAGGCGCTGGCGAAGAACCGCGCCATCGAGGACCGACGCAACGAAGACCGCTTCCACTTCATTGACTGGACCAAGCTGGCGTTCAAGAACGTCGAGGTGATCCCGCCGGGCAACGGCATCATGCACCAGATCAATCTGGAGAAAATGTCGCCGGTGGTGCAGGTGCTCGATGGTGTGGCATTCCCCGACACATTGGTCGGCACCGACAGCCACACGCCGCACGTGGATGCGCTGGGCGTGATCGCTATTGGTGTCGGTGGCCTCGAAGCTGAAAACGTGATGCTCGGTCGCGCTTCGTGGATGCGCCTGCCGGACATTATTGGCGTCGAGCTGACCGGCCGCCGTCAGCCGGGCATCACCGCCACTGACGTGGTGCTGGCCCTGACCGAATACCTGCGCCAGCAGAAAGTCGTCGGTGCGTATCTGGAGTTCTACGGCGCGGGGGCATCGAGCCTGACCTTGGGGGACCGGGCGACCATCTCCAACATGGCGCCGGAATATGGCGCAACGGCGGCGATGTTTTCCATTGACTCGCAAACCATCGATTACCTGCGCCTGACCGGCCGTGAAGACGAGCAGGTCAAGCTGGTCGAACTGTACGCGCGGCACACCGGTTTGTGGTCGCAAAGCCTGAGCGAGGTGCAATACGAGCGCGTACTGAGCTTCGATCTGTCTAGCGTGGTGCGTAACATGGCCGGGCCGTCCAACCCCCACGCGCGGGTCGCGACTGCCGATCTGGCCGCCAAGGGCATTGCCCGGCAGTGGGACGAGGTGCCGGGGCAGATGCCGGATGGGGCAGTGATCATCGCCGCGATCACCAGTTGCACCAACACCAGCAACCCGCGCAACGTGATTTCGGCGGGCCTGCTGGCGCGCAATGCCAACCGCCTGGGTCTCAGCCGCAAGCCGTGGGTGAAATCTTCGCTGGCACCGGGCTCGAAAACCGTGGCGTTGTACCTCGATGCCGCGGGGCTGACGACCGAGCTGGAGCAACTGGGTTTTGGCGTGGTGGCGTTTGCCTGCACCACCTGCAACGGTATGTCCGGCGCACTGGACCCGCTGATTCAGCAGGAAATCATCGACCGTGACCTGTACGCCACGGCGGTGCTGTCTGGCAACCGCAACTTCGACGGGCGCATTCACCCTTACGCCAAGCAGGCATTTCTGGCCTCGCCGCCATTGGTGGTGGCTTACGCGATTGCCGGGACCATCCGTTTCGATATTGAAAACGATGTGCTGGGCATCGCCGACGGCAAGGAGATCCGTCTCAAGGATATCTGGCCGAGTGATGAAGAAATCGACGCCGTCGTGCAAGCATCGGTCAAGCCGGAGCAGTTTCGTCAGGTGTACATCCCGATGTTCGCTATTGACGAGCACACCGGGCCGAAGGTCGAGCCGCTGTATGAATGGCGTCCGATGAGCACCTACATTCGTCGCCCGCCTTACTGGGAAGGCGCGCTGGCCGGAGAGCGCACGCTCAAGGGCATGCGCGCGCTGGCGGTGCTGCCGGACAACATCACCACCGACCACCTTTCGCCGTCGAACGCGATCATGCTGGACAGCGCAGCGGGTGAATACCTGGCGAAAATGGGCCTGCCGGAGGAGGATTTCAATTCCTACGCGACCCACCGCGGCGATCACCTGACCGCCCAGCGCGCCACGTTTGCCAACCCGCAGCTGATCAACGAAATGGCTGTGGTCGATGGCAAGGTGCAAAAAGGCTCGCTGACCCGCATAGAGCCGGAAGGCCAGGTCATGCGCATGTGGGAAGCCATTGAAACCTACATGGCCCGCAAACAGCCGTTGATCATCATCGCCGGTGCCGATTACGGCCAGGGCTCGTCCCGCGACTGGGCGGCCAAGGGCGTCAGGCTGGCCGGTGTCGAAGCGATTGCGGCAGAAGGCTTTGAGCGTATTCACCGCACCAACCTGGTGGGGATGGGCGTGTTGCCGCTGGAGTTCAAACCGGGCACCAGCCGCCTGACCCTGGGCATTGACGGCAGTGAAACCTTTGAAGTGACCGGCCAGCGCACACCCCGTGCGACCTTGACGCTGGTGATCCAGCGCAGTAATGGCGAGCGCCTGGAAGTGCCAGTGACCTGTCGCCTGGACACCGCTGAAGAGCTCTCTATTTATGAGGCTGGCGGCGTACTGCAGCGTTTTGCTCAGGATTTCCTGGAGGCCACGACTGGTGCGTGAGGAACGATAAGCTTACGGAAAAACACTATCGTGCCCATGCTCCGCGTGGGCATGCCGTTCTGGACGCTCTGCGTCCGACTTTGAGCGCTCGGCGCGCTTTTCGAACAGGACAACGAATTCATGGCTCACTCACCACAGATCCGAATCCCCGCCACCTACATGCGCGGGGGCACCAGCAAGGGGGTGTTTTTCAGGCTCAATGATCTGCCGCAAGCTGCGCAAACCCCCGGTCCGGCAAGGGATGCGCTGTTGTTGCGGGTCATCGGCAGCCCCGACCCCTACGAAAAGCAGATCGATGGCATGGGCGGAGCGACATCGAGCACCAGCAAGACGGTGATTGTGTCGCGCAGCAGCAGGCCCGATCACGATGTCGATTACCTGTTCGGTCAGGTGTCCATCGACAAGCCTTTCGTGGACTGGAGCGGCAATTGCGGCAACCTGTCGGCAGCCGTGGGCTCGTTTGCCATCGCCAGCGGCCTGCTCGACCCCGGCCGTGTGCCGCAGAACGGCGTCGTCATCGTGCGTATCTGGCAAGCCAATATCAGCAAGACCATCATCGCTCATGTGCCCATCAGCAATGGCGAGGTTCAGGAAACCGGCGATTTCGAGCTGGACGGAGTGACCTTCCCGGCCGCAGAGGTGCAGCTTGAGTTTCTTGACCCGTCGGCGGATGAAGAGGGTGCAGGCGGCTCGATGTTCCCCACCGGTAATCTGCTCGATGACCTGCAAGTGCCCGGTGTCGGCACTTTGAAAGCGACCATGATCAACGCGGGCATTCCGACCATTTTCATCAATGCCGCTGATATCGGCTACGCCGGCACTGAGTTGCAGGGCGATATCAACGCCGATCCGCTTGCGCTCGCCCGGCTTGAGACCATCCGCGCTTACGGTGCCGTACGCATGGGCCTGATTGGCAGCGTCGATGAAGCCGCCACGCGCCAGCACACGCCCAAAGTCGCCTTTGTTGCGGCGCCTGCTGACTACGTTTCCTCCAGTGGCAAGCCTGTCGCCGCGCAGGATATCGACCTGCTGGTGCGCGCCGTATCAATGGGCAAGCTGCACCATGCGATGATGGGCACCGCCGCCGTGGCGATTGGCACCGCCGCCGCCATCCCGGGCACGCTGGTCAACCTCGCCGCCGGTGGTCAGGCGCGCAGCGCAGTACGCTTTGGTCATCCGTCCGGTACGTTGCGGGTCGGGGCACAAGCCGTTCAGGACGCGGGCGGCTGGAAAGTCACCAAAGCCCTGATGAGTCGCAGCGCCAGAGTCTTGATGGAAGGCTGGGTGCGCGTGCCGCAGCAGGGCGACTGAAGCCTCTATTTAAAGCGTCGTTCCACGCCTTTTTCGACCAGCACCTTGGCGGAGATTTCTTCCACCGAAAAATGCGTGGAGTTGATGTTGGGGATGTTCTCGCGGCGGAACAGGCTTTCCACTTCGCGCACCTCGAATTCGCACTGGGCGTAGCTCGAATAGCGGCTGTTGGGCTTGCGCTCATGGCGGATCGCGGTAAGGCGGTCAGGGTCGATGGTCAGGCCGAATAGCTTTTCGCGATGCTGCTTGAGAGCTGGCGGCAATTGCAGGCGCTCCATGTCGTCTTCGGTCAGCGGGTAATTGGCCGCCCGAATGCCGAACTGCATGGCCATGTACAGGCAGGTCGGGGTCTTGCCGCAGCGTGATACGCCCACCAGGATGATGTCGGCCTTGTCGTAATAGTGCGTACGTGCGCCGTCGTCGTTGTCCAGCGCGAAGTTGACCGCCTCGATGCGCTCCATGTAGTTGGAGTTGTGCCCGATGGAATGCGATTTGCCCACCGAATACGAGGAGTGTGAACTAAGCTCCTGCTCCAGCGGCGCCAGGAAGGTCGAGAAAATATCAATCATGAAGCCGTTGGACGTCGCCAGAATCTCGCGAATGTCCTGATTGACGATGGTGTCGAAGATGATCGGTCGCACGTCGTCCTTGTCGGCGGCATTATTGATTTGTTGTACCATCGCCCGCGCTTTCTCGACGCTGTCGATATAGGGCCTGGTGAACTTGTTGAATGTAATGTTTTCAAATTGTGCCAACAGGCTCTGGCCCAGCGTTTCGGCGGTGATACCGGTGCCATCCGAGATGAAGAAAGCAGATCGTTTCATTTTTGTCCCAGGCCTTAAGCAGTTGACGAATTCTGGCTATCATAGGCGTGCTTGCCTGCCCTGAGGGCCTGCAGGCGCACCTTTTTTGAAGGTTCAGGCTTGCGCCCGACCAGACACGCCCGAGACCACGACACACGCGGCCCGGGTGCATGAGCTTTTCCCAACAACACACACGGTTAGTGGAGAGATCACCTTGGTAGAGTACGTAGTTTCCCTCGATAAGCTCGGCGTCCATGATGTAGAGCACGTGGGGGGCAAAAACTCGTCCCTCGGCGAGATGATCAGCAACCTCGCAGGTGCTGGTGTTTCTGTGCCTGGCGGCTTCGCGACTACAGCCCAGGCTTATCGTGATTTTCTCGAACTCAGCGGTCTGAACGATCAGATTCATGCGGCGCTGGACACCCTTGATGTCGATGACGTCAACGCGCTGGCCCGCACCGGCGCGCAGATCCGTCAGTGGATCATGGAAGCCGAGTTCCCCGAGAAGCTCAACGCCGAGATCCGCACCGCCTTTGCCGAACTGTCCGCAGGCAACCCTAATCTGGCCGTGGCCGTGCGCTCTTCCGCCACCGCCGAAGACCTGCCTGACGCCTCTTTTGCGGGCCAGCAGGAAACCTTTCTGAACATTCGCGGCGTCGATAATGTCATCCGCGCGGCCAAGGAAGTCTTTGCTTCGCTGTTCAACGACCGGGCGATTTCCTACCGAGTGCACCAGGGCTTCGACCACAAGCTGGTGGCACTGTCGGCGGGTGTGCAGCGCATGGTGCGCTCCGAAACCGGTACAGCCGGGGTGATGTTCACCCTCGACACCGAATCCGGTTTCCGTGATGTAGTGTTTATCACCGGTGCCTACGGCCTGGGCGAAACGGTGGTGCAGGGCGCGGTCAACCCGGACGAGTTCTACGTGCACAAGGACACCCTGGCCGCTGGCCGCCCGGCGATCCTGCGTCGCAACCTGGGCAGTAAAGCGATCAAGATGATCTACGGCGAAGAAGCTTCGGCTGGCAAGTCGGTCAAGGTGATCGACGTCGAGCCTGCCGACCGGGCGCGCTTCTGCCTGACCGACGCCGAAGTGTCCGAGCTGGCGAAACAGGCGATGATCATCGAGAAGCACTACAAGTGCCCGATGGACATCGAATGGGCCAAGGACGGTGACGATGGCAAGCTGTACATCGTGCAGGCGCGTCCAGAGACCGTGAAAAGCCGTGCGTCGGCCAACGTTATGGAGCGTTACCTGCTCAAGGAAACCGGCAAGGTGCTGGTCGAAGGTCGTGCCATCGGTCAGCGCATCGGCGCCGGCAAGGTACGCATCATCAAGGACGTGTCCGAGATGGACAAGGTTCAGCCCGGCGACGTGCTGGTGTCCGACATGACCGACCCGGACTGGGAGCCAGTCATGAAGCGCGCAAGCGCTATCGTCACCAACCGCGGCGGTCGTACCTGCCATGCGGCGATCATTGCCCGCGAGCTGGGCATTCCGGCCGTAGTGGGCTGCGGCAACGCCACGCACACCTTGCAGGATGGCCAGGGCGTGACGGTTTCCTGCGCCGAAGGTGACACCGGTTACATCTTTGAAGGCGAACTAGGTTTTGACATCAAGACCAACTCGGTCGATGCCATGCCTGACCTGCCCTTCAAGATCATGATGAACGTCGGCAACCCGGACCGTGCCTTCGATTTTGCCCAGTTGCCCAACGCCGGTGTCGGCCTGGCGCGTCTGGAATTCATCATCAACCGCATGATCGGCGTGCACCCCAAGGCGCTGCTCAACTATTCGGTGCTGCCACCGGAAATCAAGGACAGCGTCGACAAGCGTATTGCCGGTTACCACGACCCGGTCGGTTTCTACGTTGAGAAGCTGGTCGAGGGCATCAGTACCCTGGCCGCCGCGTTCACGCCGAAAAAGGTCATCGTGCGCCTGTCGGACTTCAAGTCCAACGAATACGCCAACCTGATCGGCGGCAAGCTTTACGAGCCTGAAGAAGAAAACCCAATGCTGGGTTTCCGCGGCGCGTCGCGCTACATCAGCGAAAACTTCCGCGACTGTTTCGAGCTGGAGTGCCGTGCGCTCAAGCGTGTACGCGAAGAAATGGGCCTGACCAACGTCGAGATCATGGTGCCGTTCGTGCGCACCCTGGGCGAAGCAAGCCAGGTTATCGATTTGCTGGCGGCCAACGGCCTGAAGCGTGGCGAAAACGGCCTGCGCATCATCATGATGTGCGAACTGCCGTCCAACGCGATTCTGGCCGACGAGTTCCTGGAATATTTCGACGGGTTCTCCATCGGTTCCAACGACCTGACCCAACTGACCCTCGGCCTGGACCGCGACTCCGGCGTTATCGCGCACTTGTTCGACGAGCGTAACCCGGCGGTCAAGAAGCTGCTGTCCAATGCCATTCAGGCGTGCAACAAGGCCGGCAAGTACATCGGCATCTGCGGGCAGGGGCCTTCCGATCACCCGGATCTGGCGCGCTGGTTGATGGATCAAGGGATCGAGAGCGTGTCGCTCAACCCTGATTCGGTTCTGGAAACCTGGTTCTTCCTGGCCGAGGCGCAAGCGCCGGTCTGATGTGACGCGGCTGTTGGGTGGCTTTGCGCTTGTGACGCGATGGCCGCCTGAGCCGTCTTGTGGATCAAGTGTTTGAAAGGGCGGTTTCTTCGGAAGCCGCTTTTTTTATGAGTGCACCACCCGTTTATGAGAGCGCCACAAGGCGCCCCAGCGCGTTGTTGTATCCAGTCTGTCCAGCCAGATAAAGAGTGATATGCAGAGCAGTAGCCAGCTTTTTCCCGTTGCCTTGATCAGTGCCGAGCGTCGTGGCGACCTGGTCGAGGACGTCTACCGTCTCAAACCGGCCAACAGCCCTGACCCGAGTGTCGAGTTGGTGGTCACGCGCCTGGGGCTGGTCGATCAGCCTGCTACGCGCGGCGTTCCAGTGATTCTTCTGCACGGCAGCTTTTCCAATCGGCGCTTTTGGTATTCGCCCAAGGGTATCGGCCTGGGGCCGTATCTGGCCCGTGCCGGTTATGACGTGTGGATCCCGGAGATGCGCGGCCACGGGCTGTCGTCGCGCAACCAGAACTATCGCGCCAACTGTGTGGCCGACTACGCCCGCTTCGACCTGCCGGCCATTGGCGCATTTGTCGTCGAGCAGAGCGGTCAGGCGCCGCACTGGATCGGCCATTCGCTGGGTGGCACCACCCTGGCAGCCGCGCTGGGCGGTCAGTACCTCGGCCCGCAAAACGCAGCATCAGTGGCGCTGTTCGGCAGTCAGGTCAGCCGCAGCTACTGGCCACTGAAAATTCCGCCGCTGCAATGGTCGGCCCGTTTGCTGCTCAGGTCCTTCACGCATGTGTCCGGGCCACGTTTCAAGCGCGGCCCGGAAGACGAGCCGGTGGGTTTGGTACTGGAAAGCCTGCGCTGGCAAGGGCTGTTCGGGCGCTTTGGCGAGCGTGACAACCACTGGTGGGCGGGGCTTGGCGAGGTTCAGGTGCCGGTCCTTGCAGTGGCTGCGGTGGGTGATCAACAGGACCCGGAGTGGGCCTGCCGCATGCTGTTCGATCAGATCGGCGGCGACCAGCCCAAACGGTTTCTCTGCCTGGGTCGTGAGCATGGTTTCAGCGAAGACTTCGGTCATGTGCAAATGCTGGTCAGCAAGGCTGCGCAACAGCAGGTCTGGCCGCGTGTGATTGACTGGCTGCGTGAGCGCAGCGTTCCTGAACAGGTTGCAGAGTTTCAGGTGGCGGTGGGCAGTTAGCGGTTAAAGTCGCTATGGTTAGCGTCATCCGGTTGTCTCTGGTTCAATACCGGATCTGTACCCATCGCGACTTACAGGAGCTGACCCCATGCACTACATCACCCCCGATCTGTGCGACGCCTACCCGGAACTGGTGCAAGTCGTCGAGCCGATGCTCAGCAACTTCGGCGGACGCGATTCGTTTGGCGGCCAGATTGTCACCCTCAAATGTTTCGAGGATAACTCGCTGGTCAAGGAGCAGGTTGAACTCGACGGCAAGGGCAAAGTGCTGGTGGTCGATGGTGGCGGTTCGCTGCGCTGCGCCTTGCTGGGTGACATGCTGGCTGAAAAAGCCGCCAAACATGGCTGGGAAGGCTTGGTGATTTACGGCTGCGTGCGCGATGTGGACATGCTGGCCCAGACCGATCTGGGCGTCCAGGCGCTGGCCAGTTACCCAAAGCGCTCGGAAAAACGCGGCGTAGGGCAGCTGGATTTGCCGGTTACCTTTGGCGGCGTGACCTTTCGTCCGGGTGAGTACCTGTATGCCGACAACAATGGCGTCATCATTTCCCCATCACCTCTGACCATGCCGGAATAAGCGAAGTATCCATGTTCGATGAAGCAAACGCGCAGTGGGGGCTGGTTCATGCCCTGGTTCTGGACGGTAAGGGTGGGGCGCGTTTCATTGCTCGAACCGAGTTGCAAGGGCTTGAACTGCAGCCACAGGAAAGTCTGTGGCTGCATTGGGATCGCAGCCATCCCCAGACCCACACCTGGCTGCGCACCGGCAGTGGGTTGAGTGAATTTGCCTGCGACCTGCTGCTTGAGGAAAACACCCGGCCGCGTCTGCTGCCGTTGCCGGATCAGGAGTTGCTGCTGTTTCTGCGTGGTGTGAACCTGAACCCTGGTGCCGAGCCGGAAGACATGGTTTCGGTGCGCATCTTTGCCGCCGCGCAACGGGTGATCTCGCTGCGCCTGCGCCCGTTGCGGGCCACCGAAGAGCTGATCGAGCTGTTGGGGCAGGGCAAAGGCCCTACCAGCGCCTCGGAGCTGATTCTTTATCTGGCTCAGTACCTGACCGACAAGGTTCAGGATCTGGTGGGCGAATTGACTGAATCGGTCGATGAAGAGGAAGAAAAAACGGACGCCGACGAACGGTACAGCCCTGAACACGGCAAACTGTTGCATATTCGCCGACGCGCGGCAGGTCTGCGCCGGTTTCTGGGGCCACAGCGGGACATTTATGGTCAGCTTTCGCGAATCAAATTGTCCTGGTTTGCCAATGACGACGCAGATTACTGGAACGAGCTGAACAATAGCCTGACCCGCTATCTGGAAGAGCTGGAACTGACTCGCGAGCGCGTCGGGCTGTTGCTGGAGTCCGAAGACCGGCGTCTGCGCGAGCACATGAACCGCACCATGTACCGGTTCGGCATCATTACCGGCATATTTCTGCCGATGAGTTTTCTCACCGGTTTGCTGGGCATAAATGTCGGCGGTATCCCCGGCTCGGACAGCTCGTACGGCTTTTTGGTGGCGTGCTCGCTGATTGTCGCGCTGGCCGCAGGGCAGTGGTGGTTGTTCAGGCGTTTGCGCTGGGTGTAGAGGCGGCTCGTCCGTTTTTTTGACGGCTTTGTGTGACTTGTTGTTTTTGCGTCGCGTCTTTGACTGACATTACGTGAGGTGCCTGATGCACGATCCGTTTGAAGAATCTTTACGCGACATGCTCAATTCTTCATCCTCCAGCCGGGATGACGATGCATGTCTGGGGCGTGTCCTGAAGACCGCCAATCGCCAGGTGGGTGCCGGTGTGTTGTTCGGTCTGCTGGGGCGTTGGTCGGAGGCGTTGATGATTGCCGTGAACAACGGCTCCGCCCACGTTTCTCCTGTTTCTCGCCGCACTGTGTCGGGTGCGCGTTCTATCGATAAGGCTGATTGAGCATGGAATTGAATCTCTGGACCCAGAGCCTTCTTGCTGCAATGACTGCGTTGTGGACCAAGGTTGCAAACTTCATCCCCAACCTGTTTGGTGCCCTGGTTGTGGTGCTGCTGGGTTTTGTCGTAGCCAAGCTGCTAGACGCACTGCTGTCCAAATTGCTGGCCAAGCTGGGCCTTGATCGTCTGGTCGGTGGCACCGGCCTGACCAAGATCATCGGGCGGGCTGGCGTCAAGGTGCCGATTTCCACGTTGATCGGCAAGATCGTCTACTGGTTCGTATTGTTGATCTTCCTCGTTTCTGCAGCCGAATCGCTTGGCTTGCAGCGAGTGTCAGCTACGCTGGACATGTTGGCGCTGTATTTGCCGAAGGTATTTGGTGCGGCACTGGTGTTGCTGGTTGGCGTATTGCTCGCGCAACTGGTCAATGGGCTGGTGCGCGGCGCGGCCGAAGGGGTAGGCATCGATTATTCCGCAGGTCTGGGGCGAATTGCTCAGGGCCTGGTGATCATCATCAGTATTTCGGTTGCGATCAGCCAGCTTGAGGTCAAGACCGACCTGCTGAACCACGTTATTGTGATTGCATTGATTACCGTTGGTCTGACAGTGGCGCTGGCTTTAGGCCTGGGCAGTCGTGAAATCGCCGGTCAGATCATTGCCGGGATCTATGTTCGCGAGCTTTTTCAAGTCGGCCAGCAGGTACAGGTAGGCGATACAGAGGGGCAGATCGAAGAAATCGGTACGGTCAAGACAACGCTGTTGACAGACGAGGGGGAGCTGGTGTCGTTTTCCAACCGCATTCTCCTGGAGCAGAGAGTAATCAGCCGTTAAGCGGCTAACCTGCTAATCTATGCCGCCAGTTTGCCGATACAGGCCGTGGCGGACATTGAACTGACTGTCGGCAAGATTTGTTTTGAATAAACCTCAACCGTTTTTGACGCGTTACGATCCCCGCGAGCTCTCTGATGAGGAGCTGGTCGCGCGGGCCCACGTCGAGCTTTTCAATGTGACGCGGGCCTATGAAGAATTGATGCGCCGTTACCAGCGAACGCTTTTTAACGTGTGTGCACGATATCTGGGGAACGATCGCGATGCTGACGATGTCTGTCAGGAGGTGATGCTTAAAGTGTTGTACGGGTTGAAAAATTTTGAAGGTAAATCTAAATTTAAGACCTGGCTGTACAGCATCACCTACAATGAATGCATCACGCAGTACAGGAAGGAACGGCGTAAGCGTCGCTTGATGGACGCGTTGAGTCTGGATCCACTTGAGGAAGCGTCGGAAGAAAAGACGCCCAAACCTGAAGAGCGGGGCGGACTTGATCGCTGGCTTGTGTATGTGAACCCGATCGATCGGGAAATTCTGGTACTGCGTTTTGTTGCAGAACTTGAATTCCAGGAGATCGCAGACATCATGCACATGGGCTTGAGCGCAACGAAAATGCGTTACAAGCGGGCTTTGGATAAATTACGTGAGAAATTTGCGGGAATCGCCGAAACTTAATACGGTGCAAATATCTCTAACGAACTGGCAAGGTCTGGTACACTTGCCGACGAGTTGTCCCCACCTTGTGGGACTGCTTTATAATCATCAGATGGGGATTTAACGGATGAAACTGAAAAACACCTTGGGCTTGGCCATTGGTACTATTGTTGCCGCAACTTCGTTCGGCGCGCTGGCTCAAGGCCAAGGCGCAGTCGAAATCGAAGGCTTCGCCAAGAAAGAAATGTACGACAGCGCCCGTGACTTCAAAAACAACGGCAACCTGTTCGGCGGCTCGATTGGCTACTTCCTGACCGACGACGTTGAATTGCGTCTGGGCTACGACGAAGTTCACAACGTTCGTAGCGATGATGGCAAGAACATCAAGGGCGCAAACACCGCTCTGGACGCTCTGTACCACTTCAACAACCCAGGCGACATGCTGCGTCCATACGTTTCTGCCGGTTTCTCCGATCAGAGCATTGGCCAGAACGGTCGCAACGGTCGTAACGGTTCCACCTTCGCCAACATCGGCGGCGGTGCCAAGCTGTACTTCACCGACAATTTCTATGCTCGTGCTGGCGTTGAAGCTCAGTACAACATCGACCAAGGCGACACCGAGTGGGCTCCAAGCGTCGGTATCGGCGTAAACTTCGGTGGCGGCAGCAAGAAAGTTGAAGCAGCACCAGCTCCAGTAGCTGAAGTGTGCTCCGACAGCGACAACGACGGCGTGTGCGACAACGTCGACAAGTGCCCAGACACCCCAGCCAACGTAACTGTTGACGCTGATGGCTGCCCGGCAGTTGCTGAAGTGGTTCGTGTTGAGCTGGACGTGAAGTTCGACTTCAACAAGTCTGTTGTCAAGCCTAACAGCATGGGCGACATCAAGAACCTCGCTGACTTCATGCAGCAGTACCCACAGACCACCACCACTGTTGAAGGTCACACTGACTCCGTCGGTCCTGACGCTTACAACCAAAAACTGTCCGAGCGTCGTGCAAACGCCGTTAAACAGGTTCTGGTTAACCAGTACGGTGTTGGCGCTAGCCGCGTAAACTCGGTTGGTTACGGCGAATCCCGCCCAGTTGCTGACAACGCAACTGACGCTGGCCGTGCAGTAAACCGTCGCGTAGAAGCAGAAGTAGAAGCTCAAGCTAAGTAATTAGCCGCTTGTACTGAAAAGCCCGGCTTAGGCCGGGCTTTTCTTTGTCTGCGATTTAGTCAGGTACAGCGTCAGGATCCGGCAGGGTCAGCTGGCTCGCAGCTGTGCTTGCTCTACCAGGGTCTGATTCAGCAGCTCGTTGCTGAACGCCGCGACCGCGCCGATCACCAGGATCGCCGGGCTTTTCAGCTCGAATGCGGCTGCGTCACGCTGCATCGCATTCAGTGTGCTGCGGCATTCACGCTGCCAGGGCAGCGAAGCGTTTTCAATCATCGCCACCGGCATGTCGCCAATCATTCCGCCTGCCAGCAGGCTTTCGCGAATTTCCGCCAGTTTCGCCACACCCATGTACACCACCAGCGTCGTCCCGCCTTGTGCCAGCGCTTGCCAGTTGAGGCTGCTGTCGTCCTGAGTGTGGGCGGTCACCAGCGTCACGCCGCGACTGATACCGCGCAGGGTCAGCGAGATCCCGCATTGAGTTGCCCCGGCCAGGCCTGCGGTAATGCCGTTGACCAGTTCTACCGCGACACCGCGCTCCTGCAACCACTGTGCCTCTTCACCGCCACGCCCGAAGATGCACGGGTCGCCGCCTTTGAGGCGGACCACGCATTTGCCCTGGCGCACGTAACGCAGCATCAGGCGATGGATAAATTCCTGTGGCGTCGAGCGGCAGCCACCGCGCTTGCCGACGGCAATCACTCGCGCCTGCGGGCAGTGCTCAAGCACTGCGGTATTGACCAGATCATCGATCAACACCACGTCGGCTTCGTGCAAGGCGCGAACTGCCTTGAGGGTGAGTAATTCCGGGTCGCCCGGGCCAGCGCCTACCAGCCATACTTTTGCGCTCATGCTGCATTCCTCATTCAGTCACTGCCACGGCGTTGATCAGTCTTTTTATTTCCGGGACACACGAACCGCACTGCGTCCCACAGCCTAATTGGGTTTTGAGTTGATTCAGGTTCAGGCCTCGCTCGATACCGCTCATCACCGTGCTCTGGCTGACGTTCATGCAGTTGCACAAGGTCTTGTCGCGAGACAGGGTCGAGTCTTTGCCGGGCTCGCTGCTCAAAGGCGCCAGCAGCCAGCGCCGTAGCGCGGGATCGACACGCTCTTGCAGCCATAACGTCTGTAGCCAGTGCTGGGCGAGCGTTTCTCCCGCCAGGCGGATGGCGGTGATGCGCCCGTTGTCGATCCGCACCCGTTTGCCGATTGAACGCTTGGGGTCGTCGTAGGCCATGACCGGGCCTTCATCGAGGTTAAGCAGGCTGTCGATGCGCTGCAGCAGCGTCGAGTCTGGCGCTTCGGTGCTGGCCGCGCGCACCACCAGTGCCGGTCGTTCTCGCCCGATCAGGCCCATGCTCAGGTAGGTGAACGCTTCGCACAGCGGTCGCAGGCGCTCCATGTGCTGTTGCACATTGCCTTCGATCAAGGCGAAGAACTGCCAGGGCAGCCGGGCTTTTTCGATTCTGACCCCGGAGTGCTTGAGCTCCGGCTGTTTGGAGAGCGGGTCGAAGGCAGGCTGGGTCAGGACGTTCACGCCGCCCTTGAGAAACCGGTCGCCCCAGTGCATCGGCAAAAAAGCCTGGCCGGCGACAACGCTGTCATCACTGCTGACCGGCAGCAGCAGTTCGCCGCGTCGGCTGATCAGTTTGACCAGATCGCCGTTCTGCAGGTCATGGCCAAGCATTTGCTGTGGGTTGAGGCTCAACAGCGCCTCGCTGACATGCCCGAACAAGCGCGCGGCGGTGCCGGTGCGGCTCATGCCGTGCCATTGATCGCGCAGCCTGCCGGTGTTGAGCGTCAGTGGATATTCAGCGTCACGCAATTCTCGGGCGGCGATATAGGGCTCGGCCAAAAACTGTGCGCGGCCCGAAGCCGTCGGGAAAATACCATCGAGATAAAGACGCGGTGTGCCCAC
This sequence comes from Pseudomonas sp. CFBP2511, assembly GCF_030209255.1. NCBI lineage: Bacteria > Pseudomonadati > Pseudomonadota > Gammaproteobacteria > Pseudomonadales > Pseudomonadaceae > Pseudomonas > Pseudomonas sp. CFBP2511. The sequence goes on along the minus strand of NZ_JARVSI010000006.1, from coordinate 187,442 downwards.
GCTGGCGCCTATCGGGAACGGCCATTGCTGCGGGCCTTGGCGGTCAATCAGTTCGCGGTCGATACCGGACATGTCCAGATCGCGCCCGACCGTCAGGCCCTTGAACTCATCGAACAGCGATTTTGGCGTCTGGAAGTCGAACAGTGCAGGAGCTTCTGGCTGCAGGCGCTTTTGCAGACGCTGGGCGAAATCCACGGTAATGGCCCAGTCGGAACGGGCTTCACCGGGTGCCTGAATGGCTTTGCGCACATTGGAGATGCGCCGTTCCGAGTTGGTGACCGTGCCTTCCTTTTCCCCCCAACTGGCGGCGGGCAGCAGCAGGTCGGCAAAGCGTGCGGTTTCGGTGGTCTTGAAGGCTTCCTGAAGCACCACGAACGGGCAGGTTTCAAGCGCCTGACGGATTCTGTTCTGGTCGGGCAGTGATTGTGCCGGGTTGGTGCAGGCAATCCACAAGGCTTTGATCGTGCCGTTTTGCAGTTGCTCGAACAGCTCGATGGCGGGCAGGCCGGGAGTAGCCGGCAGGCTGTCGATGCCCCAGTACTCGGCCACTTCGGCGCGGTGTTCGGGATTGGCGGCATCGCGATGGCCTGGCAGCAGGTTGGACAGGCTGCCGGTTTCGCGACCGCCCATGGCGTTGGGCTGGCCGGTGAGCGAGAAAGGGCCGGCGCCGGGTCGGCCAATCTGCCCGGTGGCCAGGTGCAGATTGATCAACGCGCTGTTTTTCGCGCTGCCGGCAGTGGACTGATTCAAACCCATGCACCACAGCGACAGAAAGCCCGCCGACTTGCCTACCCAGCGGGCGCAGGTGTGCAAGTGTTGCTGAGAAATACCGCAGATGTTTGCCACGCGTTCAGGCGGATAATCACGTACCAGCGCTGCCAGTTCGTCATAGCCCAGCGTGTGGGCGGCAATGAATTGCGGGTCGATCAGGTTTTCGCTCATCAATACGTGCAGGATGCCGTGAAACAGCGCGACGTCGGTGCCGGGCTGAATCGCCAGGTGCAGGTCCGCCAGTTCGCAGGTGTCGGTGCGACGCGGATCGATGACGATGAGTTTCATCGCGGGACGGCGGCTTTTTGCTTCTTCCAGACGGCGAAACAGAATCGGATGCGCGTAAGCCATGTTGCTGCCGACGATCATCACGCAGTCGCTCAGCTCGAGGTCCTCGTAGCTGCACGGCGGCGCATCGGCCCCCAGGCTGCGCTTGTAGCCGGCCACGGCCGAAGACATGCACAGCCGCGAGTTGCTGTCGATGTTGTTGGTGCCGACCAGTGCGCGGGCCAGCTTGTTGAACGCGTAGTAGTCCTCGGTCAGCAGCTGGCCGGAAATGTAGAACGCCACGCTGTCGGGGCCGTGTTCGCGAATGCTCTCGGCAAACACGGTGGCGGCGTGCTCCAGTGCGGTGTCCCAATCGGTCACGCTGCGCGCCAGCCCTTTGCTCAGGCGCAGCTCCGGGTACAACGCCCGTGCTTCGATATCGCCGGTCAGGTGCAGGCTCGAACCTTTGCTGCACAGCTTGCCGAAGTTCGCCGGGTGTTGGGGATCGCCGCTGACGCCGAGAATGCGCTGCCCGTCATGCTCGATCAGCACCCCGCAGCCGACGCCGCAATAGCAGCAGGTGGATGCCGTCACCTGAGTGGTCTGGATGGCCAGGCTGGTCATGCGCAAGCAGCCGGTGTGGCAGCGGGTTTGCCGAACATCAGGTGATTGCGGATGGCATCAATGCCCTGGCCATCACGGATCTGTTGCAAGTACCAACTGCCGTCGGCGGTGTCGCCGTACAGGCAGGCGCCGACCAGAATGTCATTTTTGATCACCAGCTTCTTGTAGACACCGCCGATGGGGTCCGAGAGGGTGATGCTTTCAGTGCCTTCGCCACCCAGAAAATCACCGGCCGAAAACAGGTCGATACCCGTGACTTTCAGCTTGGTCGAGGTGACCGAGCCCGGATAGCGGGCAAACCCGAGCTGGGCGAGGTGATTGGCGCAGACCCGGGCCTGTTCGAACAGCGGCGCGACCAGCCCGTAGGCGATGCCGCGATGGCTGACGCACTCGCCGATGGCATAGATGCGCGGATCGAAGGTCTGCAGCGTGTCGTTGACCAGAATTCCGCGGTTGCACGGCAGGCCCGCCTGTTCGGCCAGCTCGGTGTTGGGCCGTATGCCTGCTGCCATGACCACCAGGTCTGCGTCAATGACGTCGCCGTTCTTCAATTGCACGGCCCGCACGCGACCCTGGTCATCGCCGAGCAGGGCTTGGGTCTGTTCATTGAGGCGAAAGCTCAGGCCGCGCAGCTCCAGCGCGGCTTGCAGCATCAGGCCGCTAGTCTTGTCCAGCTGGCGTTCCAGCAGGGTCTGACCGTTATGAATGACCGTGACCTGCATGCCGCGCAGGCTCAGGCCGTTGGCCGCTTCCAGCCCTAGCAGGCCGCCGCCGATGACGACTGCGTGTTTGTGTGTGACGGCGGTGTCGATCATCTGCCGGGTGTGACCGATGTCGCGATAGCCGATCACGCCGTCCAGCGTGTTGCCGGGGATCGGCAGAATGAAAGGGCGTGACCCGGTGGCGATCAACAGTCGGTCATAATGGGCCTGGGTGCCGTCATCGGCGATCACCAGGCGCTTGATGCGATCGATCTTGACCACACGGCGGTTCAGCAACAGCTGGATACCGTTGCCTTGGTACCAGGCCAGATCGTTGAGCACGATGTCTTCGAAGTTCTGCTCGCCGGCCAGCACCGGCGACAGCAGGATGCGGTTGTAGTTGGGGTGTGGCTCGGCGCCGAAGACGGTGATGTCGTACAGGTCTTCGCTCAGCTTCAACAACTCTTCGAGTGTGCGCACGCCGGCCATGCCGTTGCCAATCATCACCAGTTTGAGTTTTTTCATCTTGCCTCCGAGTCGCCAGAGAGCGGGCTCGACACAGTGTGCGCAAACAAAAAAAGGCGTCCCGCCAGTTGCCTGACGGGGACGCCTTTGTCCGGTCCCGTTCTCTCGGGAGGCGCAGCCTTCATCGTTGAAGGCTGCGCGTTATGAATGATCTGAAAGGGACTATGCAGCGCTTGTGCCAACTCGTGTTCACGCGCATAAACGGGTGTATTGGCGATAGTCGCGGTTATTTCTGCACTGGCTTGAGGCGTGCTGCACAGAAGCGGGGCGGGCGCGGCTGAATCAGTGGCGCCCCATGAACCAGATGACCGCCAGCAGATTGCACAGCAACGAGACCAGCGCCAGCGTGCGCCAGACTTTCAGCGGTTCGCGTTCCAGCAACGGGCGCGGGCGCGCAACCAGTGGGCGATGCTCGGCCTGCTCCAGTTCCAGCAGCCATTGTTCCGAGGTTTCGTAACGCTGATCCGGGTCGGCCTGCAAGGCCTTGTCCAGGCTCTGGCTCAGCCATTGCGGCAGGTCGGGTCGATAGCGGCTGGCGGGAATCGGCGTGCCAAAGCGGCGATGTTGAAAGGCTTCGATTTCGCCGTAGGGGTAATGACCGGTCAACAGGTAATACAGCGTCACACCAACGGCATACAAGTCCTGCCTGGGGTGCGCTTCTGCACCGTTGAAGGCTTCCGGAGCAATGTAGCTCGGCGTACCGGGCAGGTCCTCGGCATTGGTGGCTGACAGGCCCGGGCAGAACGCCAGGCCGAAATCCAGCAGGCGCAGCTCGCCGTCGTTACCCAGCAGAAGGTTTTCCGGTTTGATGTCGCGGTGAATGATATTGCGTCGATGCAACAGCCCGGTGGCCCGTAACACACGAGTCGCCAGGTCCTGCCATTGCACCAGTGGCAACGGCCCGTTGCGTCTGAAGACCTCAGCCAGCGTACTTCCGGGGTATTCGCGCATCACGTAATACAGGTGCTGACGCTGCGCAAGCGAATGAACCTCGGGGAAAAACCGCCCGGCGACCCGGCGCAGAAACCACTCTTCGAGCAACAGCCCTTGCCCGGCACCGGCTTCGTCATGACGACTGGCCGGCAGGGTCTTCAGCAGCCAAGGCTGGCCGTGGGCGTCCTTTACCCGATAGAGAATCGACTGCCGCGATTGCGCCACGATGTCGCCGACGTTCCAGCCTTCAAAGGTCTGACCGACCTTGAGTGCTGGCGGCAGCGGCCACTGCTGCAATTGCAGCAACGTGTCGCCCAGATCGTCTGTGCCCAGGCTGTCGACCTGAATCAGCAGGGCGCTGGCATTGTCCTGACTGCCAGCCAGATGCGCCGCGCTGACCAGGGTTTTCACCGCTGAGTCGAGGTCGTCCTGCTCGGTCAGAATCGAGCGGATGCTGGCGTCGCCGAGGGTTGCCCATATTCCGTCGCTGACCAGCAACAGACGCTCGCCTTCGCACAGCTCGCCGTCGAGATAATCCATGACCACGTATTGATCCAGGCCCAGCGCGCGCTTGAGCACATGCTGCATATCGGCCTGTTCCCAGACGTGGTCCTCGCTGATGCGTTTGAGCGTGCCGGCCTGCCAGCGATAAGCCCGGCAGTCGCCGACATGGGCGAGGGTGAAGCGCCTGCCGCGCAGCACCAGAGCGCTGAGGGTGGTCAGCAGGCCGTTGGCCAGCAGCCAGCGGTTCTGCGCCAGCAACAGGCGATCAAGCGACTGCGCCACGCCCCAGGTTTCCGGCGTCGAGTAATAGTCGAGTGCCAGCGCCTGCAGCGTCGACTGCGCGGCCAGCGCGCCATCGGCACACTGGCTGACGCCGTCGGCAAGGGCAAACAGATAGCCCTTGCTGGCCGCCAGTGCCGGGGCCGGAGTGACCATGCGCAGGGCGTCCTGGTTCTCCGCTCGCGGACCGCTGGCGCTGAATTCGGCAAAGCGCAATTGCAGCGTCATCGGCGGCTCAGACCCGCGCCGCGGTCACGGCCGCCGAACCCCAGGTGGTTCTCCAGCGACGCTTGACGTTCAACAGGCCGAACCAGGCCAGTACCGCCAGACCTGCGAACAGCCACAGGCCCAACTGGTAATCACCGGTATTTTGCTTGATGGCGCCCAGACCGGCTGCCAGCAGGAAGCCGCCGATACCGCCAGCCATCCCGATCAGGCCGGTCATCACGCCGATTTCCTTGCGGAACCGCTGCGGCACCAGTTGGAAGACTGCACCGTTACCGGCACCCAGGCCAAGCATCGCTGCAACGAACAGCGCCAGTGCTGCCCACGAACTCGGCAGGTTGAAGCCCACTGCCGCGATACCGACAGCAGCTACCGTGTACATCACCGTCAGGGTGCGGATCCCGCCAAAGCGGTCGGCCAGCGCGCCACCGAGCGGGCGCATCAGGCTGCCGCCGAACACACAGGCTGCGGTGTAGTAACCGGCCGTGATCGGGCTCAGGCCATACTGGTCGTTGAAGTAGCCGGGCAGGGCGCTGGCCAGACCGATGAAGCCACCGAAGGTCACGCTGTAGAAAAACATGAACCACCAGCTGTCACGGTCGCCCAGTGCCTTGAGGTAATCCGCCATGGATTTGGGTTTGCTGCGCTCCGGCGCGTTGCGCGCCATCAGGGTGAAGGCAATCAGCGTCAGAACCAGCGGGATCAGCGCCAGGCCGAACACATTGCCCCAGCCAAAACTGGCCGCCAGCACCGGTGCGATCAATGCCGCCAGCACGGTGCCGGAGTTGCCGGCACCGGCAATACCCATCGCCTTGCCCTGGTGCTGTGGCGGATACCACTGCGAGGCCAGCGGCAACGCAACGGCGAACGACGCGCCGGCCATGCCCAGGAACAGGCCTAGCAGCAAGACCTGCTCGTAGCTGTGAATACCCAATTGCCAGGCAGTGAACAAGGCACCGATCACAATCACCTGACCGATGATGCCGGCTGTCTTGGGGGACAACTGGTCGGCCAGCAGACCCATGAAAAAGCGCAGCACGGCACCGGCCAGAATCGGCGTGGCCACCATCAGGCCGCGCTGTTGAGTCGTGAGGTGCAGGTCGGTGGCGATTTGTACCGCCATCGGGCCAAGCAGGTACCAGACCATGAAGCTCAGGTCGAAATACAGAAAGGCTGCGAACAGGGTCGGTCTGTGACCGGCCTTCCAGAAGCTTGTATCCATGTGCACACCTCATCATCTGCTAGTTAGTCAGTCGGGCCATGAGCGCGACGCGGGGTATTCCAGACGCTGTGGTGGAGTGTTCCGAATGACGGCGACTCCACCGGCCCCGTCACCGGGGCCAAAACGCAAAAACGTCGCCTCTCTGTCCACGTGAGCGGAAAAAGATAAGCGACGTCTTTGTCGTAAAGGTGATAGCCGCCGTTGGCTACCGTGGGATTGCTAAAGCAAGAGATGGGCCAGATGAGCTGCAAGCGGTTAGCGGCAAGCTGCAAGCGGATGGTGTGCTCCTTGGCGTGTTGGCCAATGACCTTGAATCGGGCGATGGGCAGCCAAGGCGCTGCAAAAGGGGGCGAGTGCCTGGATCGCTCCGCAACCCCGGCCCTTGCGCGTCATTCAGGCGCAGCGGCGCAACAATGGTCGCGACTGAGACAACGATCAGCCGGTTCGATAATGAACAGATAAAGTATGATTTATTTATATTTTATGATGATTGACTGTTTATGTATTATTTTTCCGGGTGCCACTAATCAACCTGTTTTGTACTGTCGCAATGATGTTGTTTCGATGCCTTGGTATGACGCTCTTAATAGGTGTGATCAACGCGTGTGAATATTTATTAAAATAAGATATGCACTTATCGTCGTGCAGATGTCGGCAAATATTTAATTTACTTTCAGAAGGATCTCTGACAGCATTCGTCCTGCCGTGAACAACACGGGCCATTGATTTCATCATGGTAATTTCACTCTCCCATTAAGCAACTGGCACGTTCAGGCTGCTTGTCAATTTAAATGAAAGATTGCTGCAGTACAGTAATCCGACGATCCACTTGTTTTTATCAGCATCGCTGTTGCTGATGCGCCATGCCTGATAAATAAAGGCCTGCTTTAAATACACTCTGGTCATGCAACCTGCATGCCGGTTTGTTTCCTCTCCGCGCGGCTTGTACAGGCGCCAATAAAGGACACCTTCATCATGAGTAACATCAACTACGCACCTACTGTCTGGTCCCGCGCCGATGCGCTGAAGGTCAATGAAAATGACCCGACCACCACACAGCCGCTGGTCAGCCCGGACTTTCCGGTCATGAGTGATACGGTATTCATCTGGGACACCATGCCGTTGCGACAGCTCGACGGCACTATTGTCTCGGTCAATGGCTGGTCGGTGATCATCACCCTGACAGCCGACCGCCACCCGGACGACCCGCAGTACCTGGGCGCCAATGGCCGCTACGACATCAAGCGCGACTGGGAAGACCGCCATGGCCGGGCACGCATGTGCTACTGGTATTCGCGCACCGGCAAGGACTGGATCTTCGGCGGCCGGGTCATGGCCGAAGGCGTATCGCCCACCACCCGCGAGTGGGCAGGCACGCCCATCCTGTTGAACGACAACGGTGATATCGACCTGTATTACACCTGCGTGACGCCAGGTGCGGCCATCGCCAAAGTTCGCGGCCGTATTGTCACGTCAGACAAAGGCGTGGAATTGAAAGACTTTACCGACGTCAAGATTCTTTTCCAGGCCGACGGAACTTACTATCAGACCGAAGCGCAAAACTCGACCTGGAACTTTCGCGATCCCAGTCCATTCATCGACCCCAATGATGGCAAGTTGTACATGGTCTTTGAAGGTAATGTGGCCGGTGAGCGGGGTTCACATACTGTCGGTGCCGCTGAACTTGGCCCTGTGCCACCGGGTCATGAAGAGATAGGCGGTGCCAGGTTTCAAGTCGGCTGTATTGGTCTGGCGGTTGCAAAAGACCTCAGTGGCGAAGAGTGGGAAATACTTCCGCCGCTGGTCACTGCATTGGGCGTCAATGATCAGACCGAGCGGCCGCATTATGTCTTTCAGGACGGCAAGTATTACTTGTTTACCATCAGCCACAAGTTCACTTATGCCGATGGTGTAACCGGGCCGGATGGCGTGTACGGTTTTGTCGGCGAGCATCTGTTCGGGCCTTACCGGCCAATGAACGCTTCGGGTCTGGTGCTCGGCAATCCGCCTGCGCAGCCGTTTCAGACCTATTCCCACTGTGTGATGCCGAACGGTCTGGTGACGTCGTTCATCGACAGCGTGCCCACCACAGGCGAAGATTATCGTATTGGTGGCACCGAGGCGCCGACGGTACGGATCCTGTTGAAAGGCGACCGCTCGTTCGTGCAGGAGGTGTATGACTATGGCTATATTCCGGCGATGAAGGATATTACGTTGAGCTAATACACTGCTGACGCTGACCCATAAAGAACGCCTGCCCGTGCAGGCGTTCTTGCGTGGTTATCCCAGTAACTCGCTCATCGCAATGATCTGCTCCGCCACCTGTATCAGTTTCTGCTGACGGCTCATCGCCTGTCGGCGCATCAGCGTGTACGCCTCTTCCTCGTTGCAGTCCTTCATCTTCATCAACAGCCCCTTGGCCAGCTCGATGCGCTTGCGCTCGGCCAGTTGCTGATCGCGGGCATGCAACTGGGCGCGCAAGGCCTGATCGCTCTCGAAGCGGGCCATGGCCACATCGAGAATCGGTTGCAGACGTTGCGCCTGAATGCCTTCGACAATGTAAGCGCTGACCCCTGACTTGATTGCCTGGCGCATCACCCCCGGATCGTGCTCGTCGGTAAACATCACGATAGGGCGCGGCTGGTCGCGGCTAACCAGTACCACCTGTTCCATCACGTCGCGGCCGGGCGATTCGGTGTCGATCAGGATGACGTCCGGGCGCACGGCCTCGACACGGGCGGGCAGGTCGATGATCAGTCCGGATTCGTCGATAACTTCAAACCCGGCCTCGGTCAGCGCCGACCTGAGGCGTCCGACTTTTCTGGCGGTGTCATTGATAAGCAGGATACGCAGCATGGTCACGTTCTCCGTCAACGACTGGCAACAGCAGGCGCGGTATCGGCCAGCGAGTGGAGTTTGAAGCTTCGCGCATAGCCTGCGGGATCACTGCCGTCCCAGACCTTGCCATCGATGAGCTGGCTACTGCGCAGGGTCGCGCTGGGGGCATCGATACCCAGTGCATTGGCGGCCTGACGGTACAGGTCCAGCTGCTGAACGCGGCTGGCGACGGCCAGGTAATCCGGGTCTTCGCGCAACAGGCCCCAGCGCCGGAACTGGGTCATGAACCACATGCCGTCCGACAGCCACGGGTAGTTGACCTGACCCTGGTCGTGAAAACTCACCGCATGCGGGTCCTGCCAGTGATTGCCCAGGCCGTCGCTGTACTGGCCGAGCAGGCGCGGTTCGATGCAGTCCAGCGAGGCATCCAGGTAATCCACGCCGCTGAGCAGTTGCGCGGTGCTGCGCCGGTTGTGGTCGCTTTGTTCGATGAAACGGCTGGCTTCGAGCACAGCCATGATCAACGCCCTGGCGGTGTTGGGGTTCTGCTCGACAAATTCGCGGGTGCAGCCCAGCACCTTGCCGGGGTGGTCAGGCCAGATCGCCTGGCTGGTCGCCATGGTGAAACCCAGTTGCTGCTGCACCGCGCTGGCACCCCAGGGTTCACCGACACAAAACCCGTCGATACGCCCGGCCTGCAGGTGCTGCGCCATTTGTGTGGGCGGCACCACCACGCTGGTAACGTCATCGAGCGGGTGAATGCCCTGGCTGGCGAGCCAGTAGTAGAGCCACATGGCGTGGTTGCCGGTGGGAAAGGTCTGGGCGAAGGTCAGCTTTGAGCCGCTTTGGTGCGCGCGTTTGTCCAGTGCCTCAGGAGTGATCACGCCAGCATCCTGCAGCTCGCGGGACAGGTTGATGCACTGGCCGTTCTGGTTGAGGCCCATGAGGATGGCCATGTCGGTCGCCGGGCCGCCGCTGATGCCCAGCTCCACGGCATAGATCAAACCATACAGGCTATGTGCCGCCTGAAGCTGCCCGCTGACCAGCCTGTCACGCAGCCCGGCCCAGGAGGTCTGGCGTTTCAGGTTCAGGCTCAGCCCGTAAGGCTGGGCAAACCCCTGGGTGGCAGCGACCACCAGCGGGGCGCAGTCGGTCAGTGCCATGAAGCCCACGTCCAGGCTGTTCATTTCCGGGGCGTCACTGCCAGCCACCCAGTCCAGTGCATTGCCGGTTCGTTCGTTCATTGCGCGTGCTTCATAAAAGGTCCATCCAGAAAAAAGGCGTCGTTCGACGCTTTGCCAGTGCAAATGCCGAAACGACGCCGTTGTCCATGCACCTCTCCGTCGTTGGAGTGAGTGCCGATAACGGGTTCAAGCAAGGCATATGCCAGCGTCAACGCCATGAAGTTTATCGAGTGCCTCGCCTGCGCCGTCCACACACGTCTATAATCGCCACCCTGAATTCAGCTGCTCACGAGCCTATCCCGCCATGTATAACCTGGCCCGCCAGTTACTGTTCAAACTTTCCCCGGAAACCTCGCACGACCTTTCGCTGGACCTGATCGGTGCCGGTGGACGGCTGGGCCTCAACGGCTTGCTGAGCAAGTCTGCGGCGAAGTTGCCGGTCAGCGTCATGGGCCTTGAGTTTCCTAACCCGGTAGGGTTGGCCGCCGGCCTGGACAAGAACGGCGCCGCCATCGACGGGTTTGCGCAACTGGGTTTCGGCTTTGTCGAGATCGGCACTGTGACACCCCGTCCGCAGCCGGGTAACCCCAAGCCGCGTATTTTCCGCCTGCCCAACGCAGAAGCCATTATCAACCGCATGGGCTTCAACAACCTGGGTGTCGATAACCTGGTGTCGAGGGTCGAAGCGGCAAAGTATCGCGGCATTCTGGGCATCAATATCGGCAAGAACTTCGACACGCCGGTCGAGCGCGCGGTGGACGATTACCTGATCTGTCTGGACAAGGTCTATGCCCACGCCAGCTACGTCACCGTCAACGTCAGCTCGCCGAATACGCCGGGGCTGCGCAGTCTGCAGTTCGGCGATTCGCTCAAGCAACTGCTTGAAGCTCTGAGCCTGCGCCAGCAGGAACTTACGCAGCGGCACGGCAAGCGCGTGCCGCTGGCGATCAAGATTGCCCCGGACATGACCGATGAAGAAACCGTGCTGGTCGCCGCCGCCCTGATCGAGTCGGGCATGGACGCAGTGATCGCCACCAACACCACACTGAGCCGCCAGGGTGTCGAAGGCTTGCCGCACGGTGACGAAGCGGGTGGTTTGTCGGGCGCGCCGGTTCGCGAGAAAAGCACGCACATCGTCAAGGTACTGGCCGGCGAACTGGCAGGCCGAATGCCTATCATTGCCGCTGGCGGTATCACCGAAGGCCGGCATGCAGCCGAGAAGATAGCCGCAGGCGCCAGCCTGGTGCAGATCTACTCGGGCTTCATCTATAAAGGCCCGGCGCTGATTCGCCAGTCGGTGGATGCCATCGCGGCGATGCCACGCACAGCGAGCTGAATCGCAGGCAAAAAAAGGGGCTCTTCGAGAGAGCCCCTGGGCTTTGGCCCGCCGCCCGGGTCGGGCGTGCATGGTACAGGTGTGAATCAGTCAATCATGTGAGTGGCCCGTCGAGGCCTGACAGTCTTTCAGTCTTTGAATCGCCTCATCCGACCGCGTGAAGTTCGTTGAGTCTGTGGATGCCCGCAGTGCCGGTCATACCGTCCCAGTTGTCGCCGCGTCCTTCGCGCCAGCCATTGATCCATGCCTGGCGTACTGACGGTAGAGTAAAAGGGCAAAGCTCACGGGATTTACCATGAACGCCGTATTGATATCCGCGTAAAAAAGCTCTTTCCAACGGATCACGCTTAAGTCTTCTCATAGGGTAATGCCCTCGTCTGTTGACTGTAATATCCCTGAGACCCCGTGGTGGGGTCGGGCAGAGTCTTCTGCCGTTGGGGCCCGCTGCCGGCGTGGCGGGCCTTGATGCCATAACCATTGCGGAAATGACCTGAGTTGATTTCTAACCAAAGCGCAGGGTGATGTGAATGATCGTTTTGTCATAAGCACGTCACATTCAGGTCTGTCGAGCAATAAGCAATCGAGTGTTTCAGGACTGATTTCTGACGTAACCCTTTTGACATAGGGGTTTGAGCGTTGATTGAGATTGCTTATCAGGCTCAGATACTGGCTCTATGCCTTGGCTGTTAAGGCGACGAAGGGTCACTCTGCGCGCCGATGAAATGTGACTTTTCAGTCACAACTTTTCGTTCATGGCTTTCGACACGCATTGATCGCCGACCCATCGCCCGCTTATTGGCGACATGGTCCGGGCGGATATCTGTTCTAATACGCGCCATAACTGCCGCAATGACATGACAGGATCATGCGGTGGACCGGCACACATCATGTGCCACCCAGGCGTTCTCCACGAAAGACGCCTGTTCAAATCTGGCCGGGCAATGCGTTGCCCGCCGCTGACGGCTCAGGCCCTGGAAGACACATGTCGGATCGCTACGAACTTTTCCTTACTTGCCCCAAAGGCCTCGAAGGTCTGCTTGCCGAAGAAGCCACGGCGCTGGGTCTGCAAGAAACCCGCGAGCACACCTCGGCCATTCGCGGCTCGGCCGACATGGAGACCGCTTACCGGCTGTGTCTCTGGTCGCGTCTGGCCAACCGCGTGCTGCTGGTACTCAAGCGCTTCCCGATGAAGGACGCCGAAGATCTGTACCACGGCGTGCTCGATGTCGAGTGGCATGACCATCTCGAACCGGAAGGCACCATTGCGGTGGAATTCAGCGGCCACGGCTCGGGCATCGACAACACCCACTTTGGTGCATTGAAGGTCAAGGACGCGATCGTCGACAAACTGCGTACGCCCGAAGGCGAGCGCCCGTCGGTAGACAAGATCAACCCGGACCTGCGCGTTCACCTGCGCCTGGATCGTGGTGAAGCGATTCTGTCGCTGGACCTTTCCGGGCACAGCCTGCACCAGCGCGGCTATCGTCTGCAGCAGGGGGCTGCGCCGCTCAAGGAAAACCTTGCCGCTGCCATTCTGATCAGAGCCGGCTGGCCGCGCATCGCTGCCGAAGGTGGCGCACTGGCTGACCCGATGTGCGGTGTGGGTACGTTCCTGGTCGAGGCTGGCATGATTGCCGCCGACATCGCACCGAACATCAAACGCGAGCGCTGGGGTTTTTCGGCCTGGCTCGGTCACGTTCCGACGCTGTGGCGCAAGCTGCACGATGAAGCACTGGCGCGTGCCGAAGCGGGGCTGGCCAAAACGCCGTCGTGGATTCGTGGTTACGAGGCTGATCCGCGTCTGATCCAGCCCGGCCGCAACAACATCGAGCGTGCCGGGCTGAGCGACTGGATCAAGGTCTATCAGGGCGAAGTGGCGACCTTCGAGCCGCGCCCGGACCAGAACCAGAAAGGCCTGGTAATCTGCAACCCTCCTTACGGCGAGCGTCTGGGTGATGAAGCCAGCCTGCTGTACCTCTACCAGAACCTCGGCGAGCGCCTGCGTCAGGCCTGCCTGAACTGGGAAGCCGCAGTGTTTACGGGTGCGCCTGATCTGGGCAAGCGCATGGGCATTCGCAGCCACAAACAATATTCGTTCTGGAACGGCGCCTTGCCGTGCAAGCTGCTGCTGATCAAGGTCACGCCTGACCAGTTCGTGACGGGCGAGCGTCGCACGCCTGAACAGCGTCAGGTCGAGCGCGAAAACCCGGTCGAAGTCGAAGTGGTTGAGCGCAAGCTCAACAAGAACGGCAACCCGATCAAGCCAGAGCCGGTGGTGGTCGAGCAGGCGCGTCTTAGCGAAGGCGGGCAGATGTTTGCCAATCGCCTGCAAAAGAACCTCAAGCTGCTGGGCAAATGGGTACGCCGTGAAGGCATCGATTGCTACCGCGTCTACGATGCCGACATGCCCGAGTATTCGCTGGCGATCGACCTGTACCATGACTGGGTTCACGTTCAGGAATACGCCGCGCCCAAGTCCATCGACCCGGAAAAGGCTTCGGCCCGATTGTTCGACGCACTGGCCGCCATTCCTCAGGCCTTGAACATCGACAAGAGCCGTGTGGTGATCAAGCGTCGCGAGCGTCAGAGCGGCACCAAACAGTACGAGCGTCAGAGCGCGCAGGGGCAGTTTCTGGAAGTCAGTGAAGGCGGCGTCAAGCTGCTGGTCAATCTGACCGATTACCTGGACACCGGCCTGTTTCTCGACCATCGGCCAATGCGTATGCGCATTCAGCGCGAGGCCGCGGGCAAGCGCTTCCTCAACCTGTACGCCTACACCGCGACCGCCAGTGTGCATGCAGCCAAGGGCGGCGCGCGCAGCACCACCAGCGTCGACCTGTCGCGTACGTACCTTGACTGGGCACGGCGTAACCTGTCGCTCAATGGTTTCTCCGACAAGAACCGTCTGGAGCAGGGCGATGTGATGGCTTGGCTACAGGCCAACCGCGACGAGTACGACCTGATCTTCATCGACCCGCCGACGTTCTCCAACTCCAAGCGTATGGAAGGTATTTTTGACGTGCAGCGCGATCAGGTCGAGCTGATCGACCTGGCGATGGCGCGTCTGGCGCCGGGTGGCGTGCTGTATTTTTCCAATAACTTCCGCAAGTTTGTGCTCGATGAGAACCTTGGCCAGCGCTATGCGGTCGAGGACATTACCGCGCAGACTATCGACCCGGATTTCGCCCGCAACGGCAAGATTCACCGCGCCTGGAAAATCACGGCGCGCGCCTGAGCAAGGAGCGCAGGGCGATGAACTGATGTGTAGCCTATTTGTACAGGTTTGTTCATCGTCCCCTAGGCAAATTACTGGCGAGTAGCTATAACAGAACTCATGGCCAGCCTGACGCTTCAGTAGCTTGGCGTCATGAGTTTCTGTTTATGGTAGCAAGACGTTTCAGGCTCAGAATGCTGAGCTTCATCAATGGCCAGCTCTCTGCGTGGCCAGTAGCGGTTTTGGCATTTCTGGTCGGCGCGGCGCTCACCGTCATGTTGGCACTCGCTGACAACGAGCTGTATCAGCGGCAACTGCGTCAGCGCTTCGACATGTTGGCTGCGGAGCGCTTCAGCCGTCTTCAGGAGCGTCTGGACCGTCAGGTCACCCGGCTCGATACACTGGGCCGCTTCTTTGTCTTTTCCCATCAGGTAGAACAGTCGGAATTCAACGGCTTCGTCGCTCCGTTGCTGCTCGGCACCCAGGCGTATGCCTGGAACCCCAAAGTGACCCTGGCCGAGCGTTCTGCGTTTGAAGAGCAGGCGCGTAAGGAAGGCGCCGCCGGGTACGCCATCCGCGAGCTGGACGAGAACGGTGCACTAAAAGTGGCCGGTGTCCGGAATGAGTATTTTCCGGTGCGGTTCATCCAGACCCTCAGCAAAATTCCGGCACCGTCAGGTTTCGATGTGTTCTCCGAGCCGATCCGCCATTGCGCGCTGGAACGTGCGCGGCTGCTCAAGCGCATTGTCGCGACGCCGCGCATCAGTCTGCTGGCCCTGGACCCTTCCGACATTTACGGGATCCTGCTGGTCGCGCCGGTGTTCTCCTCTGAACGGCCATCTGAGCTCAGAGGGTATGTCTCTGCGGTCATCAGCCTGGCGCAACTGATGAGTGTCGGTACCGCCGAGCAGGACAACCTCGCAGTGACCATGCTTGACCTCAGTTCGCCAGCAAAACCCGAGCAGGTTTACCAGTCGCCGATTGCCGGCCTGCACAATCAACTGTATGCCAGCAGCCTGCTGAGCCTGGGCGACAGGGATTATCTGGTTGAGGTTCGCCCTACGGAAATTTTCAGCCTCAGCAATCAGACCATCATGCCGGGCCGGGTCCTGTGGCTTGGCGGGTTATTGAGCCTGATGCTCAGTGCCTTGTTGTACAGCCTGATCAGCCAGCGCCAGCGCGCCTTGCAGCGTGTGGCGCAACGCACCCGTGAGCTGCGCCAGCGCGAGCAGCAGTTGCGGGCCGCACATGGGCAACTGCGCAATGTGCTCGATGCTGCGACCGAAGTGGCAATCATCGCGACTGATCTGGACGGGCTGATCAACACCTTCAATGTCGGCGCCCAGAAAATGCTCGGGTACACCGAAGAAGATGTGGTGGGCAATCTGCGGCTCATGGACCTCTATCAGTCCGCCGAACTCGAGGCACGCGCGAGCGCCCTGAGCAAAGACCGTGGTCGGCCGATCAGCGCCTCGCAACTTATGTTTCTCGATGCCGTACAGGACGGCACTCACCCGTCGCAGGAGTGGACGCTGCAACGCAGCGACCGCAGCACGCTGGTGGTGGACATGCTGGTCACTGCCGTGCGCGATGACCAAGGACTGTGGACCGGGTATCTGGCCGTGTGCATCGACGTCACCGAGCACAAGCGCGTCAACGAAGCCCTTGCCGCGAAGGGGCAGTTGTTGAAGAAGCTGGGTTCGCAGGTGCCCGGCGGTATTTATCAGTACCACCTGGCTGTGGACGGCAGTGCGCGTTTCAGGTACGCCAGCGCGGGCATGTGCGAACTCTTCGAGGTGCAAGAAGCGCAGTTGCTGGGCGACTCCGAGGCGGTGCTGCGGCGTATTCAGCCGGCGGATCTGATACGGGTCAGAAGCTCGATTCTTGCCAGCGCCAGGCACCTGACGCCCTGGAGCGAAGAGTACCGTGTCGACCTGCCACGCAAGGGCGCGCGTTGGCTGAGCGCGGCTTCCACGCCGGAGCAACTGGCGGACGGCAGTGTGCTGTGGCACGGTTTTGTGTCCGATATCACTGACCTCAAGCGCGTCGAAGAGGAACTGCGAGCGCTGTCGGTGACTGACGTGCTGACCGGTGCCTATAACCGGCGCTATTTCCAGGACCGCATGCAGGCCGAACTGAAAAGAATCGACCGGCACGGGGGCAACCTGTCGATCATCATGCTCGACATCGACCACTTCAAACGCATCAATGATCGCTTCGGGCATGCCGCAGGCGATCAGGTGCTCAAGGCTATTTCGGAAAAGATCAGTCAGCGCCTGCGCAGCGACGATGTGTTCTGTCGTCTGGGTGGCGAAGAGTTTATGGTGGTGTGCCCAGGCACCCGAGGCGGGCAGGCTTATCAATTGGCCTTGAGCTTGCGCGAAGGGCTGCGCAATCAGGTGATCGAAGGCGTTGATCAGGTGGTGACGGCCAGCTTCGGGATTGCCAGCTGGCGCGCAGGCGAGGGGATCGACACGATGCTGCTGCGCGCCGATTCGGGCGTGTACGCCGCCAAGCAGGCTGGTCGGGATCGGGTCGAGCCCGAGCAGCTCTGAGCAACTGCCGGCAACCCGATATGTGAACGGGTTGCCGCGGCTGCTACTGCTGGATCGAGACCGTGGTGTTGGCCAGCTTGGGCTGGCGATACAGGTCGATCAGCACCTCATCCAGAATCGAAGACGCCCCGAACGGACGCGGATCGTTGAGGATCGCCACGACTGCCCAGGTGTTGCCATTGCTGTCGCGGCTGAAACCGGCAATCGCGCGAACGGTGTTCAGGGTGCCGGTCTTGATGTGGGCCTCGCCCAGTAGCGGCGTACGCTTGAGGCGTTTGCGCATGGTGCCGTCAAGCCCTGCCAGCGGCATCGAACTCATGAATTCGGCGGCATACGGGCTGCGCCAGGCGGCCTGCAGGATAATCGCCATCTCGCGGGCACTGACCCGCTCCGCACGCGAAAGACCCGAGCCGTTCTCCATGACCAGATGCGGCGCGGTAATGCCTTTTTTCGCCAGCCACTGGCGAATCACCCGCTGCGCGGCCTTGCCGTCGTCACCATCGGCTTCGTTGCGGAATTCTTCGCCCAGGCTCAGGAACAGCTGCTGGGCCATGGTGTTGTTACTGAATTTGTTGATATCGCGAATGACTTCGACCAGGTCCGGGGAGAACGCCTTGGCCAGCAGCTTGGTGTTGGTCGGCACGACGCCGACGCGATCCTTGCCCAGAATGGTGCCGCCCAGTTCCTGCCAGATGGCCCGCACCGCGCCTGCGGCGTAGGTCGGGTGGTCGAGCAGCGACAGGTAGGTCTGGGAGTTGCAGCCGTTGCCCAACTGGCCAGTCACGGTCACATTGACGCTGCCGTCAGCCTGAGTCACCGGGTTGTAACGCACATCGCCCGTGCATTGTTTCGAGGCAATGGCCTTGACCTGGTTATCGACACGAATGGTGGCAATTGGCGGCTCCACAGACACGAGGATTCTGCCGTCATCGTTGCGCGTCACAAAGCGCAACGCCTTGAGGTTGACCATCAATGCGTCGGGTTTGACCAGAAACGGCTTGTTTTCATCGTTGCCGTCGTCATTGAACTCAGGCAATTGCGGCTGCACGAAATGGCTGCGGTCCAGCACCAGGTCGCCGGTCACCTGCTGCACGCCATTGGCGCGCAGGTCACGCATCAGCAGCCAGAGCTTTTCCATGTTCAGCTTGGGGTCGCCGCCCCCCTTGAGGTAAAGGTTGCCGCGCAGCACGCCGTTGCTCAGGGTGCCGTCGGTGAAGAATTCGGTTTTCCACTGATGGGTCGGGCCGAGCATTTCCAGCGCGGCGTAGGTGGTGATGAGCTTCATGGTCGACGCCGGGTTCACCGACACATCGGCGTTGAACACGGTGGGTGTGCCGGGACCATTGAGCGGCAACATGACCAGCGAGAGCGCATCATCGCCAAGCTTGCTGGCTTTCAGGGCCTGCTGAACCTTTGGGGGCAGCGTGGTGTTGATGACGGCGGCGTAGGAGGGCAGAGCCAGTGGCAGAAGCATCGAGGCGAGCAACAATGGACGGAGCGATTTGATCATTGAATAAAACCCTACTGCAAAGAGGGGGATAAAAAAGAGGGCATGGATGAATTCCCTCGGTAACTTTTTCGTCGATATCGGCAACTATAGTAGTGAATGCGCGGCGATTTTTTTGTAACACCGAATGCCACGCATGAAACGAGCCGCATTATGCCCCAAGCGGGGCAGGCTTGTGACGTGGGGCACCCCAGTTAACGCTATTTTTTATCGAGCCCGCTTGCATGGCCCCGAAAATGGTCTGTGTGCGTTGTACACCGCAATTGTCGGGCTTTTAAGTCGCCAAGCTGGTAAAGTGCCGCCCGATATTTATTGATGAGGATTGTCCCATGGCCACTAACCGCTCCCGCCGTCTGCGCAAAAAACTATGTGTGGACGAGTTCCAGGAATTGGGTTTTGAACTGAACCTGGACTTCAAGCAAGAGCTGGATGACAAGGCAATCGATGCGTTCCTTGATGCTTTCCTGAAAGAAGCAATGGAAGCCAACGGTCTTGGTTATGTGGGCGGCGACGACTTCGGTCTGGTTTGCCTGAGCAAGCGCGGCTCGGTCAGCGAAGAGCAGCGTGCTGCTGTTGAAGCCTGGCTCAAAGGCCGCAGCGAACTGACAGAAGTTACTGTCAGCCCGCTGATCGACGTCTGGTACCCGGAAAAAGAAATCAATCCGGCCGCCTGATGTAACAGGGAAGCAGGCCAACGCCTGCTTCCCTGGCTGTTCCTCCCCCCCGTTAAAGCCCGCCGTTTCAACGTTTTTTACGTCTTCTCCAGCGCTTTGCAGTCAGGTCTTCGCCTGTTGCAGCATCAGCGCGTCCTCAAGTTCGATCATCGCCAGTTCGACAATCTGCTTGCAGGTGTGGAAATGCTCATCCGGCACGTCCGGTTCGCAGGCCAGTTCAAGCGCGTCACAGGCCCGTACCACGCTGGCCGCACTGATAATGCGCGCAGCGCCCTTGATTCTGTGGGCCAGCTCACGTGTTTCGATACGGTCGTTGTCAGGCATCAGCCTGGCGAGCACCAGCCGATCTTCATGGTTGCTGTGTTGCAATTGCGTGATCAGGCGCTCGACCATTTCCGGGCGGTTGCCGGTCAGGCTGCTGATGCTGTCTAGGCTGAACGGAGGATGCGCACGTGCCAGTGGAGAGATCGCCGTCAACCGCTCGCTGAGCATCGACAGGCTGATGGGTTTGAACAGGCAGTCGTCCATGCCTGCTGCGCGACAGCGCTCGATCTCGTCAGGCTGGGCATTGGCCGTGAAACCCCACACGGGGCAGCGTGGCTGCTCCGTCACGCTTTCATGAGTGCGCAGTGCCGAGGTCATGTCATAGCCGTTCATGATCGGCATGTTGCAGTCGGGAACATCACGATGGCGTAACTAATTGATTTTAAAGGGCATAAAATCCTCCCCAAAACTCCCCCAATATATCCCTAAAACGAATCACGCGACGTCGATCCACTCAGACCCGCGACCATCCTTGTACATCTCAGTCATCGCTGCGTTGCGGTGACCCAGCAGCTTCTGAGGATCACGGCCTTCTGCCGAATGGAGTCGTGCAGCAAGCGAGCGCATTTCGTGAAAGCTTGGCGGGTTCTCCCCAAGGTCTATTCCGAGAGCTGCGGCACCCTTGTCCCTGGCCTGAGCGAACGCAAGAGTCAACGTGGTCAGCTTTATTGGGCTCCCTGCTTTTGCAACTGCGACTGTCCTCGTGTGGTGGACCAGGTGCTTTGACAAAACCCTGTCTCGGCACATTCGCACGACGCTCGACAGATCAAGGTCTATCGCCTCGAGTCTGAGGGCCGTGCTGATCCGCAGACGAGCGCCGGTCTTTGATTGAACGACGTGCAAGAAGCCGTCGTACTCGTCCTTGAACAGCATCGAAGCAATATCATCCCTGCGCTGGCCCGTTAGCAGGGCAAGCTCCATTGCTCTTTTCAGCCAAGGTCTATCGGTAGCCGCATGCGCAGCTTTCCAGAGCTCAAGGCTCAAGCGTGAGCGTTTCACCTTTGAGCGTGCCGCCTTCGTCGCATCAACCGGATTCAGGTCGCACCATCCAGCTGCAATGGCTTCGGTAAAAACATCTCGCAGTAGCGACCGTAAAGCCTTGGACATTGGCGCTTTCCCTGCCTTGGTGAAGGTCGCGAGAAATGTAGCAATATCCATCGTCCGTATGCTGCGCAAGTATCTGCTACCGAATGCATCTTTGAGTGCTTTGAGCCTACTTTTGATGCTGCGAGTCGTATGCGAGCTCAATCCTCTTTCTGGGTAGATCAGATCGTACTCAACAAGCCAATCGGCAAATGTTCGGTCCTGCTCTGCAATAGGCTCGGCAAGACGCTCTCGCAGCGTCGGCTTAAGCACATCGGCATGATTAGCGGCAACAGCCTCCATGATTGCTGCCGCCTTGTCCTTGCCCAGGCCAAACATTCGCCCGGTAACCGGATCTCGGTATGTGTAGTAGGTGTGCCCGTTACGCTTATCGGTTTTACGGTAAAGGTTGGGCGGCAGGTCTTTCGACCCAGCGTTACGCGGCCTTGGGACCATTACGTGCACTCTCTATTCGGCTTATCAGGCTGCCGCCCGTAATACGGACAACGGGTTTTTCAGGCTCGCTGTATTGCGCCTCGGCTTCGACATAATAGCTGCGGCCATGCTTCACAGGCGCTGGCGCTATCCGGCCTTCGCGGGCCCACTTTCGCAGTGTGTTTAGACTGGGCGGCGTCCGGAACTGGTCTGCCGCCCACTCGTCGAGGGTAACTTTGCTCATGATATTGCTCCGGGCCGCGTTGGGCGGCGGAAGGGGTTACAGATTGACGGTTAGGCTGCTCGGATCGAACGGCTTGCCTTCGGGGTCTGGCACCAGTACGGGTACGTGCTGACGGATGAAGTCGTCGAAGCATTGAGGGCAGTAAACGGCGCGGGTCGTAATAAGCTGGCCGTGCCCCTTGTAATCGCACTTCGGGCACTTGATCGCGGCAGGGATGATGTAGGCCATTTGCATGGTAGGCATGTGGAGTCCTCGCCCGCCGATCACCGGCAGGCTCTGTAGGGAAGGATTATTGAGGTGTCTTGCTCAGCACGGCGTCAGCCACTTTCATGGCCGCCTGCGCATCGTTGACGTAGGCGGGATCGAAGCCGCCGCGCAGGTGGATGGTTGCCTGGCATGCGCGGAGGTTTTCTCGTGTGAGCTTTAGTGCTGCCACCAGTTCTTCACGCAACTCCGCCTCGGCGCGTCCAAGATCATAGAAGCGCTCACCCCAGTGGCCGGGAGGTGGTGGATTCGTGCCTTGAAAGCCAAACCCCATCGCGCCCACTGCCGCATCCAGAAGATCGCGTTTGTACGCGTTGTCTCCGTCAATGCTCAGACCGTTTCGGCGGAGAGCATCAAAAGCGTTGTTCAGGTTCGCTTCCGGCGATGGCAGGACCAGGTCGAAGTCGTCACTGCCTGGGCGAACAGCGATTACGAACAGCTCGCAGTCGAGTGGGAGTTGCACGGCAATGTCAGGAAGGGCATTTATGATTGCTTCGCGCAGGTGGTGCTTTGGACTGGCCATAAAAATACCTCGCCCGCCGATGCGGCAGGCTGTAAAGGGAAAGGGGATATCAGGCAGGTGTTGCCGATCACTGCTATCGTCCAGGCAGCCAGCAGGAGCTGGGGTAGCATCAAGGAGATGCATGGTCATGGAATGCACCACAACCACGAACGAGGTTTACGGGCCGTATAACGCCAAGCTGGGTCAGCGCGGTGCTGACGGCAACATTTGGTCGGGCAGAATTCTGATTTTCAGAATCATCGACGACCGGGTCTACTCAATGCACGAGCAGTACCTGGGCCGGCTCAAGTACGGTATGGCGATGACTGACAGGGGAGAGCTGATCTTTATCGTGCGGTAGGCTCACGGCGTCACGCGCTTGAACTCGACGACCCAGACCCACGGGTTCGATCGCCATGAGCCGTCGCCGTTGATCATCGTCCAGAGCCCGGCGAACAGTTCCTGTGGCGAGTAGTCATTTCCGTCTGGGTCGATGTCCTGTTTACAGTTCATGACGCCCTCGGCCAGTGCCTGCTCTTCGCATATGTCCTGCAATCGCTCGACGCGCACGTCGGTGATTTCCAACAGGATGCGGCTGGCCCAGCGAGGGATATGGATGGATGGGCGCCACCGGCCTTCTTTGCCGCCGAGCAAATCTTCTGACCAGCAGGCAAATTGGTAGGGCTTCGAGCGCGGATCGTCGTAGTTAAATGCGCCGTCCTCATCAAGGAAGCTGGCATCTTCCATCAAGTCGCGCACGTCGGCGTCTGCTCGATACGCGATGCCTGGTGCGCCCTGCAAATTCACATCTGACCACGTCTCTCGCACCCACAGCCGGTCGCTCGCCTTGCCGTATGGGCATTTAGGCAGGGCTGCATAAGGCTGGGATCCGGTAGGCAGCCACCAGTCGTGGCTATGGCCAGAATGACGCGACTCAAGTGCTGGCTTTACGGACCACGGCCCTTCGCAGTACTGCGGCTTTACCACTCGCCGCGTAACCGTCTTCTGGCCGGACAGGATGGCGCGCACCATCGGCGCACTGAACAGGATCGGTCTTTCCTTGGCCTGGGTCATGGCGTCACCAGCCGCTGCGCCCACTGCACGTATGGGCCGTCGTCCGTATCGAAGATGCCCAGAAGAAACCAGCCGGGCTCAGCGGGTGCTTCAGGCTCCCAGCCGAGGCAGTTAGCTGCTCCTTCTTCCCAGTAAGGGTGCGATTCAAGTTCGGCATCCATGTGCCAGCCGACCACCTTCAACTGCTGGTCATCAAGCCAGGCTTTGTAGGCGGCATGGTCTTCATCGAAATTCGGGATTCCTGGGTGATACCAGTAGCCGTCCTCGTCGCGAGTGACTTCGACGGGGCCTATCAACTTTTCTTCGGGCATGACTTCGTCCTTGCCGCACACGCGGCTGACATTGAATTGATTGAGAGGGGGGGTTAATGCGGGGTGTTCAGCTTGGCGACTTCATCAAGGCAGGCGTTCCAATTCTTGGCCTCGCCAACCGCCGCTGCATGCTGGTCAGCGCTTTCAAACTCGTCACGTGCGGGTAGGTCAAGGCGTTCAGGCATCACCACCTTCGCCGTGGCTGGCTGGGCGTGGCGATCCGGGTACACTCCAGGGAGCGGAGACATCGCCGGCTTCGCGGCCTGCTTGGCGCGGATCTGATCTACCTTTGTCCAGATGCGCGCCAGCTCGGTTTCGGCAGCCGAATGCATATCCAGTTCATTCGCCAAACACAGCGCCGCGAGCGTGACCATTACGCCGCCGACTTCTTGGGCGGGCTCCCCGATTGACCGGCCGTACA
Organism: Pseudomonas sp. CFBP2511; assembly: GCF_030209255.1. Taxonomy (NCBI): domain Bacteria; kingdom Pseudomonadati; phylum Pseudomonadota; class Gammaproteobacteria; order Pseudomonadales; family Pseudomonadaceae; genus Pseudomonas; species Pseudomonas sp. CFBP2511. The sequence continues at coordinate 163,425 of NZ_JARVSI010000006.1, read as the reverse complement.
CGTAATCCACGAGCTGGTGCGCTTCGTCTGCCGTTGCTCCGCCCGCCTGAACAAGCTCAAGAGCCTCTTCGAGAAAACGATGATTGCGCTCTTGGCGATCCGACGATATTTCAGCGCCGAAGCACGCCTCCATCCACGGCTGAACGCGAGGTTGGAACGGCTCGCCCTGCTGGTCGGCTGGCAGGGCGCGGCGATTGAGAATCTCAAATAGCTCGGGTCCGAAGTCAGCTATCTGGTTAACATCGATCAGGCGCTGGCGCATACGCTCCAGCAGCTCACGCGACACACGCACGTCGTTCGGTTTGTTGGTCATGACCAGCCTGCCTCATTGATTTGTAGCGTGAGTTTCAAGTCAATCGCCTGGAGCAAAACCTTTCGGTGGGCGATTGCCTTGTCCAGGTCATCCCTCGTGGCCTTGAGTCGCTCAGCCATGCACACCAGGCAGCCAGCCTCACCCAGACCTTTTTCGTACCATGAATTCGGCTGCTCGAATCTCAGGTCATGGATCGTGCAGAGCATTACGTTGACGTCGGTCATGCCGGCTCGCTCCCGGCTGGGTTGGACAGGGCGGCATCGATCTTCCTGCAATCTTCTGCGCTTACGTCGCCGCTGCCCCATGCAAGGCCGAGCATTCGATGCAGCGCATCACCCCGCGCCTTGAGCTGGTCGCGCTCATCGATTGCAGCGTTGTAAAGCCCCTCAAAAGATTCTTCTTTCAGTTGCTCAATCATTGATTCCTGAGCCATTGTTGTTTCAGATAATGTCTCCGCCTCGGCCTTGAGCTGGTCGCGCTCTTTCTTGTAATCGTTCATGTGCTGAACAATCAAAGCGCCTCCTGCGCGCAAGTGCTCAATCTCGGCCTTTAGAGGGGCGAAGTGGGCGCTGACCCGGCTAACGGCGCGATCAATTCCCGCTTGAATAAACGGTGGAGGCGGCTCGTTTGCTGGCGGGCTCGTACTCGTCACTGCCGCTATCATGCCCATCAACGCTTCGGTCACGATCCGTTGCAGGCCAATACCATCAGGAACGCCGCCGAGCGCTGGCGGTTCGCGTTCTGCGGCCTGCTGCTCAAAGTAAGTCTGTGTAACGGTGCGCATCTGCGTGAAAACTCCGCAGGGGCCGAGCTCTTGAACTTCGTCCTCGATGCGACTGAACTGGCTACGAAGCCAGCCCGGTATTGGATGCTTGCTCATGATTTTTCCCCTGTGTATTCACGCCAAGCGACCTTCACGCCGTTGACCAGAAAGCCCCAGTCGCCTTTCCAGCGGCTGGTGATGAAGAGCGTGTACACGCCGCCGGGCGACACTTCGTCGATGCGGTGGTATTCGCCGTGGTTGAGCCGTGCGGTGTCGCCCGGCATCCGGTCGATGTACCCGGTGAGTTCCATGGCTGTGCCTGGTGGAAGGCCTGCATCAAGCAGCCTCTGTTCCGTGTACCAGCCACGCAGGATCACCGTGCGCGCATTCCACGGGTGGTCGTGCAGGTCCCGGTCGGCGTCAGGCCGCATGATGTGGTGCACGCGGATCGACCAGGGGCACCAGCTGATGCGGCCGAGGTGGGTCTCCCGGTCGTAGGCGTTGAACAGCCACCAGCGGCCCATGTACACCTCTTGGCCATCAGCTGACTGTATGTGCAGGTATGGGGTGCGCTTGGCGCGGGTGATGAGCCAGGCAGCGATTGCCGGGCGCGCGAGTACCTTGGCGAGCAGTCGCCAGAAGAGATTGATCATGATTACTCCGGGTTTGGCGTCGGTGATTGGCGGTTCGTGATCCATTCCGTCACGCTTGGAGTCACCATTAGCGCTGAGTGCTGATAAGTGGCGCTGAGCAGCAAATCCATAAGTGCCCGTGCTCTGCTTTCGAGATCGATGGGTGTAGATGGGAATCGCGGGTAGTTCAGTAGGCCAACGGTGTAGCCCGATTCCTCGCCACCGGTGTAAACAAAGGTGGTCGGTTGTATCGTTACGCATAGCCCTTGGCGCAGGCATTCAGCCCGTATCACTTGTTTTGCCACTTCGATCGGGCCAGAGAGGTGCAGTTCGATCCAGTAGGTTTCTGTGTTTCGGGAATTCATCGGTCATGATCTCGCTATAATGTCGGCCTCAGCCATTTCGCAAAAGAATGAGCACGCCGGCAATTTTTCGTTGCGCCTGATAGGGCCATCGCCGAGGTCCCTGAGCGAGAACCTTTCCTCGGTTTTTCGGTTTCGATGCAGGTAACTGCCTGGGCCTAATTCATCCTGCACCGCACAAAGCTCTTCGAATTGCACGGGAAAGTCCTGCCGGATGGCGCGGTAGTAACCCTCGCCACCTTTCACGCAGCCGATGCAGTTGGCGTTGTCGTAGCCCATCCGGTACATGAGAGGCAGCTCGATGCCTGCGCGCTGGATCATTGCCTTGCAATCTTCTTTGCCGAGACCGCGCTCAATCAGCGGAGCGATGACTGGGCGATCTGGGTTCCGCTCTCTGAAGTCATCAAGTCGGTCGACTTCTTCTGCCGTGTAGCCGAACACCATGACGTCACCTGGCTGTTTCCAAGAATCGAGTAGGCGGCGCTTGAGCAGCTTCGTACAGGGAGCTCCGTACTGGCTCTTCATGAAGCGCTCTCGGCGAAACACTTCGATGATGTCGGCCCCGTATTTTTCATCCCGCAGCACCGTCACTTGTCGCCCAAACCAAGCCTCGCAGTCGGTCAGAAAGCGCCGATTGTCTTCATGCTCGTTGGCCAGGTAGGCGTTGAGGATCTGCACGTCATGAGTTGCGCCGTAATCGGCCAGGGCCAGTTTCGTTGCCACCGCCGAGGCAGCACCGCAGCTGAACTGGCAGACAATGCGCGGTAAATGATCAGGCATAGTTCATCCTCGCCGGGGTGGCGTGAGTCGTTGAAGTGAGGTATTACTGCTTTATTAATTTGAAGCGCAAAAAGTAGGATGATTTATGGAGTATCTGCTAACTGCAAACGTGATTCTGGTGGTTGGGGTGGCAATCAAGGAGTTTGCCCTTCCGTACTTCGGTTCCTATGTTAAGTGGAAAGCACGAAATTTAGCTAATATCGAGGACTCAGGTCAGCTGACACGAATCGTGGAAGGTGTGAGGGCCGAGTTTGCGAAACCTTTGGAAAGCTATAAAAGCGAGCTTATTCATCAGCGGACAAAAGCAGACTGGCAGCGTGCTGAATATAAAGAAAAAATACTAATATTTCAGAGGCTTGCAAGACTGATGGTTTCTTCGTTGACACATTTGCAACTTCACCACACGATAACTTCTGGGGTCTATGCTTCTTTAGCTATGAGCCGTATTGCAAATATCGACGCCGCGTACAAGAAGCTATGCCTACAGACTCATAACGAAAATCTCGTAAAAATGGAGGATCATTACCTAGTCTGGAAAGATCTGATCGTTGATTTAAAGGCCGTTACCTATGAGGTTGATATATTTTTTACTAATAATTCTGCTAGCCAAATTCGAGAGTTCGCCCTTTTTTTAGAGCAGCTAATCGTTCCTGCAGTGATGTCAGAGCAACTGAGTAATGCCGCCAAAAAACTCAGTCATGAGATTTCTGATAGAGACGTTTTGCGCGAAAAGCTTAGGGATATTTACGATGCAGAATGGTTCCACAAAATTCCTAGTCAGCGGGCATCCGAAGTAATTAACGAGCTACGAGATCATTTGCGCACCCAGGCAGATTCGTTTCATTAAGGCCGCTTTTAGGCATGCTCCTGCCGAGGCGTTCAGCGCAATAGGTGAGGGTTACGCGGCCTTGGCGACTGGTTCGGCCAATGCTTGCTGAACAGCTTCAACAATACGCAGCAGATAGTCGTATTCGTGGTTGCGCTCCACGGCGCGCTCGCCGACCGGGTAATGCCACTCATCACCAAACAGGTCCGTCAGAAAATCGCTGTATTGCCAGCAATCGTTTTGGGTTTCGATACCGCTCAGGTCTTCGATGCGGTCCCAAAGATTTCTGGCGTCTTCTGCGTCCAGCGAACCATTCTCCCAAGTGTGCATATTCCGATGGCGGCGGCGCTCGATCACACATTTGGCGGCCAGCGCCTTGAGCGCATTACCGCTGAACCGCGTGCTGTCGAGTCCGCGGCTCAGGCAGTTGAGAACGTAACCTGAATCGCACTTCGTCACGAACTGGGCCACAGTGCGCGGCCCCATTCCTCCCCAGTAGGCGTTCCAGCTCTTGTCCCAGCAGTTGATTGTGATTTTTCCCTGCGCTGCCTGGTAGCCAGGGTTGCCTTCAATTGGGCAGTCACGGCGGCCGAAGTCTTCGAGAAAAACGGTTATAGGATCAAGTCGCGGCACGTCCGAGATCACCAATTTGGTGACGGTGCTTGTTTCGATCTTCATGGCAATCTCCAGGCATGCGCCGCCCTCCGTGTCTGGTGGTGGCAAATTGGTATTGAATAAGGTATGAAGGGCGATAGGAGAGTGTTCTTCAAACTCTAATCACTATTACAGGGGATGATTTAATGGAATTCATGCGTAAAGAGGGATTTTTGCTGGCATTGCTTTCAATAGCCTCCTTTTGGGTTTGCTATATGTATGAAACGGGTTATGCAGATACTTTTGGGATATCCCACGAGCTGATTGATGTTGATCTGAAAGCAATGGTGATAGGCATTGCTGTCGTGGTGTTATCTTTAGTGCCTTTAGTCGGCTATTGCTACGTAATGTTTAAGCTTGGCTCGACGAAAAGTCGCCACAGTAGATGGTTTGCTATCAAGATGGTCATGCCATTGCCGATGCTTATGTGCCTTTATGTTAGCGGCTTCACATCGCTATTGATCTGGGTAGGCCTGGCATTTGCGGTGTTTTTTTCTACTATATCAGTCATCGTGGTAGCCATTAAGGCTCGGAAGATTGGCTGGATGAATGCTCTGGCAGCTGCGGCGGACTCAGAAGGCATTCAAGAACGGAATGGAGAGCGCACGCCCTCGGGAGATCCCACTATTTGGCATGGTTTTTTTGGTTTGGTTATGGCGTTTTTCATGGTTGTGATGGTTTCTCTAATTATTAGGGGAGTTGGAATAGGTGTTGCCAACACTAAAGTAGCATATCCATCATTTACTATGGATGGAAAAGTTTACGCTGTGCTTTCTAATTACGGTGATCGATTTGTACTGGGCGGGGTAGACGAGGGTCACTACAATGGAAATACTTATGTTATACCTAAGAATTCAGATAAGATTATTAATCTAAAACTGGTTAGATATAAAGGTTTTTTAAAATGAATTCTGTACTCCGTTCAATGGTGCTCATGTTTGGAATGACAATCCTGCTGCCTCGCATGCACCAGCACGCGATTATCGAGCAAGCGTGCGCTGCAGTGAGGCGTGACGAAATAAGTGTATTCAGTGTTTGTCCGTAGCGAATTGGTTGGGGGTGAGCTATAGATGATGACCGGCATAGGGCCGGCTCAAGGAGTGATCATGAACAGTCAGCCAGAAGAGTCAGACCAAGTTCGCCGCAACGGAATACTCGGCAGGGCCATCGGCCTGGATGCTTGGGAGGTCGCTCAATACGTCACGAACATCCAGAGGCATGATTCTGGCAGCGGGTACACGGTTCACTTTTCAATCGAGACCCCAGATCAGGTTCGGAAAAAAGTAGAGGGGTTGGATGCCGCGCTTTTCATCCATACAGGCCCTATCGACTTCGAAGGCTCACAGAAGAATCCTGAATAATCAGGTCATCTCCCTCCGTGTCCTATGGTGGCAAATTGGCTGGGGAGGTGAGCTACAGTTATGTAACAACTATTAAAATTTTCTTGGGGGAATGTTGTACATGGATGGAATAACCTATATTCAGAACCATACTTCTAATATGTCAAGGCGTTTGATTTGTGAGACATGTAAAATCGATCAGAAGCACATAGTTCTGACCTCGGTTCGTAAAAGAGACGAATATGACTTGATTTTTGCTATTACTGAGTATGAAGTTGTTCAGTGTCAGAATTGCGATGATATATCTTTTCGTAAGGAGTCATCTAATTCCGAAGAGTATCATTATGATCTTGAACTTGATAGGAATGTTCATTATGTGGATGTGGCGGTTTATCCATACAGAACTGCTGGGCGATTCAAACTGAAAGGTGTGAGTATTTTGCCAATAAAAGTCAAGGCCGCCTACGAGGAGCTAATTCAGGCGCTTAATGGTGGTCAAAAAATTTTGGCGGGGCTTGGTGTTCGTGTCCTAATCGAGATGATATGCAAGGATAAAAAAGCCGAAGGTGAAAATTTGTACAAGAAAATTGATAATCTAGTCAGTCTAGGGGTTTTGACTCCGTCAGGTTCTTATATTCTGCACAAGCTTCGCTCCATGGGAAATGACTCAGCTCATGATGCGCATGTGAGCAGCGCAGATCAACTTAATTTGGCGATGGATGTTGTAGATAACCTCTTGGATAGCGTGTACGTTCATCCTAAACTTGCAAGCTCGGTTTTTCCAGAAGATAAAAGTTGATATTCTGAAGCTCCCCGACTTTTGATGCATCAGTCGGGGCGCTGGTAATTTATTTTTATGCAGAGAAGCTGCCTAACGCCAGTTGAGCTGCATCGCCCACCTTCGCTTCAAGCACCGACTTGAACTCTTGTGCGATCTCTTCGCGCTGCACGTCCTCGCCGACCCAACGCAGCTTCAACACCGGCTGTGCGCCGCTGGTGATGACCGAGATTCGCAGGATGGTCTCGCGCAGTTGCAGGCCTTCAAACGGCACTGCCGAGAAGATCAGCGACGTGGGCAAGGTTTCCTTGCTGGTCGCCTCGATGGCATCCATTGCGCTGCGACTGGCGCGTGTCTCGCTGACGGTGTGATCGCTTTCCGACGATGCCTTGACCGTGATGGTGCGCACGGCTGCGATGGCTTTGGCCAACGGGATGTTCTGCAGCTCATCACCGACCGCCGACAGCGTGCTGTGCCAGTCTTCAATCCAGTCGCTCATATCCTTCTGCGACATGGCCCGGCCACTGATGGCCTGCACGGCCTGGTAGGCAGCAGTGGGTTTGAGCTTCAGCACGGCACGGTCATCTGCGTGGCCTGGCACTTCCTCGTTGCCTAGGTTGAACAGCACCGAACAGGTCATTTCGTCCTGATTGATGAAGCCTTTTGCGTCGGCGACCGCCCGGTCGGACACGTATTTGGCGAAGTCCGCCAGGGAGTTGGTGGAGAAGGTGCCACGGAAGCGGCTGCGGCCTGCGCCGAATTGCTCAAGGTTCACGATCTTCGCGCCTTCCGGCAGAACGATGGTTGGCACGGTGGTGCCCAGGTCTTTGCCTTGGGCGATCAGCGCGTCATCGATGATCAGTTGAATTGCTTCTTTCGTGAGGGACATATTTCAGTTCTCGTGGTGGGGAGCGATTAGGAGCGGGGAACGATGGGTGCCTGGTCACGCGTGAACAGCTGGTCATGCTTTTCGGCGAACAGCGTGATGTTGCCGCCGGAGCCGACGTGCATCGGAGTATCAAGGCTGGTGTTCTCGCTGCGGGTGCCGCGCTTGGTCGGCACTTTGTAGTCGAGCTTGTGCTTGATCTTCACTTGGCTCGACTCGCCGATCTGGGTGAAATCCAGAGTGATGACCAGCTTTCCAGCCTTGCCGTGGTCAACCACACCGGCAGCAACTTCGGAAAGGGCGTGGCCGATCTGACTGGCGAAAGCGCCGCCATTCAGTTCGTTGAGGAATTCGGTGGTATCTGTCGCTTTCGACATAGCTTTGGCTCCGTGGGCGTTATTCCACTGGGTGGGATATTGAGTTGAAGGGGGCGGCGGCGATGGTTGGCGCGGGACTGCATGCGCCTCACTTGCGGCGAATCCTGTGCAGCGGGTAATCAATGGCAAAGTCTTTGAGCAGGCGCTCCATCAGCGTGCTGCTGATTCCTATGAGGTCTTTTGCGGCTTTGCGCGAAAGGCCGCGGTCCCTCGCTTCCTTGATGCGCAGCACGTTCAAAGCATCCGTTACCGGATCTATGCGCGCGGCCTTCACACACGCAAGGCTTGGGCTTGGATCGAAGGGCTTGTACTCAAACCTGTGCTCGGAGGCGATCTTGCGGAGCATGTGGTGGCTGACTCCGGTTTTGCGGCCCACGTCGGTGATGGTGGTTGTCTGCGCCATGTGCCGGATCTGTGCGACCACCTCATCGCTGACGTGGCCCCGTGGCAGGTTTTGGGGCGATGGCGGTGGCGCAGCTGCGCGTATCGCTTCCTTGGTCCGGCGGTGCGGCTCAGGCGGTCGCGCAGTCGTTACGGACATGCGGCCATAGCGCTTCGGCTCTGGCCTGACCGGGAAGCCCTTGAGCGTGCCGATCACGCCGCCGCGCTTGAGGAATTCGGCCACTTCCGCCTCGAGCACTGCTGACCGTTCTTTGTTGCGCTGAATCGTGCTCAGCTCTGGACTGATCATCAGCTGACACCGTACAGCGCGAACAGCGCCAGGCCGGTGGCGATGGCGGCAGTCCAGCGCAGCATGTACGACGCGAAAGACGGCTGGCGCACGGGCGTGACTTCAAGGTGCGATGCCGCTTTGCACGCTGCGCCGTGGCCTTGATGAACCGCCCGCACAAGGCCGGTGGAACGCTCAACGATGCCGAACTCGTTGTTGCCGTTCGGAATCACGGTGAAGCGCGGCAGGGCCGCCGGGTTGCGCCGGCCGACCTTGTCGTAAAACTCGGCAGTGGAAAGGTTGCAGCGTTGGCGCAGGCCTTCGAGGATTGCACGACGCTGGCTGATTGAGTGGTGCATATGAGGCTCCTTGACCGCATTGGTCAGATACCAGGCGCGGGTGACCAAACCCAGCCGTGAGACTGGCCTGGCACCTGCCGATGCGGTCGTTTTGATTTGGGGGAGGGTGATACAGATGGCCGGTGCCAATCCCGGCATTCACTGTTTTCGGGGAAGACCCCCTAAGCTTTGTGCGGCACGACGGGCCTGCGCATGGCGGCGCAATTCATCTGCTCTGTTGCGGTGATGCAGGGGGCCGATTTAACGGTTTGAACTCTTCCGCATCGGAGATTGATCGGAACACCAGGGCGCAACCCCTGCTTGGTTCCCGCCGCGTTTCTGGTATTGGCCGGCAAATCCGGCTCAGGACTTTTCCGGGGCTTTGCGATCCTAGCGCTGCAGCCCGCTTGGGCACGCTCCGATCAATCTCCGATGCGGGCTGGTCAGCGTTCAAGCGTTCCAGGCGTTCGGGCAGTTTTCGTCAGGCTGACGCTGGCGCTGGTTGTTCAGTGAAAGACGACGGCCCCGCCATCGGCAGCAGCGTCAAAGGCGGCGCGCCACTCCTGATATTTTTCCCAGAAATAGCCTCCGACCGATTCAGCTCGTTCTGCGAACTCCGCGTAATCCTTTGCCAGCTTCGCGCTGACAACTGGGCCGATCGTGCCCTCGCAGTCGCTGAACTGAATTTGCTCGAAGAAGGGACCCGACCCGGCAGCCCAAGCGCCAGCGTCGTAACCCTCTGCCTTTTTTCCGTAGTGCGTGTCGTATTCAGTTAGCGGATACCCGGCCATCTGAGCCAGCTCGTTCCGCCAGCGGTTGTAGCCGCCGTAACCGCCAGCGCAAAGCCCGTCCCCGTGCCCACCAATCCGGTAAACCATATCCGGCTTCAAACCTTCCATTCGCCCTGGAAAGTCAGGATTGTCGTAGAACTCGCGGTGGGTATCGTAATCTGCCAGATTGCCGTCGCTATCGCGCGCCGCCTCTGGCGACTCGGCCAGTTTTCGAAAGACTGAAATATCCAAACCCATTGCATTGCCCTCGGTTGATTTCCCGTCTGGCCCTGTCGCCAAGGCCAGCCAGTGAAATCGCCAACCTGACGCTGGCTGTTCAGTCGCTGCTGGAGCTGGATGAGCTGCTTTCGCTCGATGAGCAACTCGAGCTGTCGCTTGAACTGCTGTAACTGTCGCTGCTGCTGTGGCCGCTGCAGTGAGAGCGCGACGGCGTATCGCTGTGGCTGTAGATCGTAGTGTTGAGTGGGTTCAGCGGATGCAGAGGTGAGCTGATTGGGTCTTCAGTTGTGCGGCGTTCGGTTGCTGTTGTCGGTTTGGGTGAGCTTCCGCGCCGTATCGGGGCGGGAGACGCAGGTGCCGCAATCGGCGCTGTTCTCGCTGTTTTGGTGGGTGGCGTTCTTGCCGGTGCGTTGCGGGGCGGTTGCGCTGATGTTGCGGAGGCCTTTCGGCGGAAGAGCCAGGCGAAGAATTTGAACATGCTGTTGCCCTCGGTTGATTTCCCGTCAGCCCCTCGTGAGAAGGGCTACCAGTGAAATCAAATAAACGCCGTCAGGGTTTTGGAACCATCGGTGTGCACCGTGGCGAGGTGCATTGTTGATCTTGTTCTGTGGCCACGGATGAGCGCATTCGCCTGCATAAACGATGGGTTTGGATCGCCGTTTTCATCTGGGATAAGGCTGCTGCAGATCAATCCGGAGCAGTCCTCGCCATTCGGGCCTTCGCCGTCATGAGCAATGTCAAAGCTGGCTATCATTGCGATGCCTTTTGCTTTGCAGATATCAATGATCTGCAACATCAGAGGGCTGATCTGATCGTCGTAAACCTGTTCTTTGTTCATGTTTGCTCCTGATAGTTGGATTGATGCTCAGCAGATCGCAGCCACTGGCCGGATCTTGTCCGAACCCTTTCGGCTGATCTTTTGTTCGTAACCGCCCCGGCGTGACTCGGGGGCTCTGCGCTCGCGCTTCATCGATTCATCGCCCAGCACCGCGTGCAGAACGATCACCGACATAAACATGAGGCAGAGCGGGGAAATGATCTGGCGGCGCATGGCCTCGGCGATCATCGCTGTCTGGCGATTGACGCCCAGCTTGAACATGGCGACCGACAGCCGCTTAACGACGGTGCCCGGCGCGATGCCGAACGTGCGGGCGATTTCCTTGGCGGTGCAGCCTTGGGCTGCTGACAACAAAAACTGCAACTCTCGCGGCGCAAGACCACGGCCGAGGTGGCCTCTCCATGCCCCACATACGATGGTGGTGTCCATTACGTTTTACTCGGTGGTTGTCATCCCAAAGCACCCGGCAAGCCAGGTGCTTTGGTGATGATGTGCACCGCGACCCGCTACTGGCGTCGGTCGCGGCTTGCCGCGTCAGCGGTGTTGGCCAGCTGCCCGCTGTTGATTGCAGGGCTGGCCGATCGTCTTCGTTGGTTGGCGGTGAGCTTCCTCCCCAGGGCGTCAATCAACATCTGTGTCTGTTCGCCGTGGATCACAGGTCCCTACAACATGCACGCTGCAGCTCGTTTGCCCGGTTAGGTGGGCAGGGTGCATGAGGTCCGGCACCCCTCATTGCCGAAGCTCGGGGCGCTAATTCATTGGGTATTTCAGTGATGCTTTCCGTTTTCGTTTCTGTCTTTCCAGCAAACCTTTCGCGCCGGGTAATCGTGCGCGGTAGCAGACTGTGTTTCGTGCTGTTCCCTGAACTCAACGGCCATCTGGCGTCAGGGGTTGTCTTTGGCGATGTTAAAGAACGGGTCGCTGCGGTTGATCGCTGCGATGAGCTAACTATCACGTATTGTGTTTATGTGGTCAACACGAAATGTGATTTATTTTCGTACGCTCACAAAAAACCCGCTCAATGGCGGGCTTGGGTTGGAGCAGAATGGCGTGTAGAGCGCTGGATGGCAGGGCCAATTGTCACTGTTTAGGCAAAGCGCCAGCACAATTCAATATCCCGGCTACACTCCGCGGAATGTAGGTCCTAGGAATTCTCCTGGCCTGCGACAAGGACGGTCCGAATGACTTCCAGCATGGATCTGAGGCCTATCATTGAGGCTGCTTTTTTGCCGATGACGTGCGTATGCGATTTCGCCCAGTGTGGCTCAATGACGATCCGGATATCCGACCCAGCCAGCGAGGCGGAAGAGTTCACTGTGACAGGCATCGACACGACGGCACTGGTCACGATCCGCGACATCGTTGGGCTGATACTTGAGGTGAAGGGGGAGATGAGACTGAGACTGCTTGCGTCTGATCGGCAGGAGAGGGTGCGAAAGGCTTAGAACGAAAAAGCCCGGCGCTGAGGCCGGGCTCCTGTTACTTACAGCTCCCACCTTTATGGTGAGAGCCAGTACCGCCAGTTGGATGCGTGCCCTTTGGGCATGCCGAGGCGGAGACTGAAACAACTGAAAGTAGTGCGATCAGGCCAGCGATAGCTATCTTTTTCATAGAGCCTCCTTGCACTGCGAGATGCAGTACAAGGCTATCGGCGTGAGCAAAGCGTTCTTGAAGAAAGTCCGGCGCTAGGCCGGGCTGAAGAATTTATGCAGCGTCTAAATCTCCTTCAGGAGTATTCTTACGCCATTCTATATCGTCAGTGAAATCCATTGGAATGGTAATTGGTGTCTCGGTAGGGTTAACACTGTTCCAATGGTCTGCGTCCAGCGTAAGCTGAAGACCGTCACCAACCATTTGCTCCCGTCGATTGATAAGCGACTTTTGGATAACTCTACGCGGGGCCTCATCGATATCCACCCAGAATGTCAGCTGAGCATTTCCTTGCGTGGATGTTACAGCATGGTTTGCTCGGTACGGTCTACCTGTATCTTTGTCCCGCCGAATTTCCTGCCGAGCGGCCTTCGAGAATTGTTTTGCCAGCGCATCCATCGGATTTGTCGGCGCTGGCAGAGACCAGCCTTTGCGTACGGCGAACTCTGCAACTTTGTGCATGTCTACTTCTTTTTCGCCGGTCTCATCTTTGTAGTGACGAATCAATCGCTGCATCATTTGAACTTTGTTAGTCATATTAAACCTCGGCTAAACTCCTACCGGAGCAATATCGCCCCAACCATCGACGATTGCGCTGGGAGTAACAAATGAGCGCACTTTAACAAGATGCGACCGAAAGCGATCGTATCGATTTGTTCTGTACTGAAGTTGCCCTGCAATCAGTCCCGGATGGACTCCAATAGTTTTAGCGAATCCCAATATATCGCGCTCGGCAAAGTAAGGCGCCTTTCTCGCTATAAACCCGTCCATAAGCTTTTGAGAAACGCAAAATTCCGAAGCTGCTAGGTTAGCGACCCGTTCCTCCTCAGGAATACCATCACCGGAGCCGGCCCGTTCACCCTCGAGGTTGCTATCAAGAATTGGGGCCGCTTTTCCATGCCCGCATATAACATGTTCAAGTTCATGCCTAAGAACAAACCAAAAGTTGTCAATTCGGTCATGCCTTAAGGACATGCCTATTACGGGCGATCTATCGTCAAGCCAAAGGCATGCCCCATCAATCTTAGCTGAAGGAAGGCATTCTACTATTACAAATCTTATACCGCACTCGGCAAGAATTCTCGGAACCTTTCTAGTTTCTTCCGGGGATGGCATTATAGTTTTAAGTTGCGCTATAGCAGACTTAACGCTTGCTGGAGAGTATTTAGGAACAAGCATTTCGCTGGAAATTGTTCTTACCCTATGCAGCCATGCCAGCTGAACCAAAGTTACGTCCGAAAATGCATCTGTTTTCTTTGCTGCATGCGGTAGAACCTGAATCTCTTCTGAGGAGTTAACACCAAAGAATTTGATTAGCTCTGCCTCAACAACGGAAACGTCCCTCACATCGTCGGCTTGAATCCATCCCCGTTTTATCATTTCCGATATCGGAAGCCCGCCAAAGATACTGGCACGAGTTGCCCGTTTTGGGTCAGGTCGGCTCGTTATGCGAGCCATTGCCAAGTCGTAGGATTTCTGTAACGCGAGAAAATCTTCTGCAGGAACAGCAAAAAGCTCCTCAAGCAAAATGGACATTTCGGCCGTTACTGGTCTCTTATCGGACGTGAGGCGGTTAACACTGGTCTCGTCAATCCCGAGGACGATCGCCAGTACGCGTTTTGTCCAGCCCTTTGAGGCTAGGAGGGCTGTGATCAGCTGCCCTGGGGATTTGTATTCTGCTTTAGGTTCGTTCATGGCTGGCAGGATATGGCGACTTGCGCAAAATCGCAAGTTGAGAGTTGGAAAACTACGATTTAGTCTCCGCAGCGCAGGACCTTTCCCGTCTTCACCGCATCCGGATACCATAGAAGTGGTTCAGCACTATCACATCAACCACAGCCACGAAAACGCACAATACGACGAAACCCGGACTGAAGACCCGCTTGCGGCCGGATGATCCTCCGCCCAGCCAGGCCGAGTCGGACGCGCCAGGAATCAGCATGAGTAACGCCAGCCAGGCAATGATCCTCGCCTTGCTCCGGAAAACCTGTTCTCGCCATGCGCTCATCACTTTAGCAAATTAAAGCTAGGGCAATTCATTGCACGATGGCGTCGCATAAGCGCTGGATACACCGACTCATCGTAAGCCGGGAAGCCAGGGCCGGGGTCTGTGCGCTGGGCGTCGTGAAGCACGTCGTCTATAAAGGCTGATCTGGCGAGATCCTGAACTGCCCGACATTGCTCAACTCGCTCGGCTTCCGTCGCCGGCATTGGGAGTGCTTCGATTTTCTTTTCGTATTCAGTTTTTGGCTTGCTGGCGCAGCTTGAGACAATAAAGGAAACGACTATCAGGACCGAAACTCTAAAGACATTCATTTTACATTCCATAATGATGAACCAGATGACCCGGCTACTCAGATCGTTCCCGTACAATCCGTCCTTGCCTAACCTCATCTACATACCCAGCCAGCTTGTCCTCGTCGGCCTGGAAAAAAATGATCATCTTCAGGACGGCTTGGGCATCAGCCTCGTTACCCGCCAGGCTCAATCGCTCGACGATCCGCAGCAACTCCACGGCTGACCATCTGAAGTCGGAAGGAAGCCTTGAAGGTCGCACGCCAAGTCTGGGTTCGATGTCGTCAGCCCATCACAGGCACTCCTACAAATCCCCGCTGCACCGCCCACGCCGCTCACGATCCGCCCCGCCGTCATGTGATCCGCAGCTTTATCCGCCTAAGGTTTCACTTGGTTAGAGGAGCTTTTGCTCGACCAGCGCCCCTGATCTGGAGCGTCCATCTCAGCTTTACTACAGCCTAAACGTCTGGCTCTCTCCGAAATAGCCCAAATATAGCCGCCCCAATCCAGTGGATGGCCCTGCATCTTGAACAGCTTGGGAAGACTCAGAAGCGTTTGGGTTGTCCCTGCGCACTCCCACAATCGCTGTTGCTCCGAAGTCGGCATGGGTCTGTCCAGTATGGCCTGCGCCGCATCGTCAAGTTTAGGAGGGGTTTTTGAGGCGCATCCGGCCAATGCAACCGCCAGTATGATTAGAGCTATTCGCATATTGATTCCTTTCTAAACAATGACTCGCAGGCGTCGGGCACGCTGCCCCGGGAGATACCTGTTACGCCATTTTCTTTAAATAATTCAAATGAACTTCGTCAGTGCCATGACCACCACACCAATAATGCGGCAGTCCTCTGCGCACTGAAAGGTAGGGTAGGCAGGGTTCAGCGGCTTCAGGTATCTGATCCCGCCATCCTCAACCAGCTTCTTGAAGGTTGCCTCATTGCTGCCTGCCAGCTTCGCGATCACCAGTTTGCCTGGGCGGACATCAGCCTCTGTGTCGACCAATATCTGGGAACCTTCAGGAACAGAAGGGGCGGACTGTGCAGTCATAGAGTCGCCTTTGACCTCCAGCCAAAAAGCAGGCCCTTTTGCCTTGTAATCTGAAACTTCGTATCGATCTGAGAACCCGTCTGGAAACGGCTGCACTGCTTCCGACCAGGTGCCGGCAGTTACCCAGCTCACGACCGGGTAGCTGTACATCTGCGCAGGCTGGGGGATCATCGCGACGTTGGAGGATTCGCTGATCGATCCTTTGGATAACGCGAAGTCTTCTCCGATGAGCAACACCCCATAGGGAACGCCTAGCGCTTTTGCCATCACCTCAATATCCCCGAGCGTAGGCTCCCGCGTTCCCGACTCGTAGTTTCCCACGCGGGATTGAGAGCTCCAGCCACAAAGCTTGGCAAGCGCGGCTTGAGATTTTCCAGCGGCATTGCGCAAGCGCTGCAGCCTTTGTCCAAGAGATTCATTCATAACGCGGGATTCTAAACACGATATGAAATACCCGTTCTCACTTATTGTGTTTGCCATTAACACGATACGTGTTTATCCTGAAAATAATTATGGAGGAAATCACATGAACCACGTCCGCATGATCCGTGAGGGGGCTGGCATTACCCAAGCATCGCTGCGCCGGGCGCTCGGCTGGAATCAATCTCGCCTGGCCAACTACGAATCTGGGCTAAGAAGCCCCGGCCTCAGCGAGGCAAGGTTGATTGTGCTCGCCCTGAATGAGCTGGGCGCTCTTTGTGTTCTGGACCAGGTTTTCCCTCCTGACAAACAGAACCTCTCAGCAGCCTGAGATGAATTATTGGCTCAACCGGGAAGGGCAGGTAGTACAGCGGATGGGCTGTTGATTCATCCAGTACCAAATCCCAGACGAAAAAAAGCCGGTGGCTAGACCGGCTTCTTCAACAACAAACAACGTGAGGTAGCAGGATTATGCACACGACACCATTCTCATGCAATACCGGCCACGCTGCCGCACCCGGATCTGGCGAGCACCAAGCCCTGACGCGTCAGGTAATGTCGTCCCGCGAGATTGCAGGGCTGACTGGTAAGCAGCACAAGAACGTCAAGCGTGACGTCATGACCATGCTCGCCGAGTTGAAAATAGATGCGCTCAGTTTTGAGCACACCTATCTGGACGGGCAGAACCGCAAGCAGACCGAGTACATGCTCGACCGCGAGCACACGGACTGCCTGCTGACCGGCTACAGCGCCGAGTTGCGCATGAAAGTGATTGTGCGCTGGCGGGAGCTGGAAGGTCAGTTGATCGGTCGGCTGCGTATCCCGACCTCATTCGCCGAAGCTCTCCGGCTGGCTGCTGATCAGGTCGAACAGAACCGCAAATTGCAGTTCGTCATCGACAAACAGGCTCCGAAGGTTGCAGCCATCAATCGCCTGGCCAGCGCCGGCGGTGCGATCTGCATCACCGATGCTGCCAAGCAACTGCAACTTGCTCCGTCAACGCTCTTTGCGTGGCTGCACCAGCACCGGTGGATATTCCGGCGGGGCGGTTCTGGTCGTTGGACCGCATACCAGCCCCGCATCACAACCGGCGTGATGGTGCACAAGATAACTGCCCTCAAGCCCGATCCAGACACAGGCGCAGATCGCGCTGCATTTGATCCCCTCATCACAACCAAAGGCTTGGCATTGCTGGCTGAACAGAATATTGGAGCGTCTGCGTGAGCGTTCAAGCAATGGCGTGGGCGCTACAAATCCCGCGCACAACTCTTTCCGATTCAAGCGCGCGCCATGTCCTGCTGTGCCTGGCGAACTACGCCGGTACCGATGGGCGTGGGGCGTTTCCCTCTGCAACGACACTGAGCGAAGACACCGGACTTTCCGAGCGAACCGTGCGTTCCAAGCTCGAGCTGCTGCGGGCGTCTGAACTGATCGTTCCAGGCAATCAGGCGTTGGCCGCCGTGTACATCGAGCGCCATGACCGCCGCCCAGTCGTCTATGACTTGCCAATAAAACGGGGTGCAATTCCTGCACCCCGCACTGAACGGGGTGCAGATGACGGCACGGGGTGCAAACCACAGCAGAGCGGGGTGCAGAATTCGACCGAACGGGGTGCGAAATCTGCACCCAATCCGTCACTTAACCATCAATTAACCGAACAGCAGCAGCCGCGCGAGATTTCGGACGTGATCGCTGATCAGGACAAGCAGGCCCAGGAATCGACCGATGATCGCCAGCGCTTCGCAATGTTCGCCGACTGGGCCCCGGACAGCCGCTACCTGATCGCCCAGGCCCAGATCGCTGGCGTGAAGCCGACCGATATCCCTGATGCGCTGATCAAGGGCTTCATGGGTTGGTTCGTTGCCAAGCCCAACACGGTGGACACGGCGGCAGGTTGGTGCCACCGCCTCGTGGTCTGGTTCGTGAAGGAACGGGCCGGCGGCACTTTGCCCGCAGCGGACGAGGAACCAGCAGCAACCGGCGGCTGGGCGTCCAAGGGGGTGATCCTATGAGCGGCCCTGTTCGAGCTGGCTATCTGGTCCAGAACCGGACAACCGATCCAGCCTATTGCCCAGCGCCAGCCGTCCCGGTCGAGATTGACCCGGCAACGGAACAGGTTATCGATGAGCTGTTTCTCCGGCTGCAAGGGGCGTGCGGCGCGTGGCGGCAGTCATGGCCCAACCAGAAAATCATGGATGCTTCGAAGCTCGAGTGGTTGGCCGAGTTCATGCGCTCCGGGATCACCTCGATGGATCAGTTGCGCCACGGTATGCGCATGGTCAGCGCCAGCAAATCGGCATTCGTGCCCGCTCCGGGTGTGTTCGTCAGCTGGTGTTTTGCTCCGGAAGGGCTGGGCCTGCCCAGCGTTGAGGTCGCTTATTCCCAAGCTTTGCGCAACTCGCACCCAGGCATGGAAGGGCGTGGTAAGTGGTTCCACCCGGCGGTCTACCACGCCACGGCTGCCGCTGGGTTTTTGAGTCTGCAGACTCTTCCTCGCGAACTGGGCGTGACCCGGTTTGAGCAAAAGTATCTCGAGCAATGCCGGAAGATCTGGCATGGCGAAGAGTTACCGCCCGTGCCGGTCGCACAGCTTGCAGCACCGGGCAAATCCATCACCCCAGAGGTGGGAAACCAAGCACTGGCCGATCTTCGCGCCAGGCGCAGCGGGGAAACGCAATGAGCGTTAGACGTCTGGCCATTCCTGAAATCGAAACCTACCGGTACGCGGTGTTCTGCTGCTCATTCAAGGTTGACCTGAGTTCGACACCTGACCATGCGTTGGCCTTGTTCGTTGACGTGGCTATGGCCAGGCGCTACGGGGCCTGGATGTGGCCGAACACCTTTGAAGTCGTTGATGTGGTCACGGGACAGCCGATATGCGCATGACCTCGAAGAAGCTCAGAGCCTCGGCCAGAGGCCAGGACTGCACAGTTCGAATCCCAACAATCTGCAACTACAACCCGGAAACGACCGTGCTTGCGCATTTGCCATGCGGCCAGAAGGGAATGGGCATGAAGGGCTTCGACACTGTCGCGGTGTACGCCTGCTGCGCCTGTCATGACGTCATCGACGGACGGGCCAATGGTGATATCGATTGGCAAGACGTGCCGCGCGCCATCGCCGAAACCCATGAAGCCCTCATCAGGGCAGGAATTCTCACCGTCAAGGGGGTCGCATGACTGATCTGATGCTGCCGTGGCCACCCAAGGTGCTCAGCCCAAATGCTCGGACGCACTGGGCCACCAAAAGCCGAGCCGCGAAAGCGTACCGCAACACCTGTTTTCTGCTTTGCCGTCAGGCTGCATTTCCAGTGCCCGCGGGCCGTGCACTGCTTTCGCTCGAGTTCATACCTCCTGATCGCCGACGTCGGGACGATGACAACTGCATCGCGGCCTTCAAGTCCGGCCGTGACGGCGTAGCGCAGGCACTGGGCATTGACGACAGTAGGTTCGTCACCCAGTTGCAGATCAGCGCCGAAACCGTCAAGGGCGGCGCTGTGCGCGTGAGCATTTCTGATTACGTAGAGGCAACAGCATGAGCCAAACCCTGCTCACTTCGTTCTCGGACGCTGAAATCCGGCGGCAGGCTGGCAACTCGGACGTGCGCGACCTGCGCGACGCTCGTTACCCGGGCGTTTACTTCCGGTTTCACCAGAACCGGGAGCGGGGCACCTGGCACCTGGTGGTGGGCAAGAAGTGGGAGAAGATCGCCGGTTTCCCAGAGCTGCCGGTGAAAGGGCTGATCAACGCTCTGCCGAAGATCCGGGAGCGCCTTGCGACTGACCCGAAGGCTTCCGCCGCCGCCGGCACGCTGCAGACCGTTGGCCAGTTGCTGGAGTGGTTTATGGTCCGCCAGTCCACCGAGCGCAGTCTTTCGGCAAAGCGCCGCGCCACCAACACCTCGATCATCACCTGCCATCTCAAGCCGCGTCTGTCCGAACTGCTCATTGCCGACGTGGACCGGTCCACTTTGGACAAGCTGGTGATGTGGCCGATGCAGGCCGAAATGTCGCTGTCCTACGTCAGGCTGATGTGGGGTGTGCTGGTGGTCGCTTTCCGTCAGGCCGAGAAGCTGCGCCTGATCGCCCAGAACCCAGTCGCCGGGGTCAAGTTCACCGACTTCACCAAGGCCCGCATCCTGCCGAAACCATCGCGCCTGCGTGCCGTTCAGCTGGAAGAGGTACTGGGCGAGCTTGCCATCGGGTTCGACCAGCACCCGCAGGACTGCATGTTGGCCTTGATGATGCTGTGTCACGGCACCCGTGCTGGCGAGACAAGGCAAGCCCGGTGGTCGCATCTGACGCTGGGTGAGCAGGGCGAGTGGTTCATTCCAGCAGAGAACACCAAAACGCGCTGTGAGCATCGGCTACCGCTGACCCATCAAGCCTGCGCGCTGCTGGA
The DNA here is from genome assembly GCF_030209255.1 of Pseudomonas sp. CFBP2511. Taxonomy (NCBI): domain Bacteria; kingdom Pseudomonadati; phylum Pseudomonadota; class Gammaproteobacteria; order Pseudomonadales; family Pseudomonadaceae; genus Pseudomonas; species Pseudomonas sp. CFBP2511. Next base: position 143,049 of record NZ_JARVSI010000006.1, on the reverse strand, counting down.
ACGGTACAAGGCCTGGCAATCGTCGAGGGGCTACAAGGGTGCCTACATGTTCCCGGCTCGCAACCGTGGCCCGATCAGCGACAGCCAGGCATGTGCCGTATTCGCTCGCCTGGGCAAGGGTGAGTGGACAAGCCATGACCTGCGCAAAGTGGCCCGGACCGGCTGGACTGATCTTGGCGTCGACTTCCTGATTGGCGAGATGCTGGTGAACCACACGCTGACCCGCAACGTGCAGACCTATATCCACACCTCGGCTGAGCTGCTCAAGCGTGAGGCGCTGAACAAGTGGCACGAATGGTTAGACGGGAAAGGCTTTAGCCGCATTCACCGCTCGACCCTGACTAGAAACGAAAATTCGCAGAATGCCGTCGAGGCCAACACCGGCGCGGCTTCCAGCCCAATCACGAATCCATAAAAGGCGAGGTTTAAAAATGGCATTTCATCATGCGCTTGCCTGCAAATCCTGCAATGCGATCAGCCACATCGACCGTCACCGGGCAGACTTCTACAACTCATTTGAGAACCTGAAACTCTGCGGGCATTGCGGCAAAAGACAGGGCTGGCGGGACACGGTAGTGATCTGGGTGCCTGCCGGGCGGTGGTTCAACCCTTTGAGCTGGGGACGTGGCGAATGGATCGAGTGAACACCATGAAGAAGAGTCACGGCCCAGCCTTCCGTGCTGCCCAACTGGACTTGTCCCAGTGCCCTGCCTGCCGAGGCCGAGCTGTGATCAAGGGTGTTTTCCATGACCTGGCATGCGCGCAGTGCGACGCCTCGGGCTGGGTTGCCGCTGAGACAGGTCAGGCGCTGCCGCTGGAAGTGTTGGTGACGCAGCTGAGCATGCGCCTGCAGGCCGCTGACCGACAGATCGAACAACTGAAGCGCCCTGCCCAGATGACTGGACCTGCCGCCATTTATAACCAGAACAACCGCCGCGGTGCCGGTGGAACGAATTACACAGGGGATTGACCGTGAAAAAACGTACATATGTCGACAAGCCGTTGGGCGATACCGAATACCTGCTTGAAAACTGGGGCTCCTGGCGGATGTCTGGCATGGGCGTGCCGCGCTACGTCTCCCCGCTGGCCGCGATGATGAACCAGTGCTGCCCAGAGCCGAGCGCCACGACTTATGTGATCACTGACGATACGGCGATGCTGGTCGATGCCACTATTGCCAGGCTGATCGTGCGCAACCAGCAGATGGGTGACTTCATCTGGTGGTACTTCGGCTCTAAGTGGACGATGGTCCGGATTGCCGAGACTCACAAAATGTCGGAGCGATCTGCGCGCGAGGTGATACGCCAGGGAGTTGCATGGATTGACGGTGCGCTGGGAGATATTTCCGTAGCAGCTTAAAAAGTTCTTTCAGGCCTGATAAACACCTGTTTTCATGGCACGGTGTTTAGCTGTTCCAGCGCGGCACCACACCCAATTCTAAAGGCTCGCCATATCGGCGGGCCTTTTTCGTTTATAGATCCCGAAAGGGTTGAGACCGGACGCGCACCATGCCCGAAAAGAACCCCGACTTATGGGCGCAGGTCTGGATGGCCCTATCTAACCCACTCTGGCAGGGCGCGATCATGGCCGTCATCGTCTCACTACTGCGAATCCTCTACGACGCGAAAGAAACCAGCAAACGCCGGATCTGCTTTGAAGCGCTGATCTGTGGTGCGTTGAGCCTGGTTGCGTCCAGCCTGATCGAATGGATGGCCTGGCCCCCAAGCCTGTCAGTCGCTGCCGGTGGGACCATAGGCTTTCTTGGCGTTACCGCCATACGCGAACTGGTGACGCGGTTCATTGGCCGCAAGGTGGACATCACATGAAGGCTATCGCCGCTGCAATCATCATCGGCCTTGTGGGCCTGTTGCTTGTTGGTATCCAGCAGTACCGCGTCGTTGCCCTCAGTGGTGCCATGCAGCTGGAGACCAAGAGCAAGAACGACGCCATCGCAGCCAATAACGAGAGCCAGGCCACCATCACCACGCTGAGAGCGGAGGCCCAGCGCAACGCTGCGTATCAGAAAGACCTGAACCGGCGGATCAAGGCCAGCGAAGACAAAGCCAAAAAGGCGAGGAAAGACTTTGAAAAGCTCAAGACAGATAGCAAGCCTGTTCGTGACTGGGCTGCTCAGCCTCTGCCTGACGGCCTGCGCGGCAAAGCCGGTGCTGGTGACAAAGACATCAGCGGTAAGAATCGAACCCCCTGAGCTGATTCCCTGCGAACGCATCAACGCTGATGAGGCCGATCTGCGGCTGAACGGTGATGTGTGGGAGCTGAAAGATCAGGCCATCAAACTGCTGGATACGTGCGCTGACCAGGTTGACGCACAGATCCAGCGCAGCCAGAGCAAGTAGATAACCCCTATCCATTCACCCGCCATAGATGGCGAGCACCGAGGCAACAATCATGGCATCGAAAACCAACTCATCGAAAGCTGTATCCGCACTTGGCTACCTGGGTTTGGCTGCCATTGTGGCCGCCGGCTTCCTGTTCTATTCGCTGGCCTGACGCGCCACAAATTCAGACACTGCCATTTCGTGGCGCGAACGACAGAGGAAAGATCATGGATAACCAGCATAAGCAAATCACCGGCTACCGCGACCTGAGCCAGTCGGAGATCGACGGTATCAACTCGATAAAAGCCCTTGAGGCTGACGCGGCTGATCTGGTGAAGCAGTTGAAAGCCATCCCTGATGTTGATCAGCGTTCTATTGCCCTCGCGGTCACCAACTTGCAACAGGCCTGCATGTGGCTGACCAAAGGCGTTGCCCGTTCGGACAATCCATTCAACTGATCAGCAAGAACGCCAAGTGACGATGACCAAAAAGAATTGGACGGTCACCACTCCCGGCTACGAACCATTCCCGATGATCCTTCTTGAGTGCGCCCTTGATCACACAGGGGCGCTTGCCTTTGCCCGGTCGATCTGGCCTCGCTGCACAGTGGAGTAACGCATGACTGACACCAAGACACTGAAGGTGGCCACGATTATCCCTGGCCCTCAGTCACACCCTGGAAGCCCACATTTGGCCAGAGGCACAAAGATCATCCTGTCTGACGGCAGTGAGCTGAGCGGTGTAACCAGCGTCACCCTGCGTGCAGACGCTGGCGGCCTTTGGAAGGCGAGCATTGAGGTATACCCCCGCGAAGTGCCCACCGTCACTGTAGAAGTCACCGCGCTGGCTGACGAGGAACGTCAGTACGCATCCGGCGGGAGCTTGGCGACTGAAGGCTGTGCCAATGTCCCGTCGGACGGCACGTGCCTTCTTGAGAGCGGCGAACGGGTCATACCTCGTGGCGTGTAGTGGCTGCGAAGCCAGGCGCGAATGGGTGAAGAAGTGGAGCAAGGTGGCATATGAACGAGCACAGCAACTCTTTACTCAGCCAGATCCTGGCCGAGCAGATGAAGCAGACAGAGCTGCTGCAGAGTCAGAGCAGCCTGCTACAGCTGATGGCGGACCAGCAACTGATACTGATCCAGGAGCTGGCAGCCAGTGAGCAGTGCGATCCAGACGCCGAGCCGACCACCTACATGGACGGTACTTTGATCATTGGCCGCAGCTGATGGCATTGAAAGCTATCAAGCCCAGGCTGAAAGAGGTAGAGGGTCGGCAGCTCAAGGCAGTCAACCCCGAGTCATGGCGATCGGGCAAGACAACAGCGGCGCAGCGGGGATACGGATACAAATGGCAGCAGGCGCGCCTCGTCCACCTGAATGCGCATCCCATTTGCGTCTATTGCGAAAGGCTCGGCAGAGTCACAGAGGCCACGGTGGTGGACCACTCCACGCCGCACCGTGGTGACATGAAGCTTTTCTGGGATCGCAGCTTGTGGGTGTCCTTGTGCGCGTCTTGCCACTCTTCTGTTAAGCAGGCAGAGGAAGCTGCTGGGCTGTGGTAGTTGGCGGCAGTGGCGTGCTACAAAATATGCCGCATCTCTTGCACGTCAATGGCGTGCTACAAAAGAGCTCTCCTATCGAACGCCACTGACGTGCTACAAGCGCCATTATGGTGCAGCACGTCTCTGACGTGCCGGGGGGGATGTAAAAATTTACGATCTCTTCGCGTCCCAGACCACTCACCCTCCCATCGAGAGATTTAATTCCCTTTAACAGGATCCGTTAACTATGGCGTTAACCGAACAAAAGCGCCGGTACGCCGAAGCGCGGCTGTCCGGTGAAGGTAAAAAGCAAGCGGCAATTAGCGCTGGATGCCCCGTAAAGACTGCGTCTCAAGCTGCGTCCAGACTTGAAAAAGACCCTGAGGTCCAGGCAGCAATGGGGCGGGCAACCGTTGTTAAGTCTGCGCCCAAGGCCGAGTTACCCACCGGTGACCCCGCCCCCTACATTCCCCAAGTAGCAGATGACCCGCTCGTGTTCTTCAAATCAATGATGAACGATCTGGTGGCGCATCCAAAGTTGCGCCTGGAGGCCGCCAAAGCGTTGGCCGCTTTCACCGTCCCGAAGCCTGGGGAGTCGGGCAAGAAAGAACAAAAAGCAGACGCCGCTCAGCGGGTTGCGTCCGGCAGATTCAAAACCAGCGCGCCCCCCCTTCGATCGGTGAAATAAATGGAATGGTCCACGGCCTGCCTGGATTGGGAAAGGCGGATCGTGGCGGGCGAGTCCCTGATTCCGTTTGCTCCGCTCTATCCGAGCGAAGCCGAAGCGGCGCTGGATATATTCAAATCGCTACGAGTTGTCGACGTACCTGGTCAACCGACATTTGGTGAGTGCTGCGAGCCCTGGGTATTTGATTTCGTGGCTGCCATCTTTGGCGCCTACGACGCCGAGACGGGCAATCAAAAAATCCGAGAGTTCTTCCTGTTGATCAGCAAGAAAAACGCTAAGTCCACAATCGCTGCCGGAATCATGGTGACCGCCCTGGTGCTGAACTGGCGGGACAACGAAGAGCTGCTGATTCTGGCTCCGACCATTGAGGTTGCGCAAAACAGCTACAAGCCCGCCGCTGCAATGGTGCGTGCCGATGAAGAGCTCAGCGAGTTGTTGCATGTACAGGACCACATTCGGACCATTACTCATAGAGTGACCAGAGCCGCCTTGAAGGTGGTCGCCGCTGACTCCGACACAGTGTCTGGTAAAAAATCCGGGAAAATTCTGATCGATGAGCTCTGGGTGTTCGGGAAACGACCGAACGCGGATGCGATGTTGATGGAGGCGACCGGTGGCCAAGTCTCGCGTGACGAAGGTTGGGTTATTTTTCTTTCCACCCAAAGCGACGAGCCGCCAGCCGGAGTGTTCAAAGAGAAGGTCGACTACTTCAGAAACGTCCGAGACGGGCTTGTGGTCGACAATAAATCGTTGGGTGTGATCTACGAGTACCCCAAGGCGATGATCGAGTCAGGTGCCCACCTGAAGCCGGAGAACTTCCATGTCCCCAACCCGAACATGGGGAGGTCGGTCAGCCGGGAGTGGTTGGAAGATCAGATCCGCAAAACATTGGATAAGGACGCTGGGGCCAGAAACAAGTTTCTGGCCAAGCACCTCAACGTCCAGATCGGCCTGGCCCTTCGGAATGATCGCTGGGCCGGCGCAGACTTCTGGCTTGCAGCAGCCGAGCCGGGACTGACATTGGACAGCCTGATCGAAAAGTCAGAAGTGATCGTGGTAGGCATCGACGGCGGCGGGCTTGATGACTTGCTCGGGTTGAGCCTCATCGGGCGTGAAATCGGCACTCGGCGTTGGCTGCACTGGGCCCATGCGTGGGCGCACAAGATTGTACTCGAACGCCGCAAAGACATCGCGCCTGCGCTGTTGGATTTTGAGCGGCAAGGCAGCCTGACCATTGTCGATAAGCCCGGTGATGACGTTCAGCAGGTCGCAGATGTGATATGTCGCATCAACGACCTTCAACTGCTCCCGCCTGAGCATGCCATCGGCGCTGACGCCGCAGGTATCGGCGATATCGTCAACGAACTTCAGGCCCCTGGGCGGGGAATCGTTGAAGAGCAGATCAACGCGGTATCCCAAGGCTGGAAACTCAACGGCGCAATCAAAACCACTGAGCGCAAGATCGCCGGCGGGGAAATGGTTCACTGCGGCACGCCGCTGATGAATTGGTGCGTGGGCAATGCCAGGGTTGTAGCGGTCGGCAACGCCGTGACGATCAACAAGCAGGTTAGCGGCTCGGCAAAGATTGACCCCCTGATGGCGACATTCGATGCCGTGACCATGATGGCGCTCAATCCTGAGCCAATGAAAAAGAGATTTCAGATGTTTTTCGTGTAGCCCATGGCTACGTCACCAACCCGCCCTGTGCGGGTTTTTGCTTTTCTGGGATACCGAAAATGAACAGAGCCTACAGCGTCCTTGAGATCAAGGCGGTAGATGAAGACGCCAGGATTATCACCGGCATAGCGACAACCCCGGCCACAGACCGGATGGACGACGTGGTCGAGCCAAAGGGGGCGCAATTCAAACTGCCCATCCCGTTTCTCTGGCAGCACCGCCACGACGCTCCTGTCGGCAATGTCACGAAAGCCGTTGTCACCGACAAGGGCATCGAAGTCACCGTTCAGCTGGCGAAGATCGATGAACCAGGCACCCTCAAAGACCGGCTCGATGAGGCCTGGCAATCGATCAAGGCTGGGCTGGTGCGAGGCTTGTCTATCGGTTTCTCGCCCATCGAGTCGGCAAACATCGACGGAAGTTGGGGCAGGCGCTTCCTCAAGTGGGAGTGGCTTGAGCTTTCGGCCGTCACGGTCGCCGCAAATGCTGAGGCGACCATTCAGACCATCAAATCGATCGACTTGAAGCAGCGGGCCGCGTCTGGCCAGTCGGTGCTTCCTGTTGTGCATCTCGTTAAACCCGCCGGCGCTTCGGCACCCGTCATCAAAACTTTCGAAATACCGAAGCCCGAGGAGGGCAACATGAACATTCAGGAACAAATCAAATCTTTCGAATCCTCGCGCGCTGCCAAGGCTGCTCGCTTGGAAGAGATCATGTCCAACGCTGCTGACGAAGGCCGCACGCTGGATGCATCCGAGTCGGAGGAGTATGACGGGCTCGAGGGTGAGCTCAAATCTGTTGATAGCCACCTCGGCCGCCTGCGTGGGCTCGAGAAGTCCATGGTTTCCAAGGCGAAGCCCGTCGAGCCAAATCGCGTGAACAGCGTTCAAAAAGGAAATGAGTTCCGTGACAACGCTGTCATCCGTGTGGAGCGCTCGCTGCCTAAAGGCACTGCGTTCACCCGCTACGCGATTGCGCTGGCTCGCTCCAAAGGCAACCTGATGCAGGCGCAGGAGATCGCAAAGGGCTGGGAAGAATCCACGCCTGAAGTGCTCACTGTTCTAAAAGCCGCCGTTGCGGCAGGCACCACTACCGACCCTGCCTGGGCCGCTCCACTGGTTGAATACCAGAACATGTCCAGTGAGTTCATTGAACTGCTGCGCCCTCAGACCATTCTCGGCAAAATTCAAGGCCTTCGCCTAGTCCCGTTCAACATCAAGATGCCGGGCCAGACCTCTGGCTCCAGCGTGGGCTGGGTGGGTGAGGGCAAGCCAAAGCCGGTATCGGCTCTGGCGTTTGACACCACCACCCTGCGATTCACCAAAGCCGCCGGTATCGTCGTGCTGACCGATGAGCTGGTGCGCTTTAGCAACCCTAGCGCAGAGGCGTTGGTGCAAAAAGACCTCACTGAGTCGATGGCTGAATTTCTGGACGTTGCATTTGTTGATCCGGCAATTGCCGCTGTAGTTGATGTTTCTCCGGCGTCGATCACCAACGGCATTACGCCGATTGTTGCGAGCGGCACCACTGCCGAGGCTTTGAAAGCAGACGTGAAGCGTCTTTTTGCCAGCTTTCTGGCTGCCAAAATTACCCCTGCTGGCGGCGTGTGGATCATGACTCCGACCATGGCGCTCACGATCAACTTGATGACCAACGCTCTCGGCCAGACCGAGTTCCCCGGCATCGACATGAATGGCGGCACTTTCGTGGGCCTGCCGGTCGTAGTATCGGAAAGCGTGCCATCCAACCCAGGTACGGGCGATACGGCAGTTGGTGCGGGGCAGCGCCTGATTCTGGCCAAGGCCTCGGAAATTCTGCTGGCTGACGACGGCGGAGTGACCATCGACGTGAGCCGCGAAGCCTCGTTGCAGATGGACAGCGCACCTGGCTCTGGCTCTCAGGAGCTGGTCAGCCTCTGGCAGAACAACATGGTGGCTTTGCGCGCCGAGCGCTTCATCAACTGGAAGCGTCGTCGTCCATCGGCAGTCGGCTACATCGACTCGGCCAACTACGAATCCTGATCACGGCGGGCCGGGGCTTACCCCGGCCTACCGCAAGGAAAGGAGATATCAAAGTGAAAATGGTAGCGCTGAAGGAGTTTCGGTACGCCGGAAAGCAGCTTGCTATAGGCGATTCGTTCGATGCCGGCGAGAAAGATGTGAAAGTGCTTCGCGCGATAAAAAACGCGCGAATGGACACGGATGAGCCTGCGCCGCCCGATTTGACTGAGGATCCATCCTCATCGAAAAAGCGGGTCTACAAACGCCGGGACATGACGGCAGAATAAAACGTGGAGCCGCGATGAAATTATTCAAATTTGGCCGTGGCACTGAGGAAAAGTCGCTTCGCCCGGCTGATAATCGCGGCGGTTGGATCGGCGTGGTGCGAGAGGCATTCGCCGGTGCCTGGCAGAAGAACATCGAGGTCAATCAGGATACGGTCTTGGCCTTCTCTGCGGTGTTTGCCTGTATCACGCTGATCGCATCTGATATCGCAAAGCTGCGGCTCAAGCTGGTCCAGCTGACGGATGATCGGATATGGGAAGAAACTACAAGCCCTTCGTTTTCCCCGGTGATTAAAAGACCCAACCACTTTCAAAACCGAATCCAGTTTTTTGAAACGTGGTTTTTGTCAAAGCTCACGCACGGCAATACCTACGCGATGAAACTGCGTGATGGGCGCGGTGTGGTGATCAAACTTTACGTACTGGATCCGCGCCGGGTGACACCGCTCGTGGCCGACGACGGCAGCGTTTACTACCGGTTGTTGGCAGACAACCTTTCAACTCTGGAAGATGGGGTGGTGGTGCCTGCCAGTGAGATCATTCACGACCGGATGAACTGCCTTTTTCATCCTCTGGTAGGCGTTTCACCCATCTATGCGTGCGGCCTTGCTGCCATGCAGGGCAATGCGATCCAGAACAATTCCGCGAACTTCTTTCGCAACGGGTCCAAGCCGGGGGGCGTACTCACTGCCCCTGGCGCCATCGCAGACGACACTGCGAAGCGACTGAAAGAGCATTGGGACCTCAACTTTTCCGGGGAGAACGCCGGGCGGGTGGCGGTCTTGGGTGACGGCCTGAAATACGAGGCAATGGCGATCTCGGCGGCCGATTCACAGCTGATCGAGCAGTTGCGGTGGTCTGCGGAAACGGTCTGCTCCGCGTTTCACGTCCCAGGTTACAAAGTCGGTGTTGGCGCTCAGCCCAACAACGCCAGTGCAGAGATATCCAACCAGATTTATTACTCCGACTGCCTCCAATCGTTGATAGAGGCAGCGGAGCTGTGTCTGGATGAGGGGCTGGAACTGCCAGCGCCGTATGGGACCGAGTTTGATCTCGACGGCCTTCTGCGTATGGACACGGCCACTCTCTACAAGGCGAACAATGACGCTGTCGGTGGCGGCTGGATGAAGCCAAACGAAGCTCGGCGCAGAGCCGGCCTGGCACCGGTGCAGGGCGGTGACTCACCGCTGGCGCAGCAGCAGAACTACTCCTTGGCAGCGCTGGCCAAGCGCGATTCAAAGGCCGATCCGTTCGCAAAAGGATCTGATGCGATCGCCTCGGCTGCTCCCAGCTCGGCCCCGCCAGCTTCCGCATCTGAAGATGTCCTCGCTGACCAGGCGCGCATGCTCGCGCTACTGATAGAGAAGGAATTGACCATTGAACCTTCGTGAACTGGAAGCCCAGGCGAAAGCGTTCGCCCCCATGCTTAAAGGCGTTGTTGATCGGGCTATTGAGGCGTTTCGAGGCTCACTGGCCAAAGATCTGGACGACCGTGATCAACGGCTGCGCGCCGATGTCTCGAAGTCGTTGGAGGGGCTGTCCACTGATGTTGATGAAATCGCCCGGGCTGCTGCTGCCCTGATCACTCCGCCAGAGAATGGCAAGGACGCCGATCTGGCGCAGATTCAACGGACCATCGCCGAGGAAGTGGCCAAGCTTCCCAAGCCTGCCGATGGTGCATCTGTCACCGTCGAGGATGTTCTGCCGCTGATCGAGAAGTACGTACAAGCGGCCGTAGCCTTGATGCCTGTGCCAAAGGATGGCAAGGATGCTGATCCGAAACAGATTCAGCTGACCATCGCCGCAGAGCTGGCCAAGCTTCCCGTGCCTGCTGACGGAACATCGGTGACGATTGATGACGTGTTACCTCTGATCGAAGTCCAGGTGAAAAATGCCGTGGCTTTGCTGCCGGTGCCCAAGGACGGCAAGGACGCTGATCTTGAGCAAATTAATCGGACCATCGCCGACGAGGTGGCCAAGCTTCCTAAACCTGCCGATGGCGTTTCCGTCACCGTCGAAGATGTTTTGCCGCTGATCGAGGAACAGGTGAGCGCTGCTGTTGCTGTGATACCTCTGCCGAAAGACGGTGATAGCGTCTCCATTGAGCAAGTCCAGGTGCTGGTTGATAAAGCAGTGGCATCAGCTTTGGCTGGTATCGAGCCTCCCAAGGCTGGCGAGCCAGGGCGCGACGCAGCGCATATCGAAATCGGTCCGGCCATCGATCCTGAAAAAAGCTACCCGCGCGGCTCATACGCTAAGCACTTGGGCGGTCTGTGGCGAAGCTTTGAGGCAACGTCAGGTATGCGGGGCTGGGAATGCATTGTTGATGGCGTCGCCAGCCTGAGAGTCGAGCAGGATGGTGAGCGAGGCTTCAAGGCCGTTGCTCAGCTTTCCAGCGGCAAAACCGAAGAGAAGGCTCTCACGCTGCCAGTGATGATTTACCGAGGAGTTTTCACCGGAGCCTCTCACACCCCAGGCGACACCGTCACATGGGGTGGAAGTCTCTGGCACTGCTATGAGCCCACCAGCGACAAGCCTGGCGAGCTCAACAGCAAGGGGTGGCGACTGGCCGTTAAAAAGGGCCGAGACGGCAAGGATGGCAACCACGGCAAAGATCTGGTCAAAGGGGTATCCATCAAATGATGTTCATCACTCTGGAAGAGGCGAAAGACCACCTTCGTGTTGATGATGATGCTGAAGACAATGACATCAAATTGAAGACGCACGCTGCCAGCGGTGCAGTTCGCAATTACCTGAAGTCGGCAGCGGATATCTACTTTGATGCAAATGGGGCGGTCATCACAGCCTCAATCCCTTACGAAGTCCAAGCCGCAACCATGCTCATGCTTGGGTATCTGTACAAGGATCGCGACGAAAATTCGAACGGCGCTTTCGAGACAGGCGACCTTCCGAAACCCGTGACCGCTCTGCTTTATTCACTACGCATGCCGGCGCTCGCATGAGCCTGAACGCAGGTCGCCTGCGCCATCGAATCGTTTTCCAAGCACTCGGCACCACTCAGGACCCGAAAACCGGTGAAGAGGTAAAAGGCTGGATAACCGTGTGGGACAGGGTCTGGGCTTCAGTTGAGCCGCTGAGCACCAACGCCCTTATCGCCGCCCAGGCGGCACAGTCTGATGCCTCGGCGCGGATCGTCATTCGTTACCGCAATGGGGTGCTGCCGACGATGCGGATTCTGTTCCGTGGAGAGGTGTACAGCATCAAGGGCCAACCACTGCCTGACACGGTATCGGGGTTGGAGTATCTGACCATTCTGGTTTCAAAGGGGGTGCTCAATGGCTAGCCAGACAAGTGTCGACATGCGGGGCCTGGAGGGCGTGGTGCAGAAGATGAAGACGCTGCCAGGCAAGTTGCAGCGCTCTGGTCTTCGTAAGGCTGCCCGACGCGCGATGAACATCGTGCGTGATTCCGCCAAGGCCAATGCCAAAGCGCTTGATGATCCGAAGACGGCCGAAAAAGTCTGGAAGAACATCGCCACGCAGGAATCCGCGAAACGATCCAGGCAGGAAGGCGGCGTGGTCATGCGTGTGGGTGTCCGCGGTGGCGCTGGCAGCAACCAGCACAGCAAGGATGCGGCGGGCAACCCGGGCGGCGACACCCGCCACTGGCGTTACATCGAGTTCGGCACTGAACACATTCCGGCAGTGCCCTTCATGCGCCCAGCCTTCCAGTCGAACGTTCAAAACGTCACCGACAAGTTTGCCAGCGAGCTGATGAAAGAGATCGACGCCGCTCTGGGGGGGATCTGATGGCCGCACCGATCTTTGCTGTGTGTGCTGCCGATCCGGCGGTGCTGGCGCTGCTGGGGTCGTCACCGACCAGGCTTTATCCGTTTGGTGAGGCCCCCGAAGGTGTGGCCAAGCCATACGCGGCATGGCAGGTCATTGGCGGCAGCCCTGAAAACTACCTTTCTGGCCGGCCCACTGTGGACGGCTACGCGCTGCAGGTTGATGTCTACGGCGATTCGGGGTCATCCGCCCGCGCAGTGACGGAAGCCATACGGGATGCCATTGAGCTGACCGCTTACATCACCCGTTGGGGCGCGGAGTCACGCGACCCAGTAACGAAGTCCTACCGCAGCAGCTTCGACGTGGACTGGATGGTTCACCGGTAAACCCTGTTTGTAAAACCATAGCCCGCCTTGTGCGGGTTTTTTTATGCCCGTCATTTGGAGAACATCATGGCGATTTTGACTCAAGGCACACAGTTGTTTGGGCTGATGCCAACCATCGCAGACCCAACGAAGCTGGAAGTAGTGGAAGTTGAGTGCATCACTGCATTCAACCCAGGCGGCAACCCGGCGGACCAGATCGAGGTGTCGTGCCTCAGCAAGAAAAGCCGGGAATACCTGCGCGGCATGCGCACTCCCGGACAGGCCACCTTTGCCGTGGATGCTGATCCCCGCAATCTTTCGCATGTCCGTGTCTACGACCTGTCGGAAAACGACGATATCGAGAGTACCGCCTGGGCTCTGGGCTGGGCCGACGGTAAAAGTAAGCCAACCATCAATGCTGCCGGCGACGATTTCGAGCTGCCGAACGATCGCACCTGGTTCCTGATCGACGGCTACGTCTCTGACTTCCCGTTCGACTTCGGGGCCAACTCCGTCGTCAAAACCGCCGGCACCATTCAGCGCTCCGGCGGTTCTGTCTGGGTCCGCAAAGGCGCTGCTCCGGCAGCGTAAGGAAAAATCATGAATCTGGCAGAACTGAAAAAGAAAGGCGGTGTGGTCGCTGACATCCTTGTGAAAAAGGAAGTTGAGTGGAAGCACCTCGACGCCAAGGGCAAGGAAGTCACTGAAAAATTCAAGGTGCATGTGCGCCGCCATACCTTTGGCAATATGGAAGGCATGTTCTCCGGCGGTGAAGCGGAAACATCCAAAAACGCCCGTTACTTGTCGCTCAGCATCATGCTCGGCGACGAGGGCACGGAAGAGCTTCCATTCAGTGACGCCGTGAACCTCGATCCCGGACTGGGCTTCGTTCTGATGGGCGCGGTGAACGAGGTCAACAACCCGGTAAAGAGCTGACCCCTGCCGATGAGCTGATGCATGAGCTGGTGCTCAACGGCATCGGCGGGCGAACCATTGCCGAAGCAAAGGCCAACATCACCTATTCAGAGGTGTTGGCCTGGTCTGCGTACAGGGACAAGCATGGATCGCTCAACCCGATGCGCAGGATTGAGCTATCCGGTGCCTTGGTTGCATTGCAGGTGAATCGGGCGAACGGGGGCGAGGCTGATCTGTACGACTTCATGCCACATGCAGAGCGTCCGGCGATCACCCTGGAGCAGGCTATGAAGGAATGGGGCTAACTCTATGGTCTGCAGTAGGTGTGTTGCTTTCTTCACGGTTCGTGTCATCGTGAAGCTTTTAAGCGGCTTGGTTTTGGGGGTAAAGGATGAGAAAGGCATGGATGGCAGTTTTTTTGGGTCTTCTGGCTGGGTGTACGCCAGTTAAAAAAGAAAGTATTTACAGCCCATCGGAAGCATACGTTGATCTAAGACCTTATGTCGATAATTCGGGCTATGAGCTTTATGATTCACCAGAGAAACTATTAGCGAAATTAGACGTGTTAGGCGGGGCACAGAAAGAGTTTGAGACGAATTCAGAGTTTGGAAAAAGAGTTTCTGTGCTACATAAGTCGGCGGTTTTTTCGCAGATTCCAGATTTTGATATAAAATTCAACAAGGAAACAGGTGCTATCAGCTTCGAAAGCATGATGTTTGATGTGAAAGATCTTGGTTACAAGGCTGAAAAGACTACAGTTGGCCAGTTTGGAAACTCCCACCTGTCGATCGACCTTTTAGCGGTGGATAAGGTTAAAGGGAGCTACACCGGTCAAAATGCGTTCGGGGCTAAGGCAGAAGTAGATGTTTTAGTTTCTGACCGGATTTACCTAGTCTTCCCTCCTTTTCCGAATGTTTCGAACAGAACGGTCTTCGCAAGTTTGGTTGCTGAGCTTAATATTTCTGCAAAAGAGCTAGAGGAGCAGCGTGGTAATATAAGGTTGGCGGTTTTGTTTGAGCCCAGAGGTAAGGTTTTGCAGGCTGATAAGCATTACGGCACTGCAACATTGAGTAATAGGCGTGATACAACAGTTAATAACTACTATATTGATATGAATTTGGCTGGCATAGGTGTTGTTAATAAAAAAACAAATAAGATTTATTCGAAAAGAGTTAGGGTTAAATTAAAAGTGCTTTAAATAAAACCCGCTTCGGCGGGTTTTTTTATGTCCGGAGAAATTCAAATGGCGTCTAGATCGCTTGGTACGTTGACGCTTGACCTGATTGCGCGGATTGGCGGATTCCAGCAGAGCATGGATCGTGCATCCCAGTCTGTTACCCGGACCGGTGCGGCTGCTGATGCCGCTTCCGCCAGGGTGAGCGCGATGCAGGGGCAGATGCTGTCCCTATCGAACATGGCTTCAAGCTTGGCCGGGCCGCTGGCGTCCGCGTTCAGCTTGAGCGCGATTTACAAGGCATCGGAAGCCTACACATCCCTGACCAGCCGCTTGAAGCTTGTCACAGAGAGCTCTGCCGAACTCGCCACCGCGCAGAATGCTGTTTTCTCCATTGCCCAGAGCGCCTATCAGCCTTTGAGCGCAACCGCTGAGCTGTACCAGCGCATTGCGACCAACCAGAAAGAGCTGAAGCTCTCAGGCGAGGGCGTAGCGGGGGTGGTGGGCACCATCAGCAAGACGCTGGCTATTTCCGGTGCGTCTGCGGACTCGGCGAACGCTGCGTTGATCCAGTTGGGCCAGGCATTCGCATCCGGCGTGCTGCGCGGCGAAGAACTGAACAGTGTGATGGAGCAGGCTCCGGCGCTGGCCCAGGCTATCGCGGCCGGTATGGGCAAGACCGTTGGCGAGTTGCGCGCACTTGGCGCTGCTGGCCTGCTTACTGCCGACTCCGTTGTCAAAGCGTTACAGGCGCAGGAAAAGGCTGTAGCTGATCTGTTCAACAAGACCGCGGTCACGATCGGCAACAGCCTCACCGCCACAAGTAATTCCCTGACCCAATTTATCGGCAGGATGGATCAGGCGAGCGGTGTCAGTGCTGCGATATCGGCCAACATCGTCAAGGTATCGCAGTCCATTGATGGGCTGACGAAGGACTTCGGGGCCACATCGAAGACCTTCGAGCAGGTTTCAAGCGCAGCCGAAACGCTGGCGTACATCATCGGTGCGCGTCTGGCTGTGGCCACTGCGCAGGGCGCTGCCGGCTTCGTGATGGCTACGAAGGCCTCGATCCAGCAAGCGGCGGCGCTCACCTACGGTGCCGCGGCGAACTGGAAAAGTGTAGAGGCTGAAGCGGCGACCACGAGGCAGACTCTTGCGTCGATGCTAGCGAAGCAGGCCGATGCCAAAGTAATGCTTCAGCGTGCGAATCTGGAAATTCTATCTGCTGAGCAAAAGGTCGCGTCTGATCGGCTTCGTCAGCAGTCGGAGATCAACAACCTCAAAGCTGTCCAGATCACCCTGGCGGCAGAGCGAGAACAGGAAGCGACTCGTCTAGCAAATCAGATATCTGAGCAAGGCCGAGCAGCTGCTCGTAATCGAATGGCGCTCGCTCGACTTGATGAGGTCGCAATCATCAAGAATATCCAGGCGGCCGAGGCCGGACTGGCAGCCACAACGGCAGCCGCATCGGTTGATATCCAGGCTGCTTACGCTGCCAGAAGTGCCGCCGCCGCTGGATATGCTGAAACTACGCTGGCCGCCAATGCAGCAGTAAAGGCGTCAGAGCGCGCTGCCGCTGCGGCAACCTTAACGAACAAGTCAATTGCCGCCGTTTCAACTGCGGGTGGCGCGCTTATGGGATTGCTCACTGGCCCGGTCGGAATGATCGCGATGACCGCACTGGTCGCCGCGTCATTCATTGACTTCGGTGGAGCCGCTGACAAGGCGAGCAAATCCCTCATTGATCATAATCTGACGCTGGATCAGTCAATCCAGAAGTACAGGGAACTGAGTGCTGAGCAGCAGCGCTACCAGGTCGACACGTGGCAAAAAGCCCAGAAAGAGGCGCTAAACGACGCTGCCAGCGATTTGGAAAACTATACGATCAGGGCTAGCCTATTTCTGGGCACTATGATTGGCGACAGGGTTGAGAGTCAGAAACAATTCAACCGCATGCTGGCTGAGGTCAAAGATGGTGCCCGGTCGCTTGATAGCGTTACTCAATGGTCAAAAGATACCGCTGGGTTTTCGCCGGAGCTGATTCGACAGCTGACCGAAATGTCTGCGTCCTACTCCGCAAATACGAAAGAGGCTTCCGCCTACAAAACCAAAATCGAAGGTGTAGACGCCTCGATGCGTGCAGCTTCCGCCAGCGCTACGGGCTTCGCTGCTGCGCAAGCGCAGGCTGGTGGCCAGACCAAGGGCCAGATTGCTGATTTTGAAAAGTACATTGCGAAACTGATTGAGACCCGTAATTTGTTCGGCGCAAATGCCGAAGCTCAAGCTGCGTACGCTGCTGATCAGATGAAGCTGACCACTCAGCAACGCGAGCAAGCCAAGGTCATATCGCAGCAACAGGATGTGCTGGAAAAATACAAGGAGGCAGTAAAGGACAACGACAAGGTCCAACAGGAGGCCCTGAAAAGGCAGTTGATCGGCCTTTACAGCATTGAGCAAGCAGCAATCGACGCTGCCGCCGCAACAAAGTTAGCGCACGACGATTCTGCCAAAGCCGCCAAAGAAAGCGCGAACAAGCAGATTGACGAAATGCGCCGGGTCATCGACGCTGCCGCCAACATTACAAAAAATGCCAGCTTCCTGACTGGTCGCAACATGCTGATTGTGCCTCCGGCTCAGACAGATGTGACCGGTCGAAGCATGGTCTTGCCTGGAGTCGAGACGCCGAAAGCTGGGAAAGATCCTCGCACCGATCCAACGGCGCGCGCAAATGCGGCAATTGCTCAGATCAATGAAACAACTGATCCGAACAAAGGCAAAGGGGAAAAGAAATATCAGGAAGATGCGGCTCAGAAAGTTCTCGATCAGGCCCGGCAGCAATATGCGGTTCTGAAAGAGCAATCGAACCTGCTGGAAACTCAGAAGGGTGATATCGACAAAATCGGCGCTGCATCTCGCGAGCTGATTAAGTGGGAGCAGGAGCTCTCCGATATTAAATCGAAAAAGACACTAACTGCCGAACAGCAGTCTCTGCTTGCAAAGCAAGAATCAATTACGGCAGATCTCAAGCGAAATGCAGCACTGGAAAAGGAAATCGAATTAAGAAAGATAGCCACCGAGGAAGTAAAAAAGCTCGCTGCATTCCAGGCAAACTTAACAGAAAGCAATCAGTCCGTGAAAGACGGATATGCTCAGCAGCTCGCTGGTGCTGGCCAGGGTGAAAAGCGACGTGCTCAGCTGCAAGAAATGCTCACCATCGAACAGGACTTCAGTAAGCAGCAACGGGAGCTCGCTCTTCAGCGCAACAGTGGCGACATCAGCGAAAAGCTCTACAACGATGAAACGGCCATTCTCAGCGAGGCAATGGCTGAGCGCCTGGTGATCCAGCAGGACTACTACAACCAGGTAGAAGAGGCTCAATCCAACTGGATGGATGGAGTCGGTGATGCCTGGCAGAACTACGTAGACCAAGCGGAAAACTACTCAGCAATTGCGGCCGAGTTCGTGTCTGGCACGCTTGACGATCTGACAAGCGGACTGGGTGATGCTTTCGCCGATATCGCCACTGGCGCATCAAGTATAGGCGATGCCTTCGCGGACATGGCCGGCAACATGGCCAAGTCGGTGATAAACGCTCTGGCTGATATGGCTGCCCAGTGGCTCGTTTACCAGGCGGTTCAGTTGCTTGTCGGAAATAGCACCAAGACCGCCGGGATGTCCGGTCTGATCGCCAACGCGCAAGCGGCATCGGCCCAGGCTTCGTTGAACGCTTATGCATCGACTGCCGGTATTCCCCTGATCGGTCCAGCCGCCGCACCGGCTGCCGCGCTCGCCGCTGCTGCTGCAACCGCACCGATGGTCGCCGCAGTATCCGCATCGGCGCTTGCCGGTATGGCTCACAACGGCTACGACAATATCCCGAAAGAAGGCACATGGTTGCTGGACGGAGGCGAGCGAATCGTGAACCCGAGTCAGAACCGTGACCTGACCAAGTACCTGGCTGACAAGTCCGGGACTGGCGGTGGTGGCGGCACCCCGATCACCATCCACGCACCCGTTACCGTACAGGCCCAGCCGGGCGTCAGCGATGAGGATGCAAAGCGGCAGGGTAAAGCTGCTGGCGAGGCGTTGGCTCAAGAGGTGCGCAGCGTTCTGCAGCGTGAAATGGGTCAGGGCGGGTTACTTTGGAGGCGCGTCGCGTAATGGCTGAGACATTCGATTTTGACGTACAGGTCGGCGCTTCCGGTGATGTGAAGCAACGCACCTGGTCGAACGACTTCGGCGACGGTTACACCCAGGCAGGCGGCGTCGGTATCAACACCAAGTCGCAGGCGTGGGACGTGACGGTTACAGGGCGTTACGGCGTTGGCCAGAAGCTCCAGCAGGTTCAGGACTTTCTGGACCGGCATGAGGGCTTCAAGTCATTCCTCTGGACGCCGCCGGGCAGCGGGCAGGGCCGGTACACGGCCAACGGCTACAAGCTGTCGACCCTCGGCGGTGGGCTGCATTCGTTGTCCACGAGTTTCAAACAAACATTCAGACCATGAAACAACATGACGCGGCCGGGCCGCATGGGATTCAATATGACAGCTATACAAGATATGCAGGCGCAAATTGATCAGTTAAAAAACCAGATTGCGATGCTATCTGCTGCTATTTCAAATCTTACAGTCGCAGTGAATAGTCGAGAGAGTGACGCTTCTTCTGCAAGACGCGCCACAGATGACAGTTAACAGGCAGTTAGACTGCTTGCTTCTTTAACGGCTAGGTTCAATATCTCGCCCAATGTAAGTTGTTCGTAAGGCTTGCTTGGCTTTATTTGAACATTAATTGAAGCGTGTTTTTCGACATCGACTATGGCTACGCCAATTATTTCTCCATTAGTTATATGTGTGACGGTTACGTTTTGAAGTTTGAAAGCCATTTCTATCTCCAGATGATTGATATGGAGGGCTTTTGCTCGCAGGCGAAGCCCGATGTTTTCGAGTGCCGCACGCTACTACGGCTGGATCCAATCCAGTTACTGGGCTTTTGTCCACGCTGTACAACCAATCAGCTGCACTTCAATTCCTGACTCCGCCGAGCGCGGGGTTTTTCGTAGGTAACCACCATGATTTACAGCGCGGACATCCAGAAACTGGAGCCCGGCAACCAGATTCGTCTGTACGAACTGGATGCCACGCGGCTTGGGGCAACGCTCTGGCGCTTCCACGGACACGAGCATGAGGGAGACATTATCTGGCAGGGCCAGCTGTATTCCCCGATCCAGATCGAGGCCAGCGGCTTCGACATTCGCGGCGATGGCCGGCCAGCTACGCCCAAGCTCACCTTGGCCAACGAGCTGTCGGGCATTCGCGGTGCCGTCTCAGCGCTATGCCTTCAGTACCGCGATCTTGCCGGTGCGAGCTTCAAGGTGATCGAGACGTTCAAACACTTCCTTGATGCCGCGAACTTCGATGGCGGCAACCCGGACGCCGCCGATCAGAGTCGCGTCAGTCTTTGGAAAATCGAGCAGAAGACCGAAGAGAACTTTTCGTCGGTCGGTTTCGAGCTTTCCAGCCCGATCGACATGGAAGGCCAGCAGTTGCCGTCCCAGCAGATCACCAAGCTGTGCCGCTGGGCCATGCGCGGCCAATACCGACAGGAGGCGTGTGCGTACACCGGCACCGCGTATTTCGACAAGAAGAACGAGCCAACCGACAACCCGGCGCTGGACCGCTGCGGCGGCTGGTGGAGCAGCTGCAAGTTGCGCGGCAATACCCGCCGGTTCGGCGGCTCAATGGGCGCAAGCCTGATCGCCAAGGGGTAACCATGCGAATCAATCAAAAGGTTCAGGACGCCATGCGGGCGCACGCCGAGCAATCTCACCCGGCCGAGGCCTGCGGGCTGCTGATTAAGACCGCCGCCGGCCGCGAATACGTGCCGTGCGGCAATGTGGCCACCAACCCGCTGCAGCACTTCCTGATCGACAAGCACGACGCAGCGGCGGCAGAAGACCGGGGCGAGGTGCTGGCCATCGTGCACAGCCACCCGGACCGCGCCGCCACGCCGAGCATGACTGACCTGGTCAGCTGCGAGCTGCACGAACTGCCCTGGGCGATTGTGGGTTGGCCCGGCGGTGACATTCAGTGGTTCAAGCCGACCGGGTTCCAGGCTCCGCTGCTGGGCCGGGACTTCTCGCATGGCCTGCTCGATTGCTGGTCGGCCTGCCGCGACTGGTACGCCCGCGAGGCGTCGCTGCCTCTGCCGAACTTCGAGCGAAAGGAACTGTGGTGGGAAGATCCGGACAGCCCAAGCCATTACGAAGAGAACTACGAGGCCTGCGGGTTCGTCCGGGTCGAGCAGCAGCAACGCGGCGACCTGCTGGTGTTCCAGATCCCGACCGTGGGCAGGCCCTGCCATTTCCCGAACCACGCCGCGATCTACCTCGGGGCCGATGCCAGCCTGCACAGCGAAGACGCTCCGGCGCTCGGTGGCGCTGGCCCATTCATCTACCACCACATGCCCGGTCGCCTGGCTGCCCGTGAGGTCTACGGCTGGTCGATGGCCAACCGCGTGAAACTGATCTTGCGCCATAAGGAATACACCCCATGACCATGCGCACCATCAAGTTGTACGGCGTGCTGCGCAAGCATTTCGGCCGTGAGTACCGCGTCGACGTGCACAGCGTGCGCGACGCCGTGAATGCCCTGTGTGCGATGAAGCCAGGCTTCGAGAAGTTCCTGCGTACCGGCGAAGAGCGTGGCCTGGTGTTCAGCGTGTTCTGCGGCAAGCGCAACGCCGGCGAGGGCGAGTTCGACATGCAGGGCAGCGATAACACCGATATCCGCATCGTGCCGCTGATCCAGGGTAGCAAGCAGGCCGGTCTGTTCCAGGTGGTGCTGGGCGTGGCGCTCGTCGTGGGCGGCCTGTTCTCTGGCGGTACGACCACAGCGCTGGGCATGGGTCTGCTTGGCGCGGGTGCGGCGGTCGGCCTCGGTGGTGTGGTGCAGATGCTTTCTCCCACAACGACTGCCAACGTGGGCAACAACAACGATGACGGCAACAACCCAAGCTACGGTTTCGGCGGCGCAGTGACCACTGTTGCCCAGGGCAACCCATACCCCGTGCTCTACGGCGAACGCGAGATCGGCGGGGCCGTCGAGTCAGGCGGCATCTACACACAAGATCAGATTTGATCATCAGGTAACACCAGACCCGCTTCGGCGGGTTTTCTTTTTTCTGGGGGCGGTATGGGAAGTGCGGTAGCAGCGCGAAGCATTCGCGGGAGCAAGGGCGGCGAGGCCACACAGAAGCAGCCGACGATTGCGCTAAACAGCACAGCTTCGATTGCTACCGCGCGCATTGTCTACCTGTGGAGCTGGGGGCCGATCGTTGGACCGGTGAACGGCCTGCGCTCGGTGAAGCTCGACGGCACGCCGCTGGTGGCCGAGGACGGGACGGTCAACTTCCCGGGCGTGAAGTGGCAGTTCCGCAATGGCGAGCTGAACCAGCAGCGTCTTGAGGGCATTGCCGAGTCCAGCAACGAAGTTGACGTGAACCAGCAACTGATCAGCACCACGCCCTACCTGCGCACAGTCAACAACCCGGTGCTGGACGCCCTGCGTGTGCGTCTCAGCTGGCCACAGCTCCAGTCTCAGGACCAGAGCGGCAACATCAACGGCGTGCGCATCAATTACGCCATTGACCTGGCCACCGACGGCGGGCCGTTCGTGCAGGTGCTCGCGGACTTCGTTGATCGGAAGAACGTCACCAAGTACGAGCGCAGTCACCGGCTCAACTTGCCTGCGGGCAGTCGCTGGACCATGCGCGTGCGCCGGATCACGCCCGAGGCCAACAGCTCGCTGATTCAGGACAGCATGTTTATCGAGGCGGTGGCCGAGGTCGTAGACAGCGATCAGGAATTTCCTCTCACCGCCGTGGGCTGCGTTGAATATGACGCCCAGCAGTTCGGCGGCGATATCGCCAAGATTGCCGTCCTGATGCGCGGGCGCATCGTGCGCGTGCCATCCAACTACGACCCGGAGACGCGGACCTATACCACGTCTGGCGCAGGCACCAGCAACGGCATTTGGGACGGTACGTTCAAAGAGGCTTACACCAACAACCCGGCCTGGGTGTGCTACGACATAGCGCTGAACCCGTATTACGGCCTCGGGCACCGGATCGACGCCACGATGGTCGACCGCTGGAACCTGTACCGCATCGCGCAGTATTGCGACCAAATGGTGCCGAACGGCATGGGCGGTGTGCACCCACGCTTGACCTGCAACATCTACCTGCAGAAGCAGGCGGATGCCTACGCCGTGTTGCAGGACCTTTCGGCAATCTTTCACGGCATGAGCACCTGGGACGGAAGCCAGATCACGTTCACCGCTGATATGCCTGGCGACCCGGTCTACACCTACAACCCTTCGCAGATCCTGAACAACGGTGAAATCCAGTATTCGGGCACCCGGGCGCGCGACCGCCACAACCTGGCAATGGTGACGTGGGACAACCCGGCCCAGAGTTTTGCGACGGACAAAGAGCCTGTCTTTGATGATGTGGCGATGGCTGAATCTGGATCGGTCAATGAACTGTCGGTGGACGCCTACGGCTGCACTTCACTCGGGCAGGCGCAGCGCGCTGGCCAGTACGCGCTGATCACCGAGCAGACGCAGACAAGGCCCGCGACCTTCCGTGTGGGCCTGGACGGCGGCATTCCTAAGACCGGGCAGATCATCGCCGTGGCCGACCCGATGCTGGCCGGCCGCGCGAATGGCGGGCGTATCAGCTCGGTGGCGGGGCGGGTGATTACCGTTGACCGTGACATCGATCTTTCGACCGGTGCCAAGCTGCGCGTGAACCTGCCAAGCGGCAAGACCGAGGCGCGGGTGATCAGCTCGCTGGATGGGCGTCGCGTCACCCTCGCGGCCAGCTTTAGCGAGGTGCCGGAAGCCGAATGCGGCTGGATCCTCGAATACGACGACCTGAAAACCATGCAGTTTCTGGTGCGCAACATCACGCGCCCGGAATGGCACCAGTACCAGCTCGAGTGCATCCAGCACGAGCCGAGCAAGTTTGACGCCATCGACTTCGGCGCCGTGGTGGATATCCGGCCCATCAGCGGCATACCGGTGGGCGTGCAGGCTGCGCCGGGCGCGGTGTTCGTGACTCAGCACGTTGTGATTGAGCAGGGTATCGCCGTCACCAACATGACCATCAGTTGGGATGCTGCGCCAGGCGCGGTTGCGTATGACGTGGAATGGCGCTGGGGCTCGCGTGAGTGGGTCAAGATGCCACGCACGGGCGAGCAGTCGGTTGATGTGCCCGGAATCTACTCCGGCCAGTACATGGCCAGGGTGCGCGCTGTCAGCGCCCTGAACGTCTCGTCTCTGCCGGTCACATCGCTGCTGACGAACCTGCAGGGCAAGACCAGCTTGCCGCCGGCTGTCACCTCGCTGACTGCCGCTTCGCTGATCTTCGGCATCAAGTTGAAATGGACCTTCCCACCAGGCGCTGAGGACACGCAGCGCACTGAAATCTGGTACGGGCCGACGACCGATCTGGCCAAGGCCACGAAACTCAGCGACCTGGCCTACCCGCAGTCGGAACACGTCATGCAGGGGCTGCTGGCGGGTGTGACGTTCTTCTTCTGGGCGCGCCTGGTGGACCGGACCGGGAACATCGGGCCGTGGTATCCAGCCGGTGTCGGCGTAATGGGGCAGAGCGGCAGTGATGCAACCCCTGTGCTTGGCCTTCTGACGGGCAAGCTTACGGAAAGTCAGTTCGGCGAGCATCTGCTGGACCGCATCGATTTAATTGATGGTGACGGCCCTGGCTCAGTCAATGAGCGCTTGGACGAGCTCAAGGCCGAGATCGGAGAAATCACTGACGCGCTGGTGTACGTGCCGACCGACGCCTACGTGCGCGACAACACCGTCCGCGTCGGCGACAACCTCTGGACGGCCATCGCGGCGGTGCCTGCGGCTGCCAATGGATCGAACGGCCCGCCGAACCCGGCTTACTGGGTCAACAGTGGACAGTCGATCCGCACTGCAAATGCTCTGGCCGCTCAGGTAACGAAGAACACCACTGACATCACCACGGTTGACGGCAAGACCACTGCGACTGCCACACAGATGCAGGCCGTGCAGGCACAGTATCGGGCCGATAGCGGTGAGGGCGATCTGCTCGATGCGCTAAGAGGATGGGATAGCGCGGCCAGCGCAGCACAGGAAGTGAAGGTCAGGGCGGAAGAGAACTTCGCACAGGCCGAGCGAACGACGTCGCTTCAGGCGCGTGTCGGCACCACCGAAGCGCGAATCACCACCGTCGAGACGACGACTGCCACGGACCGTGAGGCAACTGCCCAGCGGATTACGGCAATCGATTCTCGCGTAGGTACGAGCGAATCGAAGATCACGACGATTGAGTCGACCGCAAACACGGACCGGCAGGCCACGGCTCAGCAGCTTTCAACGCTGACTACGGCAGTTGGAACAAGCCAGACCGCCATTCAGACCGAAGCAACTGCCAGGTCTGACGGCGATACGGCATTGGGCAGGCGTGTTGATACGGTCCAGGCAGCCGCCAACGAAGCCAGCATTAAGGTCCAGCAGACATCCAGTGCGTTAGCTACCACCAACAACAAGCTGGCTGGGATCTGGTCGGTGCGGATGGAGCTTTCGCAGAGCGGGATACCGTATTCGGCAGGCTTCGGTCTGGGGCTTGAGAGCGGGGCGGCTGGCACAACCTCGCAGTTCGTGGTGAGGGCCGACACGTTCCTGGTGATGAACACCAGCTCTCAATCGCCACAGTCGTTTTTCGGTATCACTGGCGGGCAGACATTCATTCAGTCGGCGTTTATTCAGGACGGCACGATCACCAACGCCAAGATTGGGAGCTACATCAGTTCGACCAATTACCTGGCCGGGCAGAGCGGCTGGATTCTCAACAAAAACGGCACGCTCGAAATCAACGGAATGGTCGCAGGCGGTGGCCGATTGGTGATTACAAACCGATCAGTCCGCGTCTACGACGCCAACAACGTCAAGCGCGTGCAACTCGGAGATCTCAGTGAATGAGCAACGGAATGATGGTATGGGGCGCAGACAGCGCGCTCCAGTTGGATGAAACGTCATTTACGATTCGGGTTGTACTGTCGACACTCGTCACGTTCTCCGGCACGGCAAAGACCAGTCAGGACTTCGCTGTACCGGGAGTGGGGCCGGGTAACGGTGTGGCAATAGTCATACCGTCTGGCACTTACGACAACAATCAAAGGCAGCACGAAACGGAGCTGGTTGACGGGATTGCTCGAGTCTACAACCACACCAGAACTTATGGATCAAGCACGGTTTCCTCAGGGACTATGCGGCTGATCGTTATGAGGTTTTCATAATGGCGGATACATACGGCCTGGAGTTTTCCAACAACAGCAATGTGGTCGTTCTCGATTCGCAATATGCGCGCCTGATGGTGATTGCTTCGGGGCGCTATCAGCCCACCGAGGAAAGCGGGCTTGGCTCGACCACTTATTTTCCTAGGCCAGTTACCTCGCAAGAGCCGCCTTTGGTTTTCGTGCGACCTGACACCGTTAATGCGATTGCAGGTCTATGTCTCATGCGCCTGGTTGGATCGGCTGGAAATTGGACTGGCTTCTATGTTCGGGCCTATGACGTGAACACTGCGCAACCAAACGGCCGGTACTTCGTTGCACAGTTCGCGGCCCAGCCCGTTGCCGACTTCGGGATGCGGCTCTGGGATGGCGCTACAAATCTGCTGTTTGATTCGGGAACCGCAAGCGCGAATTTTACCAGATCGTTTCAGAGTTGGACGTACGAGAAGTTTGACTACACTGCGCAAAATCTTGTCCGCTGTTACTACTCGGTCGCTTTCAACTTTCCAGCAAACGAGTACTTGCTTATCAACTCGTTTGGCATGGGGATGAACTCTGGTAGCGCCATATCAAGGGCTCTCTACTGCTGGTGGGATTTCCCGAACAGCAAGCTTTATGCAATCACTATTGCGGCCTCCAACCCAACAGCATTCTTTCTGCCGGCAGTCTTCGCAAAGATGAATGTCTAAGAAACCCATTTAGAGAGTAAGAAATATGCCTTGGTATAAAACCGGGACGGTTTCCGTTACCCAAAATTCAAACGCCGTTATTGGCAGTGGTACGGCATTCATTGCAAACAGCCGTGTCGGCGATGGCTTTCGTGGCCCGGATGGCGGCTGGTACGAGGTGACGAACATCGCCAGTGATACGGCCATGTCGATATCGCCAAACTATCAGGGTGCTACCAACGGCGCTGGCGGGTATGCGCTGGCTCCGCTGCAGGGCTACGTCAAGGAATCTGCCGACCGGCTGCGCGCTTTGGTTTTGCAGTACGGCGAAAAGCTGGCCGCGCTGGGCACGACCGGGAACTACGACATCCTGCCGGTGTTAAAGGGCGGGACTGGCGCTACTGATGGCGTTTCAGCGCTTACAAGTCTTCGCATGAAAGGTGGCGTATACGACGCCCTGATCAAAAGCGTCGGCTTTCGAGGTGCGCCGGTCGGCTATAACGTGCAAGGCCTTTACATGGGTTGGAACGGTAACGGCGACGGCGGGGCGAACTACATCTGCAACCGTGGCGGTGGCCTTGGCGGGCATGCATGGTGGTCCGTAAACTCGGACAACACGGCAGCCGGTCCAGTAATGACCTACTCCTATGGCGGCGTCCTGACCATTAAAGAAGTATCAACAACACTTGTTTCCACCAATCAGATCAACGGGTTGACTACGCCTATTGCTCTCGCTCAGGGCGGAACTGGCGGGAAAGATCAAGCTTCCGCGCGCGTTGCGCTGGGCCTTGGAGCGGGTCAGGCCCCCGTTTTTGCTGGCCTGGATATCGCCGGAAGAATTTCATCTTACGGAAATTGGTGCCGTACTGGGTTCAGCGGTAGTAAAGGCGGAACTGTATATAACTTCAACTGGACCGGTAACAACGTCGATGTTTATATCGACAACACATATGTTGGCACGATGACACTGTTCACGTCTGACTACCGGATCAAGAAGTTCATCAAGGAATTAAAGGTCCCTTCCTTTTTGGACAGGATTGACGCATATCGCCTTGTAACCTATGAGCGCAAAATATTTGGCGATGTGTTCCGAGGCGACGGCAGGGTCTACCAAGGCCTGATCGCGCATGAGGCCCAAGAGGTCAACCCGCTTGCCGTCACCGGAGAGAAGGACGGCGTCGATGAAAACGGCAACGCACGTATCCAGCAGCTCGACCCGATGGCACTGATCACCGATCTGATGGGGGCCGTCAAAGAGCTGCGCGCCGAAGTGGCCGCGCTCAAGGCGTCGATTCAGCCAGCACCAGAACCTGTCACCGCGTAACACCTGCACAGCAACACTCGCACCCCGCCATCGAGCGGGTATTTTTTTGCCTGGAGAAACCCAAATGCCGATCACCGCGCAGCAGCTGCTGCAGATACTCCCGAGCGCCGGCCAGAAAGCCGGCGTTTTTGCACCCGTCCTGAACACAGCAATGAGCAAGTACCAGATCGTCACGAGGCTGCGTATCGCGGCGTTCATTGCCCAGGTGGGCCACGAGTCGGGACAGTTGCGTTACGTCCGCGAGCTGGGCGGCAGCGCCTACCTGTCGAAGTACGACACCGGCAAGCTGGCTGAACGTCTGGGTAACACGCCCGAGGCCGACGGCGACGGCCAGCTTTACCGTGGCCGGGGCCTGATCCAGGTGACAGGCCGGTCGAACTACGAGGCGTGCGGCGAAGCGCTGGGCTTGGACCTGATCAACCATCCCGAATTGCTCGAGCTGCCGCAGTACGCCGCGATGTCGGCGGGGTGGTTCTGGCACCGGGCCGCGCTCAACACGCTGGCCGACAAGGGCGACTTCCTGACCATCACCAAGCGCATCAACGGCGGCACGAACGGTCTGGCTGATCGGCAGGCGCTGTACGCCCGAGCGCTTGAGGCTGTTTGTTAGGGCACTCTGGATCTTCGATAAAGCCTCGTCCAGCGCAGTGTGTGCAATCGTCGCGCACTGCGAATCCATCCAGGCAATGGAGGCATCTGGTAAATATCGAGTAGCTGTGACGCTCCCACAGCGCTACGTAGGCTTTGAAGTCGCCTTGGTCGAGAGCTACTGCCGAGGCATCTATCAGCGCTCGGTATTGATCTTCATCGGTCAGGCGCTGGCAGTCCACGCCGTTGATCTGCCTGGATTGCTCCACCAGCGTTAAGGTCTGGCCGGTTTCGGTGTAGATGTACCGCCCCTCAAGCGTTCCGTACTTCTTGTGGTCCCTCATGATGAGTTCGTTTTCAGCATTCAGGAATGCGAAGTGAGCGGCATGGTACGGCGACTGATCAGAGTCATGCAGAACGTAGCGTGAGTTCAGCAGGCTCCCGACTACGGTGCCACCCTTGTTGAAGGCCAGATACTCCGATGCCTGGTGCCGCCATTCGTGGTTGCCTTCTTCTGTGAAGTGGCAGAACGCGGCGCTGGCCAGCTCAAAAAGTTCGAAGCGCTCCAGTGGGTCAATTGCTCCAGCTGCCTGCATGTCCTCGGCCATGCGCGCCAGAAACCTGTAGGTGAATGCAGGGTTCGTCCATTGCCTCCTGTCGTTGAGCCTTTTGTGCCATTCGGCCAAGGCTTCTGAGCTATTGCTCTGATTCATAGGAGTGATTCTCAAGTGCTGTATGTGTATACAGTATTTGAGTCTTTCAGATTTTGGGAGTGGTGTTCGTCGGCAGAACGCCGGGGGTGGGGTAGTTGCGCAAGACCGACCTTTAAATCTTCCCCAAAACGCAACCATAAGCATCTGATTTTATTGGGGCGGCAAAGTCGGCAAGCACAACTTTAAAAATGATGTTTTTATTCGTTAAGGTATTGATTTTATAGGGGTATTTCGGATTTGCCGGGTTATTCCAGTCGGCGACCACCAGATCGAACGCATCGGCCTTCCATCGCTCAAGCCCCTGCGCGCCGTTTTCAGCCATCTCGCAGTGATGGCCGAGAAAGCCGAGTTGCTGGCACAGCAGCAAACGATTGGCAGGGTGGTCGTCGACGATCAGGATTCTGAGCACCTGATGGGCCGCCGCCGGTGGTTTTGTCGCGACAGGCTGCCTGGTCATTGGTTCGAGTGTGGTCAGCAGCAGGTTCATGCTGATCCGGGTGCCGTTGCCCGGTTCACTGTCGAGCGAGAGGTTGCCGCCCATCATCATGCACAGGCTGCGACAGATCACCAGCCCCAGCCCGGCGCCGGTGCGGGCCATCTGTCCGGTGTTGTCGGCCTGGGCGAAAGGCTCGAACAGACGCTTCTGGTCTTCGACGCTGATGCCTATGCCGCTGTCCTGCACGGTGATGTGCAGGTGCAGTAATTGCGGATCCGGATTATCGACCGCCTGCAGGGCGATCTTGACGCGTCCCATCGGGGTGAACTTGATGGCATTGCTGACCAGATTGGAGAGTATCTGCTTGAAGCGCAGCGGGTCGATCAGTACGTCGGTGTTGATCCGGCTGTCCAGCTCCAACACCAGGTCGAGGTCTTTCTGGCGCGCCAGGCCGTCAAATACCCTGAGCACCGACTCGACCAGTTGCCGCAGGTTCGCCCGTTCGGGGTTCAGCGCCAGCCTTCCGGACTCGATCCGCGCGATATCGAGAATATCGCCGATCAGGTCCAGCAGATCGTTGGCCGAGCTGTAAGCCACTTCGATGGCGGAGCGATCCAGCTCGCCCTGATCGGCACGCTTGAGCGCCAGCTCCAGCATGCCGATCACGGCGTTCATAGGCGTGCGGATTTCATGGCTCATGGTCGCCAGGAAAGTACTCTTGGCACGGCTGGCGGCGTCGGCCTGTTCCTTGGCCGCCTGCAGGTCTTCGATCAGTTGGCGACGATCGCTGATGTCGATCCAGCCACCAATGATGCCCTGTACCTCGCCCAGCGAGTCACGAAAGGGCAGGATCCAGTGGTAGATGGTCAGTTGGCGGTCGCCGATGTGCAGCGGGCGGTCAAGAATCAGCGCGGTGTTGCTGGCCATGACCCGTTGATAATCGGCAGCGTATTCGCGTGCCTCGAAAGCATTGCCCAGCACCCTTTCGGTAGCACTCTTGCCGATGATGTCTTCGCGCTGCGCGGAAAAGGCCCTGAGGTAACTGTCATTGCACATTTGCAGCAAACCATCGCGATCGCGCACGTAGATCGGATGAGGCGTGCCGTCGACCAGTGCCCTCATGAACTCGTACTGATCGCTGAGGGCACGCTCTGCGGCTTCGCGCTGGCGTATCTGCCGGCGCATCCAGGCATTCCATACCAGCAGGCCCAGCAGCAACAGGCCCGCACCAATCACAATCTGATAGATCAGCCGCTGGTAGTCGTGCCAGCTGGCGCTTGAGGGGGTGTAGGCGCGCCAGCGGTTGTTGATCGCAGCCAGATCCTGCGGCGCGATGCTCGCCAGCGCCTTGTCGAGAATCGAGCTGAGTTCCAGAGCGTTGCGCGACGTGGCCATGGAGATCAATGCCGGGTCCTCGCCGACCGTGGCCGTCATCTGCAAGCGTTCCTCGAAGATCCCGGAAGACAGGAAGTAATCCGCGCTCAGCAACGAGACGACGGCACCTTCCGTTCTGCCCACTGCCAGCATGTCCAGCGCCTGAAACGGGTTGTCGATTTCCAGTGGCACGACTCTCGGGTACTTGCGGCGCAGCCAGTCGAGCATCGGGCTGCCTTGAGTGATGGCCAGGCGTTTGCCGTCCATCTGTTCCAGGTAGCTGGGTGAGCCCTTGTCCTTGCGGGTAACCAGTACGAACGAGTTGTCGATGTAAGGCCGGCTGAAGCTCAGACGGTCTTCGCGCACATCGCTGGACACCAGCGCGCCGATCATGTCTGCCTGACCCTCGCTGATCTGGTTTTGCATGTCGGTCAGGCTCGGCGAGCGTTTGACATCAAATTTGAGCCCGGTGCGCAGGCGCACCAGTTCAAGCAAGTCGGCAGTGATGCCGCGAAAGTTGCCCTTGGCATCGAAGAATGTCAGCGGTGCGTAAGCTTCGTTGACCACCACACGCACGACCGGGTGCTGGGCAATCCAGCGTTCTTCACGTTGGGTGAGTTGCAGTTTCTGGTCGGTGAGCATCAGGTCGCTGCCGGTGCTCCAGCGTCTGGAAATGTCGATGCGCTCATCGACGGGAATCGCCTTCAGCGTCTGGTTGATGACGCCCAGCAATTGCGTGTTCTGGCCGCTGACGGCAAAACTGAAACCATTGGCCTCGTGCTTGCCGAAACTGGACATTTGCACATTGTTCAGATAGCCCTTGTTGATGATGTATTGGGTGGAAATCGTATCGCCCAGAAACACATCGGCCTGGTTGAAGGCCACGGCATTGATGGCATTCTGAAACGAAGGATAGGTTTTGAGAATGGCGCCGGGGTAGGTGGTTACGACATCGGCAGGCGGCAGATAGTGATAGACCATGCTCAGCCGCATGCCTTGCAGGCCTTCGTTCAACGGCCGTGTGTCGCCCACCCGGGTGACCAGCACGGGCTGGTCCACCGAATAAGGTTGTGAAAGCTTGATATCGCGCTCGACGGCCTCGAAACCGTTGGCGGTGCCCAGCAGGTCGACCTGACCTGCGATCAACGCCTTCATGGCGGCCTCGCGGCTGTCGAAGCGCTGGACCCTGACAGGCAGGTCCAGTGCATCCGAAATAATGCCCGCGTAATCGGCAGTGATGCCTTCGTAATCAGTCCCTGAAATGGTGATGTCGAACGGCGGATAGTCGGGGCTTGACGTGCCGAGAATCAGTTCACGTTGGGCGCGTACCCACTGCCACTGGCTGCTGTCCAGCTTCACGTCCATGTGCGCCGGGCTCGAACGGCCGAGCAGGGTGTAGTGATCGGCCGCGCCGGGGCCGGCCTGAGCGCTGCTCCAGCTCATGCACAGGCCTGTGGCCAGTATTAATAATTGTCTGAAGCGCGTGGGCATCCGGTCTCTCACACTAGCGCGTTGCGTTTTGCCATCTCGATAAGTTCTACCAAGGTTCTGGTTTTCAGTTTTTGCATAAGCCGTGTCTTGTAAGTGCTGACGGTCTTGTTACTGAGAAACATGCCTTTAGCTATTTCCTTGTTCGAGCGTCCCTGCGCAAACAATTGCAACACCATCAGTTCGCGGTCGTTGACCAACTTGAACAGCTCTAGCTCGCTGGTCATCCCGTCTTCACGAACCGCGCACGCCAATGCCTGGCTGGGAAAGTAATTGTAGCCGGATAATACCGCTTTTACCGAACTGAGCAGCTCGCTGAGGTCCTCCTGTTTGCATACATAACCGGAAGCACCGGATTGCATGCAGCGGATGGCAAACAGGTTGGGGGTCTGTGACGTCAGCACGAGGATCTTGGAGGGCAGCCCCATAGTGCTGAACCGCGCCAGCACCTCGAGCCCGTCCAGCTTGGGAATGCTGATGTCGAGGATGATCAGGTCGGGCATGCATTCGCGAACCATTTGCATAGCGTCGACACCATTATCGGTTTCGCCGACCACGGTGTAGTTTTCGTTTTCCAGCAGCATTCTTACAGCCATTCGAATAACCGGATGGTCATCGATGATAAAAACTGAGTTCATATTCCATTCCATAACAAGCAGCGAAGAAAGCGCGCACCTTAGCTCAGATGTTCGGGCAGGCACATGAAGAGACTTGCTCGGCAGGCATATATAGGAAAAGTCCTACAATATTTAACGTATCGGAGTACGTAAAAGCCTACGATGAACATAAGTGTGTTTAAACGTTAACGCGCATTTCGGTGTGATGATGGGTTATTGATGTGCAGGTTGTTTATAACTTCCTGGAATCATCAGGCCTGTTTATTGAAACTTTCCTACACGTCTGAACGCGAATTCACAGCTTTCAGCGTGTCGTCTGTTGCATCTTTTGTTAATCGCCGCGTACAAGAGTGTTGCGGTTCCGCTTCAGGTGCTGGCAGCAAAGGCAGGCCAAGCGGGTGCGGATAAAGCCAAGTGGCGGGCCTCAGGCAGGAATGTTTTCCAGCAAGCGGCTAAGGTCGGCGCCGTTCAGGGGTTTGCTCAGGCAGCCGAGCAGCGGCAGGTCGCGTTCCATCGCCAGTTGCTGCAGGCTTTCAAGCTGCGCGTCGGGTACGCCGCTGAGCAGGATGGCCTGTCGCAGCAGACCTTGTCTTGCCGCTTCGCTGATCAGTTCGATGCCCGCCATGTCCGGCAGGCACTGGTCGCACAGTAACAGCCCGTAAGGCTCGGGGCTGCGGTGCATGGCGTCCATCGCCTCTGCTGCGGTCAGTGCGGGAGTCAGCAGGAAGTAGCCCTGATTGTTGAGCAGCACCTGAGTGGCGATCAGTTGAAAAGGGTGATCCTCCACCAGCAGGATGCGCAGGCTGTGTTTGGACATGAGTTTTCCGGAAAAAACCTGGCGAGGCGTTCAGGCATCGGCAGGCTGCGTGCGGACCCGTAAGTGTCGCAGGCGGATGGATGACGTGCCGGTGCGGCGGTTGAAGTGGCTGGAATTATTGAGGGATGCAAGAAAACCTGCGATAGGACTCGTCTGACATGCGTGTAGGGCTTGTCTGAATTTTGCGTTGCAAGCAAGTCAGGCTGGCCAGTTTCCCGGTTCTGTCCGGGAAGCTGGCTGGCCGCTGCCGGTCAGATGTGCCCGGAGTGTCCGGTCATTTCCCGGGCCATTTCGCCTGCGTAGCTGTCGGTCATCCCCGCGATGAAGTCGATCATACGCAGGAACGAGGCATGCAGCGGCGCTTTGGGGTCGGGCGCGCTGTTGCCCAGCAGGTCGAGAATACGCCGGTGCTTGAAGGAGGGCGTGCGGCCACCAAACTGTTCGACGGCTGCCCCGCAAAAGGCGTTCAGGAGGATCTCCAGCGTGGTGTAGGCGCCGATTTCATGCAGCGTCTTGCGCTTGTCCTGAAAGATCTTCTTGCGAGCCATGTCCTTGGCGTTCAGCACGCAGCGTTTGGCCGGACCGTGCATGTGCTCGACCAAGTCGCCGGGCAGGGTGCCGGCCAGCAGTGCGTCCTGTTGTTCGACAAAGGCTCGCGCGGCCGCGTTGGTCAGGTGCTCGATGGCCTTGCCGCGCAGGATCGCCAGCTTGCGTCGGCGTGAATCACCGGGGCCCAGTTGCCGATAGGTTTCCGGCAGGTCATCGCCGACCAGCCCGAGCAGCAGGGACTCGACTTCTGCGTAGTCCAGCAGGTCCATTTCCAGACCGTCTTCCAGATCGATCAGCGCGTAACAGATGTCGTCGGCGGCTTCCATCAGGTAGACCAGTGGATGGCGTGCCCAGCGCTGCTCTTCAAGTTGCGGCAGGCCAAGCTTGCTGGCGATCTGCTCAAGAATCGGCAGTTCGCTCTGGTAGCAGCCGAACTTGTGCTTCTTGTACCCCAGCGAATCGGCATGGCGAGCCGTCCACGGGTATTTGAGGTAAGTACCCAGCGTGGCGTAGGTCAGGCGTGTGCCGCCGTCGAACTGGTGATATTCCAGCTGCGTGAGCACCCGGAACCCCTGCGCATTGCCCTCGAAGTTGAGAAAGTCGTTGCGCTCGGTCTCGCTCATCGCATCGAGCCAGCCTCGTCCGGCCGCCAGGTTGAACCAGTTGCGAATCGCATCTTCGCCGGAGTGGCCGAACGGAGGGTTGCCGATGTCGTGGGCCAGGCAGGCCGACTGCACGACCATGCCCAGGTCGCTGGGGTCGCACCAGTCGGGCAGGGCAGAGCGCAGGGTCTCGCCGACGCGCATGCCCAGCGAGCGGCCAACGCAGCTGACTTCCAGTGAGTGGGTCAGCCGAGTATGGATGTGGTCGTTGCTGGACACCGGATGGACCTGCGTCTTGCGCCCCAGACGGCGGAAGGCACCGGAAAAGATGATCCGGTCGTGGTCCTTGTGAAACGGGCTGCGCCCCAGTTCTTCGGGGCTGTGCAGGGTTTTGCCGAGTCGTTCGCGGTTAAGCAGGGTCTGCCAATCCAAGGCGGTCACTCCATCAATGATAGTGGCTTAGCTTCCCGGTTCGACGGGCCTGCCGCAAGGCCTTAAGTATGCAGAGAGGTAAACAGGCACGCATGAAAAACAAATGCCCGCCGCGAAACATCGGGACGGGCATTCGGTTTCAAGCCTGATTCATATCAGGGCGCAGTCAGAGCCTGTGGTTGCGGTTCTGTATAGCGCGGCGCTGCAGGGCCACCTTGATCAGCGGCGTCAGGGTGATGCCGAGTTTCAACAGGCGGCCCAGAAAGCTGGTACGCCCGGTCCTGGCGCGCTTGCCACTGAGAAAGCCCAGCAGGGCGACCGAACCCACGCCCCAGAGCGGCGCGTGGCGAAAGCCCAGTGCGCTTTTCCAGTCGTGGCGGATGCCACGAAAGCGTTGCAACGGCTGCAGTAGTTGCGTCGATTCGTGACGTATTTCCTGACGGTGCATTTCCATGCGCAGGCGTATCAAGGCCTTGCGCAGTTCACGGCGAGTATTGCTCTGGTGCGATTTGGGTTCACTCATGGCATCAATCGCTCACGGTCGTTGGCCAGTTCTTCGAGGGTCGCATGAAACGGCGACGACTCATCGAAAATCGCTGCTTTGAGGCGCAATCCGCAGAAGATCGCGGCCAGAAAGTAGAACGTGCACAGGCCGATGATCCCGGCCAGTCGATAGCTGTCCCACAGAACGATCAGCAGCAGCGCCGAGAGCCCCGTGAGCAACAGCAGGCCGAAAACCAGCGCCAGCCCTGCGAACAGCAACAGGCTGACAGTGCGCGCCTTCTGCTCTTGCAGCTCGATGCCGAACAGTTCGACGTGGCTGTGCAACAGACCAAGGAAGGCGGCGCCGAGGCGCCGCGGTGTAGAGCCCGGAGTTCCCTCGGGCGGTGCTGATTCCGTTCCCAGAGTCATGATGTTAGCGCCTTGTGGCCAGCAGACCGATCAGAAAGCCGACACCTGCGGCGATACCGACGGACTGCCAGGGGTTGTTCTGGACATAGTCTTCTGTAGCAACCACTGCCGCTTCACCGCGCTCGCGCAGCGAATCTTCGGTGGTTTTAAGTGTTTCCTTGGCACGCAACAGGCTTTCACGAATCTGGGCACGCAGTTCGTCGGCCTGATCACCTGCCAGAGAGGCGGTGTGTGCCAGCAGTTTCTCGGTATCTGCAACCAGTACCTGGAAGTCGGCCCTCAGGATTTCCTGAGCATTCTGTGCGGTTTGGCGAGCCATGGTTTTCTCCGTTTAGGTGGCATATGGGTGTTTCGAGTACAGGTGATTCCTGAAGGTTCACTTCGATTGCCGTATCGTGTTCGATCAGGCCGTCCGCTGTTCAGAGTGTGTAAAAACGTCACGAGCGAAGGCAAGACAAGGCAAAAACAGGCGAAAAAGCGGAGTCTAGGTGTTCTAAATGAGCATTTTTCGCCTGTTTTTAACGCAGTATTGCCGAGCGCAGTAGTTTTTACACAGTCTGGGCCGCTGCACCTTACTCCAAAAGCACCCGCCAGGAAAAACCACACGTTGAGGGTTCCGTATTTCTGGCCTTTGGCTATGCTTGAAACGCGCGAGCCTGTGCACGGTAATTGAGAAGGCACTGAAGATGAGCGCATCGAGCCGAACGGAGAGAGGCATGGAGCGGCTGTATTCCCTGCAGGGGCTCAGAGGCGTTGCAGTCCTGGGTGTGGTTTTGTTTCACATGATGTCGGTCGAGAGCAAGTTTTCCGGGGGTGATATTCTTCTGCCGCCGCTGCTCGATTTTTTTCAGTTGGGTGTGGATCTGTTTTTTGTCATCAGCGGTTTCGTGATGGTGATTGTCAGTCGTGGCCGCTTCCAGAGTGGCGCAGAGGCCCGGCGCTTTCTGTTCAATCGGGTGTCGCGGATCTATCCCACGTACTGGCTGTATTTTTTCATCACCCTGGCGGTGTTTCTGGTACAGCCGGGGATGGTCAACAGTGGGCACGGTGGGTCCAACCTGCTCATGTCCTTCCTGCTGCTGCCCAATGACAAGGTGTTGCTGGTGATGGTCGCCTGGTCACTGCTTTTCGAGCTGTGGTTCTACGTGGTGTTCTCCGGTTTTCTACTGTTTCGTGAACGCAGCCTGCCGCTGCTGCTCGGCGGCTGGGCATTGATCATTGTCGTTTTCAACGCACTGGCAGACTGGCAGGACTATTCTTCCGCTCTAAAAATCATCCTGCATCCTTATTCGCTGGAGTTCATCCTCGGCGCTGCGCTGGCGCTGTTCTTCTATGGTCGCCACAGTGCAAGGTTGCCATCGGTTGCCGTCTGCGCCTTGCTGGCGGTCGCGCTGTTGGTGGCGGTGCCGCTGATAGGTGTTTACCGGCTTTACGACAGTCAGGGTTTGTTGCGCATGCTGATGGTTGGCGGGACGTTCGGCACACTGGTGCTGACGCTGGCCTTGCTGGAGCGGCGCCGGCGGCTCGTCGTGCCGGGTTTTCTGGTCGCTACAGGTGACATGTCCTACACCATTTACCTGTCACATCTGCTGGTGCTCGGCGTGATCGGGCGGGTCTGGAGCCTGGTGGGGGCCTGGCCCGAGAGTTACCTGGACAACCTGTTTTTCGCCGTGCTGATGATGGCGGCGGCGGTATGTTACGGCTGGGTCGGCTATCGCTGTTTCGAGAAGCCTGTGCTGGACCGCGCCAACGCGTTCAGCAAGACGCATTTTCGGGTGTCGACGTGATATGGCGTCAGGCCTAGAATCAGGTTTTGGTTGTCACGTAGAGGCTTGTCACGTAGCCGTCGAGGGTCAATTATGCTCATGCCACCCGAATGCCAGCTGTTCAGCACCTTGGGGTGCCCGTTGTGCGAGGTCGCCGAAGCGGTGCTGCTGCCGTTTGCAATCGAGCATGGCCTGATGGTCGAGCTGATCGACATCGGCGAGCATGAGCAACTGTTAGAGCGTTATGAACTGCGCGTTCCAGTGCTGCGCCGCATCGACACGGGCGAGGAACTGGAGTGGCCCTTTGAAGCGCCTCAAGTGGTTTCTTTTCTCAGCCGTTGAACGGCATTTTTCTCCACCATTCCCGGACCCGACGCGCCTTGAATATCGACACCCGCATCAAATTTCGCCATCTGGTGTGCTTTCTGGAAGTGGCACGGCAGGGCAGTCTGGCGCGGGCCTCCGATGCGCTGGCGATCAGTCAGCCTGCCTTGTCCAAAAGCCTCAAGGAGCTGGAAACCCTGCTGGCCACGACCTTGTTCGTGCGCAGCAAGAGCGGTGCGGCGCTGACCGACGCGGGCGTGGCGTTCATGCGTTTCGCCGGGCCCAGCGTCCAGGCGTTGCGCGACGGGGTCAGCAGCTTGCGCTCCGGCGAGCATGAAACCGTTACGGCGCGGCTGGGCGTGCTGTCCACCGCCGAAAGCCTGCTGGTGCCAGAGGTCGTCAAGCGCCTGCACACGCGCCACCCGGCGTTGATCGTCAGTGTGATGACTGGCCCAAGCGCCTATCTGCTCTCGCAATTGCGTGTCGGCGAGCTGGACCTGGTGGTCGGGCGCATGACCGACAGCCCGCAGATTCAGGGGCTTACTTTCGAGCACTTGTACCACGAGTCAATGACGCTGGTGGTGCGCAATGACCACCCGCTGCTGGCTGCGCCGCTCAAGCGTGAAAGCCTGGAGCAGTTCCCGCTGGTGCTGCCGCTGGCGGGCACCACCATCCGCAAGTTTGCCGACAGCCTGTTCGTGCAGTGCGGTATTCAGATGCCGCGCCAGCGCCTGGAAACCCTTTCACTGACCCTGAGCCGCCGTTACGTGCAGTGCAGCAATGCGATCTGGATTGCACCGCTGGACGCTGTGTTGCTGGAGTTGAAAGGCGGCACTCTGGTCGAACTGGATATGGGAATTCGCGAGCCGGGCGGCTCGGTTGGCCTGTGCAGCAACCCGGCCTTGCCACTGACGCGCGCAGCGCAGTGGTGCGTGGATGAGTTGCGAACCGTCGGTGCGGCGTACCGGGAAGGGCAGTATGCATAACCAATTGGTTATGGATGCGTGGTTTTATTTCAGTTCTCTGTAAGCATAAATAGCGCGACACTTCGCCGCAGCCTGTAGCGCAAGTGATCGACGCCTGCGCGTCCATAAGAAAAACAAGGAGAACGCCATGTCCGCCGTGGACAATAGCCGCTTTGTCATTCGTGATCGAAACTGGCACCCCAAAGCCCTGACGCCTGATTACAAGACCTCTATACTCCGTTCGCCGCGTCAGGCGCTAGTCAGTATTCCGCAATCCATTTCCGAAACCACCGGGCCGGATTTCTCGCATTTGCAGTTTGGCCAGCACGACAACGACCTGCTGCTCAACTTCAACAACGGCGGGCTGCCCATCGGCGAACGCATTTTGCTCGCCGGTCGGGTCTGTGATCAGTATGGCAAACCGATTCCGCACACTCTGGTAGAGATCTGGCAGGCCAATGCCGGCGGGCGCTACCGTCACAAACGTGATGCGTACCTGGCCCCGATCGACCCCAATTTCGGCGGTGTCGGCCGCACCTTGACCGACAGCGAAGGCAATTACAGCTTTCGCACCGTCAAGCCGGGTCCGTACCCGTGGCGCAACGGCCCCAACGACTGGCGTCCGGCGCACATTCACGTGTCGATCAGCGGCCCGTCGATTGCCACGCGATTGATCACCCAGCTGTATTTCGAAGGCGATCCGTTGATTCCGATCTGCCCGATCGTCAAGTCGATCACCAACCCGGATGCGGTGCAGAGCCTGATCGCCCGGCTTGATCTGGCACTGGGCAACCCGATGGACTGCCTGGCGTATCGCTTTGACATCGTGTTGCGC
Source organism: Pseudomonas sp. CFBP2511 (assembly GCF_030209255.1). Taxonomy (NCBI): domain Bacteria; kingdom Pseudomonadati; phylum Pseudomonadota; class Gammaproteobacteria; order Pseudomonadales; family Pseudomonadaceae; genus Pseudomonas; species Pseudomonas sp. CFBP2511. Next base: position 102,564 of record NZ_JARVSI010000006.1, on the reverse strand, counting down.
GGTCAGCGCAAGACGCACTTCGAAAACTGCTGAGGAGGCCCGACATGCCCGTTCAATTGCTGCAGGAAACCCCTTCGCAAACCGCTGGCCCTTACGTGCACATTGGTCTGGCCCCGCAAGTGGCCGGCAACCCGACCCGCGAGCTGGAAATCTGGAACGAGATGGCCAGGCCCGAAGCGCCGGGTGAGCACATCGTGCTGCTGGGCAATGTCTTCGATGGCAACGGCCACCTGATTCGCGATGCCTATCTGGAGTTCTGGCAGGCCGATCATCAGGGCGTTTATGACCACGAATTTCATCCCGACCGGCCGTTCAACGGCTTTGGCCGCACCGCAACCACCGATGACGGTCAGTGGCTGTTGAAGACCGTAAAACCGGGTTCGGTGCGCAATGCGGCGGGTGTGCCGATGGCTGCGCATATTAATGTGTCGCTGTTTGCCCGTGGCATCAATATTCATCTGCAGACGCGGTTGTATTTCGATGACCAAGCACAGGCCAATGCCATCGACCCGGTGCTGAACCTTATCGAGCAGCCGCCGCGTCGCGAAACCCTGATTGCGCGTCGTTGTACGCACGAGGGCCAATCGGCCTATCGTTTCGACATCCGCGTGCAGGGTGAAGGCGAAACGGTGTTTTTCGATTTCTGAAGCATGTGCGTGCGTTTCACGGCGCCTGCATCGGCAGGCGCCCTTATAAAAATAAAAGGACACCTTCATGACGCTTACAGCCAGCGGCCCTGCAACCGGCACGCTCGACGTACAGGCTTTCATCAACGCGCAGCCGTTATCCGGGTATCAGTGGCGGATCGTTGCGCTGTGCTTTCTGATCGTGTTTCTCGACGGCCTGGACACCGCGGCGATGGGCTTTATCGCGCCGGCGCTCAGTCAGGATTGGGGCATCGACCGGGCCAGCCTCGGCCCAGTAATGAGCGCCGCGCTGATCGGCATGGTCTTCGGTGCGCTGGGTTCCGGCCCGCTGGCTGACCGTTTCGGGCGCAAGGTGGTGCTGGTGGTGGCGGTGTTCCTGTTCGGGATTTTCAGCCTGGCGTCAGCCTACAGCAGCAACATCGACCAGTTGCTGGTGCTGCGCTTGCTAACCGGCCTCGGGCTGGGCGCTGCGATGCCCAATGCCACCACGCTGCTCTCGGAATACACCCCGGAGCGGCTCAAATCCTTGCTGGTGACGAGCATGTTCTGCGGGTTCAATCTGGGCATGGCCTGCGGCGGTTTTGTGTCGGCCAAGCTGATCCCCAGCATGGGCTGGCACAGCCTGCTGATGCTCGGCGGTATCCTGCCGTTGGTACTGGCGGTGGTGCTGATGGTCTGGCTGCCGGAGTCGGCACGCTTTCTGGTGGTGCGCAATCGCGGGGCCGAGCAGATCCGCAAGGTGCTTGCGCCGATTGCGCCCAAAGCAGTGGCGGGGGTGACTGCGTTTACGGTTCCCGAACAGAAAACCGTCAGCAGCCGCAACGTTCTGAAAGTGATTTTTTCCGGTACGTACAGCGCTGGCACCTTGCTGTTGTGGCTGACCTATTTCATGGGGCTGGTGATCGTTTATCTGCTGACCAGTTGGCTGCCCACATTGATGCGTGACAGCGGCGCGAGCATGGAGCAGTCGGCGTTCATCGGGGCGTTGTTTCAGTTTGGCGGCGTGTTGAGCGCCGTGGGTGTCGGCTGGGCGATGGACCGTTACAACCCGCATAAAGTCATCGGCTTCGCCTATGCGCTGGCTGGGGTGTTTGCGTACCTGGTCGGGCAGAGTCTGGGCAATGTCGCGGTACTGGCCACACTGGTACTGCTCGCGGGTATGTGCATCAATGGCGCGCAGTCGGCGATGCCGTCGCTGGCGGCACGTTTCTACCCCACGCAGGGCCGCGCCACGGGCGTATCGTGGATGCTCGGGATCGGCCGTTTCGGTGCCATTCTGGGCGCGTGGGCCGGTGCCACGTTGCTGGGCCTGGGCTGGAATTTCGAGCAGGTACTGACTGCGTTGGTGATCCCGGCGGCACTGGCGGCGCTGGCGATCCTGATCAAGGGGTGGGTCAGTCATTCCGATGCCACTTGAAACCGTTCAATCTGGAGCGTTGATGTGAACAGACCGAGCAATCAACTGTTTGATGCCTATTTCACGCAGTCCGATATGCGCGACATTTTCTCGGACGAAGGCCGGGTGCAGGGCATGCTCGATTTCGAGGCTGCGCTGGCTCGGGCGCAGGCGCGAGTCGGCCTGATCCCGCAACAGGTCGTGGCTGATATCGAGCAGAGCTGCCGCGCCGAGCTGTTCGATTTCGACGAACTGGCCATTGCCATAGGCAGCGCCGGCAATTCGGCGATCCCGTTGGTCAAGGCGCTCGGCAGGCAGATTGCTGCGCGCAACCCGCAAGCCGAGCGTTACGTGCACATGGGCGCGACCAGTCAGGACGTGATGGACAGCGGGCTGGTGCTGCAAATACGCCGGGCGATCGTCTTGCTGGAGCGTGACCTTGCGCAACTGGCCAAGGCACTGGCTGAACAGGCGCAGCGCCATGCTGCTACGCCGCTGGCCGGGCGCACCTGGTTGCAGCAGGCCACGCCGGTCACGCTGGGGATGAAAATCGCCGGTTGGCTGGGCGCCATCACTCGCCATCGCCAGCGCCTGAACGAGATCAAACCGCGCCTGCTGTGCCTGCAATTCGGCGGCGCGTCCGGCAGCCTTGCGGCGCTGGGCGACCGGGCCTTCCCGGTGGCGCAAGCACTGGCGGGTGAATTACAGCTGGAACTGCCCGAGCAGCCCTGGCACACCCAGCGTGATCGTCTGGTGGAGTTTGCCAGCGTCCTGGGCTTGATCGCCGGCAGCCTCGGCAAGCTTGGGCGTGACGTCAGCCTGTTGATGCAGACCGAAGTGGGTGAGGTATTCGAGCCTTCCGCACCGGGCAAAGGTGGCTCTTCGACCATGCCGCACAAGCGCAACCCGGTGGGTGCAGCGGTGATGATCGGCGCAGCCACTCGGGCACCGGGGCTGGTTGCGACGATGCTGTCGGCCATGCCACAGGAGCACGAGCGCAGCCTGGGCCTGTGGCACGCCGAGTGGGAAACCCTGCCTGAGCTGTGCTGCCTGGTGTCCGGTTCGCTGCAACAGGCATTGCAGGTGATACCCGGTCTGCAAGTAGACGCCGAGCGCATGCGGGTCAATCTGGAATCCACCCAAGGCCTGGTGCTGGCCGAAGCTGTGAGTATTGCGCTGGCCCAGCGTATCGGCCGTGACGCGGCCCATCATCTGATCGAACAATGCTGTCGGCGTGCGGTGGAGCAGGGCGCGCATCTGCGTCAGGTGCTCGGAGACAACCCGCAGGTCAGCGAGCAACTTACTTGCGCCGAGCTGGATCGCCTGCTCGATCCGGCCCATTACCTTGGCCAGGCCCGCCTGTGGGTCGAACGTGCCGTGGCTGAACACACAAGGATTTCCCGATGACCGAAGACGAACGTTACGAAGCTGGCATGCAGGTGCGCCGCGCTGTGCTGGGCGACACACATGTCGATAACAGCCTGAGCAAACTGACGCCCTTCAACGAAGAATTTCAGGAAATGATCACCCGGCACGCCTGGGGTGATATCTGGACCCGCCCAGGCTTGCCCCGCCACACACGCAGCCTGGTCACCATCGCCATGCTGATCGGCATGAACCGTGAGGGCGAATTGCGTCTGCACCTCAAAGCTGCAAAAAACAACGGCGTGACCCGCGAAGAGATCAAGGAAGTGCTGATGCAGAGCGCGATCTACTGCGGCATTCCGGCGGCCAACGCGACGTTTCACCTCGCCGAAGCGGTGTGGGACGAGATGGGTGTGGAGTCGTTGAAGGAGGAATGAAAAGTCGCCTAACGAGGAGTGCTGCGAAATGTCATGCCTTGCCCGAATCTCACTGACTCGCAGAACCAACATGCGGCGCGTAGCGCCACAAAGATGACGCAGAGCGTCCAGAACGGCATGCGACGCGGAGCGTCGTACGATAGTTGATAATCAAAGCGCTTTTTTACCGCTACGGCACTGACGACGCAGAGTGCGACGTAAGTGACAGGGCGAAGGAACCCGACGAAGTCGGGCCGGAAACGGAGCGGGGATTTTGATTACTTTGATCCTTCAAAGTCAGTCGCCGAGGGGCGAAAAGGTGACTTGAGCCGTAAACACATCCAGCTGACATCGCAGAACCGCAGTGTGACGCGGAGCGTCATAGATCTGAGCCGCGCCGCATACTCAAGATCGGACGCAGAGCGTCCAGAGCGGCATGCGACGCGGGAGCGTCGGCACGATAGTCAACGCCGCCACGTTACTCAGCCGTGGCGGCTATTTTTCAGGTTTTCAGAGCAGCGACAGCGGGTAGCTGACGATCATACGGTTTTCGTCGAACTGGTTAGTGCTGTAATCACGGCGCATGGTCGAGTTGCGCCACTTGAGCGACAGGCTTTTGAACGCACCACTCTGAAACACATAGGCCAACTCGGTTTCCCGTGCCCATTCTTCGCCATCGGTGATAGCGCCGGTGTGCACGTTGTCGCCGCTGATGTAGCGGTTCATCAGGGTCAGGCCAGGCGCGCCGAGGGCTGCGAAGTCGTAATCGTGACGCAACTGCCAGGATTTCTCTCTGGCATTGTCGAAGCTGGAGTTGTAACTGTCGTTGGCCAGTGTGCCACCGCTGGTGCCGTTGACGCGCATCCACGCGCTGTCGCCGCTGACCTTCTGCAGGCCCACGTAAAAAGTGTTGCCGCCGTGTCGTGCCGAGAGCAGGGCGGACCAGGTCTTGTTGTCCAGATCACCCGCCAGCGACTGGCCATCATCCTTGCCCTGGAAGTAGCCGAGGTTGGCTCCCAGCGTCCAGCTGCCCAGCGGCTGGCTGTGCAGCAGGTTGAAATACTGCTGATGGTAGATGTCTTCAAGCTGGGCGTACCACACGCCAACCTGAGTGCGTTTTTCGTTGAACACATACTCGCCGCCGCCGAAGTTGAAGCGGTCGGAGGTGAACGCGGCGCGGCCAGTCATGGACATGTCTTGCATGCTGGCGTCGTTGCGCGGGCTGTTGGCGCGGAACTGGCCACCGTACAAGGTCAGCCCGTCGATCTCTTTGGAGGTGATCTGCCCGCCCTGAAAGGTTTGCGGCAGCGAGCGGCCGTCATCGGAGCGCAGGATCGGCAACACCGGCATCCATTCGCCGACCTTCAATTCGGTTTTCGAGAAACGCGCCTTGCCTGCCACGGCCAGACGCCCGAAGTCGTCGGCCGGGCGTCCATCACTGTGAATCGGCAGCAGCTGTGTGCCGCCCGTGCCTTTGCCGCCGTCCAGTTTGAGCGAGTAAAGCCCCAGCGCATCGACACCAAAGCCCACGGTGCCTTGGGTAAAACCGGAGCGTGCGTCGAGAATGAAGTTCTGCGTCCATTCCTCGGCGTAATTCTGCGCGTTGGCCGGGTCGACGAAGTTGCGGTTGATGTAGAAGTTGCGTAGGTTCAGATTGACCTTGGCGTCTTCGACGAACCCGGCGGCGTGACTCAATGCAGGGGCGAGGGTGGAGGCGATGGCCGCAGAGAGGCCGCAAGCGATTTTGCAAGAGACGTTCGAGCGCATGGAACAGACCTTTTTTGTAGTTATTGAGTCGTTGTAGCTGGCTGCGATAGTGAAATGCCGGGGCGCGGTGTGCAATTGTGAAACATCTGTTTTGGGCGGTTACCGAACGTTAATGTACTGGTCCGAACATTTTGTGCAGGACGTTGCAAAAGCGTGTGCGATGCTCACTGATCTGTAGATACAGGCGGCGTATACAGCCTGAAACTTGAACAAGGAAGCCCGATGAGCCCTGCCAGCACGCCGTTGTCCGGCGTCAATCAACCGTTGAAAGGAATTGGCTTCATTCTTCTGGCGACCTTTCTGTTTGCCAGTCACGACACGCTGTCCAAATACCTGTCCGGTTTCTACCCGATCATTCTGGTGGTCTGGGCGCGCTATCTGGTGCACACGTTGCTCATGGCCTGCATCTTCATGCCATCGGCGGGTTTGCGCGTGCTGCGCACCAAACGCCCCGGCTTACAGGCACTGCGCGCGCTGGCCTTGCTGGGCACCAGTCTGTTGTTCACCAGCAGCCTGATGTTCATTCCGCAGGCAGAAGCCACGGCGGTCAACTTTCTTGCGCCGCTGCTGGTCACCGCATTGTCGGTGCCGCTGCTGCATGAACGAGTGACGCGTGGGCAGTGGATTGCAGTGGTAGTCGGGTTTGTCGGGGGTGATGATCATCATTCATCCGGGCGGCGAGTTGTTCACGCCGGCGATTCTGCTGCCGTTGTCGTCGGCCTTGTGCTTTGCGCTTTATCAACTGCTGACGCGGCTGGTCAGCCCGTTCGACAGCCCGACCACCAGCAATTTTTTCGCCGGGCTGTTCAACACGCTGGTGATGAGCGCGCTGGTGCCATTTTTCTGGGAAGTACCGGCGCTCAAGCATCTGCCGTTTCTGCTCGCACTGGGTGCGTGCGGCATGTCCGCGCACCTGCTGCTGACCCAGGCCTTCCGCTTCGCTGCGCCCGCCATGCTCGCGCCGTTCAGCTATTGCCAGATCGTCTTCGCCGGGCTGTTGGGATTTCTGGTGTTCGACCACATGCCATCGCCCACCGCACAGGCCGGCATCGCGATTATCTGCCTGAGTGGCCTGGCGGCGGCATGGCAACAGCGGCGCAAGGGTGGATAGCGTCTGGCGCTGAAACCTGTGGCACCGATCTCACTGACCTCGCGGACACCCATAGCAAAAAGGCCCGGTCACTGAGTGAGCCGGGCCTTTCTGATGCCGTCAGACGATTACTCGCTCAGCGTAGGCACCTTGCGCGGAGCCATGAAGTACAGCCAGATCAGCGCGATGAAGTACATCGCCGGGATCATGGTGAACAACACGTTGTAATTGTTGTTGGTCGCGGTCAGCACCGCACCGACGATCTGGGTCATGAACATGCCGCCGACGGCTGCGCACATGCCGCCAAAGCCGAACACCGTGCTCATCATGTGCTTGGGCGTGTAGTCCATCACCAGGCTCCAGATGTTCGCGGTCCAGGCCTGATGCGCGCCGACTGCCACAGAGATGGCCAGCACCGCGACCCACAAGCCGCTGGCGTTGGCGGCGAACACCACGCTGCAGATGGTGATGGCGAATATCAGCATTGACAGCAGACGCGCTTTGGTCGCCCGCATGCCGCGCCCGATCAGCCACGATGACAGGATACCGCCACCCACGCTGCCGAAGTCGGCGGTCAGCCAGATCAGGATCAGCGGGATGCCCATCTGCGTCACGCTGATGCCCAGGTTGTATTGCTGATTGAGAAACGGCGGCAACCAGTACAGGTAGAACCAGAACACTGGCGCGGTGATCGCGTAAGCCAGCGCGAATGCCCAGGTGCCGCGCATCTTCAGAATGCCGGTGAAAGGCACCTTGACCGGCGCAGGCTCGACCTCCTGATTGATGTAGTCCAGTTCGGTTTTGCTGACGGTCGGGTGCTCTTCAGGGTTGTAGTACTTCAAGCGCCACATGATCACCCAGATCAGCCCCAGCGAACCCATCGCCACGAACGCCGCCTGCCAGCCCCAGACAGTGAGGATCAGCGGCAGCAACGCTGGCGTCAGCATCGCACCGACGTTGGTGCCAGCGTTGAAGATGCCAGTCGCCACCGCACGCTCACCGGCCGGGAACCACAGGCGCGTGGTTTTCACGCAGGCCGGGTAGTTGGCCGCCTCGGTCAGGCCGAGAATGAAGCGGCAGACCATGAAGCCGACCGCAGACGTCGCCAGGCCATGTGCACCGGTCGCCAGGCTCCACAACAGCACGGCGAGGAAGAACGCGCGCTTGACGCCGACCTTGTCGATGAAACGGCCTTGCAACACAAAACCGACGGCGTAGCCGACCTGAAACCAGAAGTTGATGTTGGCGTAGTCCATCGCCGTCCAGCTCATCTCCTTGGCCAGGATCGGCTGCATGACCCCGAGCGCCGCCCGGTCGATGTAGTTCAGCGTGGTGGCGAAGAACACCAGGGCGAGCATGCCCCAGCGGGTCTTGCCCACGGCAAGAGCGCCGCGAATCTTTTCGCCCATCCCGGCACGGGTAACAGGGTTGTTCTGGGTATTGAGCATGATGATCTAACCATCCGTTCCAGGACTGTGCTGCTGGCAACAGTCGGACTGAGAAGTCCACTCGATGCAGGCGTTGTGCAGGTAAAGTGAAGTCGTAGTACCGTGAATCGACTGGCCGATTGACTCAGGCTTTCATCGAGACGGTCCGTCGGGCCGACAATTTACAGGTTGGGCCGCGCAAGTGCGTTGGAATGTTTCAGGCGACGCGAACCTGAAGCGGGCTTTTGGCCTGTTCGGTTCGTCGGGCATGACGTCTGGTAGGACGGGCGGGCGAGCGGGTGAGCAAAGCGAGAAGGGTGCGCATGAGCAATGTTCCTGTTTTTTTGATTGTTATGGGTTGCTGCTGATGAAGCATAAATGTCGTACGTTCGACTGCCGGGGCTATCCTGCAATGTGATGCTGATGGTGAGCATTACGCGATACAGCGTCAATTGAGTAAAACGGCTTTTGTTCGATAATCGAACGTAAAACTAACCGGTTCGTACACTTTATGTTGCTGTAGTATTTTGACAGGCAAATACTTTACTCGCACCTCTGAATAAGGCCGGGAAAGGCCGGAATGCGGTGCTGTCCAGTCGCGACCCGTAGAGGTCGCGTTCATCCAGGAGCTGAAAAGCATGCAGCGTTCAATTGCTACCGTATCCTTGAGCGGTACTCTGCCCGAAAAGCTCGAAGCCATCGCCGCAGCCGGCTTTGACGGCGTCGAGATTTTCGAAAACGATTTGTTGTATTACGACGGTAGCCCACGCAACGTCAGGCAGCTATGCGCCGACCTGGGTATCGCCATCACCCTGTTCCAGCCATTCCGCGATTTTGAAGGCTGCCGTCGCGACCGACTGCAACGCAATGTGGATCGCGCCGAACGCAAATTCGACCTGATGCAGGAGCTGGGCACCGATCTGGTGCTGGTCTGCAGCAATGCGTCTGCCGACTCGGTGGGCGATGAAAACATTCTTCTTGATGACCTGAGTTTGCTGGCCGAGCGTGCTGGCGCCCGCAACCTGCGTGTCGGTTATGAAGCGCTGGCGTGGGGCAAGCACGTCAATACCTGGCAACAGGTCTGGAACCTGGTGCGTCAGGTTGATCATCCTGCGCTGGGTGTGTTGCTCGACAGCTTCCACACGTTGTCGCTCAAGGGCGACCCGAGCGCGATTGCGCAGATCCCCGGCGACAAGATCTTCTTCGTGCAGATGGCCGATGCGCCGATTCTGGCGATGGACGTGCTGGAATGGAGCCGCCATTTCCGCTGTTTCCCAGGGCAAGGCGAGTTCGATCTGGCCGGGTTCCTTGCGCCGATTCTGCGCAGCGGTTACACCGGCCCGTTGTCGCTGGAAGTATTCAATGATGGCTTCCGTGCCGCCCCGACCCGCGCCAACGCAGCAGACGGCTTGCGTTCGTTGCTGTACCTGGAAGAAAAAACCCGCCAGTTGCTGGCGCGTGACGAGCCGGTGGCGGTTCCCGAGGTGCTGTTCAATCCGCCGCCTGCCAGCAGCTATAACGGTGTCGAGTTTCTTGAATTCGCAGTCGATGAGAGCCACGCGGCTCGCTTGTCAGGCTGGTTGCAGCGGCTCGGTTTCGCCAAGTTGGGGCAGCACCGTTCCAAAGCTGTCAGCCTGTTGGGGCAGGGTGATATCAAGATTGTGCTCAACGCCGAGCCGTATTCGTTTGCCCACAGTTTTTTCGAGGCGCACGGGCCTTCGCTGTGCGCCACCGCCCTGCGTGTCGATGACGGTCATCAGTCGCTGGAGCGTGCGCGTGCGTTCAAAGGGCAGCCTTATCGCGGTCTGGTCGGCCCCAATGAGCGGGAGATTCCGTCGGTGCGTGCGCCGGACGGCAGCCTGATCTACCTGGTCGACAACGCCTCGCCGGGTGACTCGATCTACGACAGTGATTTTGTCGTCGACACTCAAGCGGTCGCCAAGGGCGGTTTGCAGCGTATCGACCACATGGCCATGGCGCTGCCCGCCGACAGCCTGGACAGCTGGGTGCTGTTCTACAAAAGCATTCTGGATTTCGAAGCTGATGACGAAGTGGTGCTGCCCGACCCTTATGGCCTGGTCAAAAGCCGAGCGCTGCGCAGTCGTTGCAGCACCGTTCGCCTGCCGCTGAATATTTCCGAGAACCGCAATACGGCCATTTCCCACGCGCTGTCGAGTTATCGCGGTTCTGGTGTGCACCACATTGCGTTTTCCTGCGAGGACATCTTTGCCGAGGTCAGCCGCGCCAAGGAAGCCGGTGTGCCGTTGCTGGACATCCCGCTCAATTACTACGACGACCTGGCAGCGCGCTTCGATTTCGACGAAGAGTTTCTCAGCGAACTGGCGTATTACAACGTGCTTTATGACCGCGATGCGCAGGGTGGCGAACTGTTTCACGTCTACACCGATGCATTTGACGGGCGTTTCTTCTTCGAGATCCTGCAGCGTAAGAATGGCTATGTGGGCTACGGCGCCGCCAACGTGCCGGTGCGTCTGGCCGCAATGGCCAAGGCGCGTAACGTGGCGGCGCGTCAGGCACGTTTGTAGAAAACGCTTGATGCAAATGTTGCGAGGGTTCGGAGCCCTCGCAGCTTCCCTCCATTCACGGTCAGCTTCATACTCCGCGCATTACCCGTGGTCATGAGCCAACAATGAAAAAAATCGACTCCGCTGTTGCCGTTGAACCTGCCGCCACAGTGCCCAAGGGCCGCAAGAACAACCCGGAAAAAACCCGTGAGGATATCCTCAAGGCCGCTGTCGCCGAGTTTGTCGCGCACGGCCTGACGGGCGCGCGCGTCGATGCCATTGCCGAACGCACCAAGACCTCGAAACGGATGATCTATTACTACTTCGGCAGCAAGGAGCAGTTGTACGTCGAAGTGCTGGAAAAGCTCTACGGGGCGATTCGCAACACCGAAAGCGAGCTTAATCTGGGCGAGCTGGAGCCTTTGGAGGCGATCCATCGGGTGGTCGAGTTCACCTTCGATCACCACGACAGCAATGTCGATTTCGTGCGCATCGTGTGCATCGAAAACATTCATAACGGCGAGAACGTCAAGCAGTCCGATACGATCCAGGCCAAGAGCCAGAACATCATCAGGGCGCTAGACGGCATCCTGCGCCGCGGTGAAGCCAGCGGCCTGTTCCGCGACGGCGTTCATCCGGTGGACCTGCACCTGATGATCAGCTCGTTCTGCTTCTACCGCATCTCCAACCGCCACACGTTCAGCGAGATCTTCCAGATCGAGCTGTGGAGCGATGAGGTCAAGCAGCGTCACAAGGCGATGATCTGCGACGCTGTGCTGCGTTACCTCAAGCGCTGAGGCTTACAGGGTGTGGAAGTGCGCCATCATCCGTTGCGCATCAGCGGACCGGCCACTGAACAGCTCGAACGCCTTGACCGCCTGAAACACCGCCATGGTGCTGCCATCCAGCGTGCGGCAGCCCAGTGCGCGGGCGTGCTTGAGCAGCTCGGTTTCCAGCGGGAAGTAAATGATTTCAGCCACCCACAGCGCGGGCCGCAGCAGTTCAACCGGCAACGGCGTGCCCGGCAGCTTGGCCATGCCCACCGGCGTGGTATTGACCAGCCCGTCGGCTTCGGCCATTGCCGCAGGCAGGTCAAGACCGACCTGCGCGCGTCCGGCACCGAAATGCTCATTGAGGTTATCCACCAGGCCTTGCGCACGCTGCGTTTCGACCTCGAACACGGTCAGGCGCTCGACGCCCGCGCTCAGCAGCGCATGAGCCACGGCAGCGCCTGCGCCACCTGCGCCCATTTGTACTACGTGCTGGCGTGGCGCCTTGTCCAGCCCGCGCTGGAAACCTTCGGCAAAACCCAGGCAGTCGGTGTTGTGCCCGATGCGTTTCCCGTCCTTGAAAACCACGGTGTTGACCGCACCGATGCCGCGCGCTTCGTCGGACAGTTCGTCCAGCAACGGGATGACCGCCTGTTTGCAGGGAAAGGTGATATTCAGGCCGGTAAAGCCGCAGTTCTGCGCGCTTTCGACAAGCCGGGGCAGGGCGTTGATGTCCAGTTGCAGCGCGTCGATATCGATCAGCCGGTACAGGTAGCGCAGGCCCTGTGCATCGCCTTCGTGCTCATGCATGGCGGGCGTTCGCGAAGCCTGGATGCCGGAGCCGATCAGGCCGGCGAGTACGGAGGTGTGTTCAGCATGGGTCATAAAATATGTCTCTTGTTTTTGTGACGCTGCCCGGTGACGAGCAGGAGTTGAACCGAATGTACCAGATGGTTAATAGTGCCGCAGGTAGCCGGCGATTGCCATGCAGCGATGTTGTGCGGTGATCGCCCTGATCAGCGATAATCCCCGGCCAGCCGCCTCAGGCAAACCAGAGTCCGAGCCCACGTATGTCCGAGTCCGTTTTCAGTGCCGCACAGCAACAAGCCAGCACCTTGTACCTGCCGCCGGGTCCGTGGGCGACTGTGCTCGATTGCCTGTGCGCGAAATTCACGGCCATCAGCCGTGAACAGTGGCTGGACCGTATCGCCCGTGACCGGGTGCTGGATGCCGACGGAAAAACCATTACGCCGGACATGGCCTATCGCGAAGGGCTGAAGATTCATTACTTTCGTGAAGTGCCCAATGAAACGCCGATCCCGGTGGTCGAGACCATTCTCTATGCCGACGAACACCTTGTCGTCGCCGACAAGCCGCACTTTCTTCCCGTGACACCGGCTGGCGAATACGTCGAACAGACCTTGTTACGCCGCCTGATCCATCGCCTCGACAACCCCGATCTGGTGCCGCTGCACCGTATCGACCGGCACACCGCCGGGCTGGTGCTGTTTTCAGCCAACCGGCAGACCCGCTCGGCTTATCAGACACTGTTCCCCACCCGGCGTATCGACAAATGCTACGAAGCCATTGCGCCAGCGCTGCCTGGACTTGAGTTTCCGCGCCTGCACGAGAGCCGTCTGGTCGAGGGCGAGCCGTTTTTTCGCATGCAGGAAGGGCCGGGCGTCAGCAACACGCAGACGCGCATCGAAGTGCTGGAGCGGCACGGGCCATTATGGCGTTACGGGCTGCACCCGGTGACGGGCAAGAAGCATCAGTTGCGCGTGCACATGGCGGCGCTGGGCGCTGCGATCTGCAATGACCCGTTCTACCCTGATGCCCTGAAGGATCCGGTGGACGACTACCGGCACCCATTGAAATTGCTCGCCAAAAGCCTGCGCTTCACCGATCCGCTCAGCGGCGAACCGCGTCAGTTCGAGAGCCTGCTCACGCTGGAGTGGTAAGGCATCAAGCTCAATGGCAGGCCAAAAAAAACCCGCACTCGGCGGGTTTTTTCGAATCAGTCACGCGACGCCCGGATCACAGATCCTTGACGGTACGTACCTGGTCCTTGTTGATGCGGGTCTGCTTGCCATCGAGCTGTTTGAACTCATAGAAACCCGAGTCTTCATCGTACTTGGGAGTATCGACGGCCTGGATTTCACGACCATCGTTCAGAGTGATCACAGTGGGCGATGCGCAACCGGCGAGGGAGGCGATGCTCAGTGCAAGCAGAAAGGCAGCGGGAAGGGTCCGTTGTTTCATTACTGTGTCTCCAGATGGATTCTTGATTACTGAACTCTCAGACGTATTCGCCGTCCGCAAGTTCCGTATACACCGTGCGCAAGTTCAATAACCACTTACTTACGGTCATTTTCATTGATCCCTGCCAATAGACAGGGTGTGTTCAGGTTGGCCAGGCGTGGATCATTGGCTTCCAGCTGTACAGCGACTGGTTGCAGTGGCTCCATGGCCCGCCGCGGGCTGCGTTCGCCGGCCAGCCATGCGGCTTCCAGCGTTGCGGCACAAGCGACCGGGATCATACATAAAAGTGGCTGCCAGTGCTGACCTTCGCGCACCATGACGGGTCTTTGCGGATATTCAAACGCTTTTTCGCGCATCGCCCGCAGCAATGGCTCATCGACCAGAGGCCCGTCGCAGGGCAGCACCAGCAACCACTGATGACGAGCGCGCGGCAGTGCGGCGCGAATCCCGGCCAGGGGGCCGTTGAAGTCGGTGTCGTCATCCTTGACCAGTTGATCGGCGTATTGCGCATAGCGCTCGATGTTGCGGTTGCAGGAAATGATCAGGTCGTCAGTCAGGGGCCGGGTCAGGGTGTGCAAATGCTCGATCAGCGCCTTGCCCTGCCACTCGATCAGGCCCTTGTCACGCCCGCCCATACGCTGCCCGCGACCTCCGGCCAGCAGCAGGATAGAGCAGGGGGGCAGTGCGGCACGGACATTCATCAAACACTCGGCGGGCAGGCAAAAGGAGTGCTGTGATATAACACCGGCCTGTTTCCTTCACAACTGGATGAGGCCATGAAAGCCAAGGCTGACACACCTTTCGTACCCCTGAATATCGCCGTACTGACCGTCAGCGATACCCGCACCCGCGAAACCGACACCTCGGGGCAGATGTTCGTTGACCGCCTGACCGACGCCGGTCATGGCCTGATCGAACGCGTCCTGCTCAAGGATGATTTGTACAAAATCCGTGCTCAGGTCGCCACCTGGATTGCCGACGATCAGGTGCAGGTCGTGCTGATCACCGGCGGCACCGGCTTTACCGGCCGTGACAGCACCCCCGAAGCCGTGGCGTGCCTGCTGGACAAGCAGGTCGACGGGTTTGGCGAGCTGTTCCGGCAGATATCCGTGCCGGACATCGGCACCTCGACCATTCAGTCCCGCGCGCTGGCCGGTTTGTCCAATGGCACGCTGGTTTGCTGCCTGCCGGGTTCGACCAATGCCGTGCGCACCGCATGGGACGGGATTCTCGCCGAGCAACTGGACTCGCGCTTCCGGCCCTGCAACTTCGTGCCGCACCTCAAGCAGGCCGAGCCCTGCGCGACCCGCGGTTGAGTGCTGATGAACAACGAGCCAAAAACCCTGTTGCCGGTTGAAGAGGCCATTGCCCGACTGCTGGCAATGGCCGAGGCCACGCCAATCACCGAACGCCAGCGCGTCTCGCTGGCCGATGCCGAAGGCCGCGTGCTGGCGGTGGATCTGGTTTCCACGCTGGACCTGCCGCCCTGGCCGAACAGCGCCATGGACGGTTATGCCTTGCGCCATACGGACTGGACCGGCGAGCCGCTGACCGTCAGCCAGCGCATTTTTGCCGGCCAGGCACCCGAGCCACTGGCCCCCGGCACCTGCGCACGGATCTTCACCGGTGCGCCGATGCCCGAGGGTGCTGATTGCGTCGAGATGCAGGAAAACGCCGACGTGCTGGCAGACCAGCGTGTGCGCTTCAGCGAGCCGCTGAGCGTCGGGCAGAACATTCGCCCGCAGGGCCAGGAAACCCGTATCGGCGACAGCGTACTGGCAGCCGGCACGCGCCTGGGTCCTATCGAGCTGGGCCTGGCCGCTTCTTTGGGCCTTGCCGAGCTGGAAGTGATTCGTCGCGTGCGCGTGGCGGTGCTGTCCACCGGTGATGAATTGATCGAGCCCGGCCAGCCACTGGGGCCGGGGCAGATCTACAACAGCAATCGGGTGTTGCTGTGCAGTTGGCTTAAGCGATTGCACTGTGACGTGGTGGACGCGGGCATTCTGCCGGACGACCTGCTACAGACCCGCGCGGCACTGGCAAACCTGCACGACGTCGATCTGATCCTCTCAACCGGTGGCGTCTCGGTCGGTGAAGCGGATTTTCTCGGCCATGCTTTGCGCGAAGAGGGCGAACTGACGCTGTGGAAGCTGGCGATAAAACCTGGCAAGCCGCTGACCTTCGGGCATTTCCGTGGTGTGCCGGTGATTGGCCTGCCCGGTAATCCGGCCTCGACGCTGGTCACGTTCGCCTTGCTGGCGCGCGCTTACCTGCTGCGTCGTCAGGGGGTGATGGAGGTCGCGCCGATGCAGTTTCCCGTGCCGGCGGGGTTTGTCTGGACGCGTCCCGGCAATCGTCGCGAGTACCTGCGCGGTCGTCTGGAACAGGGCCGGGCCGTTGTCTATCGCAACCAGAGTTCTGGCGTGCTGCGCAGTGCTGCGTGGGCTGACGGTCTGATCGAAGTGCGTGAGGGCACGACAGTGGCCGAGGGCGACTGGGTGAGCTTCATTCCGCTGAGTGAACTGCTCGGTTGAATGTATTCAAATGGTGGGCCCGATGCACATGAGCTACCCTCAACAACGCTGACAAAGTGGGCAACCGGACTTCGCCCTGGAGTATTGTTATGGCGTCATTGAGAGTGGCTTGTGTCATTCCGACCTACAACGGCCGCAAGGACCTGGAGCGGCTACTGGATTCACTGGCCACGCAGACGGCCAGCTTCGACACGCTGATCGTGGATTCCAGTTCTTCGGACGGCACGCTGGAACTGGCGCAAGCCCGCTGCGCCACTGTGCTGCGCATTGACAGCAAGGATTTCAACCACGGCGGCACCCGGCAGATGATGGTCGATGTGCACCCGGACTACGACGTCTACGTCTACATGACCCAGGACGCCTACGTCGAAGACATCGACGCCATCGCCAATATTCTGCTGCCTTTCGCCGACCCGAAAGTCGGTGCCGTGTGTGGCCGTCAATTGCCGCACAAGAACGCTAACCTGCTGGCCCAGCATGCACGGCTGTTCAACTACCCGCCGACTTCTCAGATCAAGACCCTGGCAGACGCTGGCACCCTGGGGATCAAGACGCCGTTCATGTCCAATTCCTTCTCGGCCTATCGTGGCGAGGCGCTGCGGGCGATCGGTGGCTTTCCTCGGCATGTGATCCTCTCCGAAGACATGTATGTCACGGCGAAAATGCTCATCGATGGCTGGAAAGTGGCCTACGAAGGCTCTGCCGTGTGCCGTCATTCTCACAACTACAGCCTGCGCGAAGAGTTCTGCCGCTACTTCGACATTGGCGTGTTTCAGTCCCGAGAAGCTTGGATCTACGAGACGTTCGGCGGGATTGGCGGCGAGGGCATGCGCTACGTGAAATCCGAGCTGAAATTCCTCGGCCCGCGGCGCCTCCTCTGGTGGCCCATGTCGTTTGTACGCAATGCGCTGAAACTGCTGGCCTACAAGCTGAGCAAACAGGAGAAACGCTTGCCCCGTGGTTTGAAGAAAAAGCTCGGGATGTACAAGCGCTACTGGGACAGCCCTTACGCGTGAAGCTGGCCAGTGCACCGGGCGGCCAGGCGGCCCGGTGCGCTGGCTAATCAGCCTTTGGCCGCTTCTTCGTCCAGACGGTCCGCCTCGAACAGTTGCGCAAGATCGGCGCGTGCTTCGCGGGCAGTCTGCAGCACCTTGGCGTCGTCGTCATACACTTCGTGCTGGGCAGCCAGCACCTGTTCGTCGTGACGCTTGAAGCGGCTGATGCGGGCATCGGCCTGCGCCTCGGTCAGGCCCAGGCCCATCAAGGTCTGACGGCTCATTTCCAGGCTTGAATAGAACGTCTCGCGCACAGCATGCGCGCCGATGTCCATCAGCCGGTGAACGTGCTGGCGGTTACGTGCGCGGGCGATGATTTTCATGTGCGGATACAGCTTGCGGATCAACTCGGCAGTCTTGATGTTGGTGTCCGGATCATCCGTCGCGATGACAAAGTATTGCGCTTCATCGACCTTGGCGGCACGCAGTATTTCCGGGCGCAACGGGTCGCCATAGAACACTGGCACGTTGCCAAAACTGCGTGAGAATTCAATCGACTCCACGGCGGTATCCAGGGCGATGAAAGGGACTTTCTGCGCTCGCAGGATCCGCGCGACGATCTGCCCCATACGGCCCATGCCGGCAATCACTACTCGGGGTTTGTCGGTTTGAATGTCGCGGTACTCGTCCGGCACATTCACCACCTTGGCCTTGGGCTTGATCCAGCGTGCCAGCGCAATGAACAGCAACGGGGTAATGGCCATCGACAAGGTAATGGTCAACACCAGCATGTCGTACAGCCCGGCCTCGAACAGCCCTTGCGTGCTGCCGATCTTGAACACCACAAAGGCAAACTCGCCCCCGGCGGCCAGCACCAGGCCCAACTGCAATGCGCTGCGGTTATTGAGGCCGCCCGCGGTGCGACCGATGATGAACAGCATCGGCAGCTTGATGGCGATCAGCAGCAGGGTCAGGCCCAGCACCGCCAGCGGCGAGCTGAGCAACAGGCCGACGTTGGCGCCCATGCCGACGCTGATAAAGAACAGCCCCAGCAGCAGACCCTTGAACGGCTCGATCTGGGCTTCCAGCTCGTGACGGTATTCGGAATCGGCCAGCAACAGGCCCGCGAGAAACGCGCCGAGCGCCATCGACACGCCGACCAGCTCCATCAGCCACGCTGTACCGATCACCACCAGCAAGGCGGTGGCAGTCGAGACTTCCTGGATTTTGGTCTTGGCGACAATCCGGAACACCGGGCGCAGCAGGTAGCGCCCGCCGATCACCACGATGGCAATACTGCCGAGCACGCGCAGGCCATGATTCACGCTTTCACCCGTGTTCATGGCGTGATCAGCGCCGGCCAGAAACGGCACCATGGCAATCAGCGGAATCGCGGCAATGTCCTGAAACAGCAGAATCGCGAACGCCATCCGCCCATGCGGGCTATTCAGCTGCTTGCGCTCTGCCAGGCTTTGCAGGCCGAAAGCGGTGGACGACAGCGCCAGGCCCAGCCCGAGAATGACCGCGGTGTTCAGTGACTGGCCGAAGGCAAACAGCGCGATTGCGCCGATCACCAGACCGGTCAGCATCACTTGCGCCATGCCCACGCCAAACACCGCTTTGCGCATCACCCACAAGCGCTTCGGTGACAGCTCCAGGCCAATGATGAACAACAGCAACACCACGCCGAGTTCGGAAATATGGCTGACACTCTCCGTATCGCCAATCAACCCCAGCACCGAGGGGCCGATGATCACGCCCGCTAACAAATAACCGATGACAGCGCCCAGCTTCAGGCGCTTGGCCAGCGGGACGGTCAGCACCGCCGCGAGTAAGAACACCACCGCGGCCTGCAACAGGCTGCCTTCATGGGGCATGTAAAACTCCTTGGTAAACATTGAACACACTGTTGAAACAGGGCGCCATTAAAGCATGTGAGTTTTACACGGCAACGTTCATCGCAGCATGACAGTCATCAACGCGATTGATAAAGCGTCTGTGAGGGGTGCAGGCAGGAGAGGGGCAGGGCAGCCTGACGATGCGAATCGCCGCGCATCGGCGTAAGCTATGCGCGCAAACAGGCAGCGCCAACTGCCCGTCATGAGCTTTCAGGAAATCGTTATGACCAACAAACAGCGTTTGATTTACTCGCTTCTGATCGCCCTCGGCGTTCTGGCGATCATGCTCGGCTTGTCGCATCTGCAAAACAGCGGCGTCATCACTGAAAAGACCTTTCAGTACATTGCCATCAGCGTGGCCGTACTGGTCGTGATACTCAACGGGATCATGCGTCGCAAGGTCAAGCGCTAGGAGCTTTGCTGACAAAGCTCAGGCGCAACTCACTGCGCGTGATGTTTCGCTTCGCCGAGCCACTCACGGGCACGAGGGTGCAGGCTGTAGGTCTTGTCGTCATTGAGGTTGATTACCCCTTCATCGCACAAGCGCTTGAGTACTTCGCGCACGCTCAGAAACGACAGCGGCACATCCAGCCTCAACAGCTGGCTGTGCACACCGCGCACGCCCAATGGCTGACCTTCGTCGCTCGATACCAGCAGCGCGTCCAGCACCTTGAGCCGAACCAGGCTGGTGCGCAGGCCAAAACTTTTCAGCAGCAACCGGATGTGTTCGTTGCCGGGCCGCTCGGTTTCCAGAGCGGGCGACTGTGCCTGCGCAGCCAGCGCCGTCTGCCGCAGCAAGGTGCGAGTCGTGATTCCTTGGCGATTGAACATCCACAAACTCCTTTTCAGGCTTTTAAGCACATCATGCTTTTTAAATAACCATGCATTTTAAATAATCTCAGTACTAAGACGAACGAGCGCCGCAAAACCTCAGTCATGGATGAAAAAAAACAGAAATTTCCCACGCACATGGGTTCGCCGCACTGTTGTGGGGTTCAGGGTAGATGAAGATTTACAGGCGACGCGGGCAGTGTCAGCCTTTCGGTGCGTCAGGCACTTTGCGGTTGAGCACCGGGTTGCCGTTCTGGTTCTGCGTCACATAGACCGGCAGTACCTTGGGCAGGGAGGTCAGCAGGCTGGACAGGTCGCGGGTGTTGTAACTGCCGCCCAGGCGCATGGCACCGGTCGCGCTGTCGGCCAGTAGAATAGGCGTTGGCAGGTAGCGATTGATCAGCGGCAGTGCCTGACTGAGCGGCAGGTCGTCAAAAATCAGCTTGCCGTTACGCCACGCCAGGCTGGTGTCGCGCGCTTTGGTTTGTCTGATCAGCGGGCTGTCGTCGCCGGTCTTGAAGCTGGCCTGCATGCCTGGGTCCAGATGATGGCCGCCCTCCGGGTGCGTGCGGTCGCTATTGACCAGCACCGAGCCCTCTACCAGCAGTACGCGCACCTGATCCTGATACGTCCACACATTGAAGCGCGTGCCGGTGACCCTGATGCTGCCCTGGCCAGCATCGACCACAAACGGATGCGTGCTGTCGTGGCTGACCTCAAAGAACGCCTCGCCCTTGCTCAGCGTGACGCTGCGTCGATCCTTGTAATTGGCGTACGTCAGTTCGGTGCCCAGGTTCAGCTCTGCGCGGCTGCCGTCGGAGAGCACCACCAGACGTGTGTCGGTGTCGGCGCTGTACGACTCATAGGCGTTCGGCAACCAGCCCTGATTCCAGCCAACGACACCTGCCACCGGCACCGCCAATGCGATGATGGCTGCGGCAGCAGCCAGCGGTGCCCAGCGGCGCTGGCGGCGTGGTAATCCCGGACTGGCCTGTAATGCCACGCTCGGCAGGAGGGGAGGCGGATTGAGCGGTTCGATCTGCCCGGTGATGTCCCAGATTTCTGCCATGGCCTGATATTCAGCCGCATGCAGAGGGTGGGCCTTCAGCCATTGATCGAACGCCTTCTTTTCAGCGGCCGTGCAGTCATCAGCATGCAGCCGCATGCACCAATGCGCGGCTGCATCGGTGATTGCATCGTGTTCTGCCTTGCTGAAAAGAGGGTCGCTCATGGGCGCTCCGGTCAATGCCGTTGGCGCATTCTACCCTCTGATTTCAAGCAGAGAGAACATTCGCTGGCTATTACCCATCAATGGGTTGCTTATTTCCGTGTGAATGCAAGCTGCTCTCATTGATAGGGCCGTGACCGTGGCTGTTCTTGCAGGGCCTGCGGCGCTACGCTGGGCATCTGATTCTCGCTTCTGCAGTCTCCCGCCCCGTTGCCACGCACAGGAGTTTCAAATGTCCGCCAGCCACGCTGACCAGCCCACTCAAACCGTTTCTTACCCGCAACTGATCGACCTGCTGCGCCGGATTTTCGTGGCCCACGGGACCTCACCGGAGGTCGCCGATGTACTCGCTGAAAACTGCGCCAGTGCCCAGCGCGACGGTTCGCACAGTCATGGCATCTTTCGCATTCCCGGCTATCTGTCTTCGTTGG
The DNA here is from genome assembly GCF_030209255.1 of Pseudomonas sp. CFBP2511. Classification (NCBI taxonomy): domain Bacteria; kingdom Pseudomonadati; phylum Pseudomonadota; class Gammaproteobacteria; order Pseudomonadales; family Pseudomonadaceae; genus Pseudomonas; species Pseudomonas sp. CFBP2511. The sequence continues at coordinate 80,982 of NZ_JARVSI010000006.1, read as the reverse complement.
CCAGCGGTTGGGTGGATGGCAAGGCGGTGCCGGTGGTCGAGGATGTCGGCGCGGCATTTGTCAGGGTCGATGCTTGCAACGGCTTTGCCCAGCCGGCACTGGCGGCGGCCAGGTCACTGTTGATCGACAAGGCGCGCAGTGCCGGGGTCGCGATTCTGGCCATTCGGGGCTCGCATCATTTCGCCGCGCTGTGGCCAGATGTCGAACCGTTTGCCGAGCAGGGGCTGGTTGCGCTGAGCATGGTCAACAGCATGACCTGCGTTGTACCCCACGGTGCTCGGCAGCCCTTGTTCGGCACCAACCCGATCGCCTTCGGTGCGCCGCGCGCAGGTGGCGAGCCCATCGTTTTTGACCTGGCCACCAGCGCCATTGCCCACGGTGACGTGCAGATTGCTGCGCGTGAAGGGCGGTTGCTGCCGGCGGGCATGGGTGTTGATCGTGACGGGCTGCCGACGCAGGAGCCTCGCGCCATTCTCGACGGCGGGGCGCTGTTGCCGTTCGGCGGGCACAAGGGCTCGGCCTTGTCGATGATGGTCGAGTTGCTGGCGGCAGGGCTGACCGGTGGCAATTTCTCGTTCGAGTTCGACTGGTCGAAGCATCCCGGCGCACAGACGCCCTGGACCGGCCAGTTGCTGATCGTCATTGATCCCGACAAAGGTGCCGGTCAGCACTTTGCGCAGCGCAGCGAGGAACTGGTGCGCCAGCTTCATGGGGTCGGCCAGGAACGATTGCCCGGCGACAGGCGTTACCTGGAGCGGGCACGCTCGATGGCGCACGGAATAGTCATTGCCCAGGCCGACATTGAGCGTTTGCAAGAGCTGGCAGGCCACTGAGCTATTTACATATTCGCTGACCATTCGTCGTGATCAGTCTTGTGTCCGGGACCGGATATAAATACTGTATGCATGAACAGTAAGAACGAATGAGGTCTGTCATGTCCCTGAAGTCAGCGCAAAGCCCGATTGCTCAACAACATCGCACGCTCTCTGCTACCCATGAAATGCAGCGTGAAGATTTTCTCAGGCTGGCGGCTGCGCTGCGTCAGTTCAACGCTTACCAGCCAGATGTGTCCATTGCCATTGCGGCGGCGCGTGCCGGTGGCGAGTATCGCCAGGCCAGCGCGGTGGAATAGCTCGCCTGCCGTCAGCCTGCATGCCTCATCTTGATTGTGAGTATACGAAGCGTATATGCTTCATATATTCAATGTGAGGTGAAACATGGGTCTGGTAAAAATTTCCGAAAACATGCACGCCAATCTGCGCTCCGCCAGTGTTGCGCTCAGCCGCTCCATCAATGCCCAGGCCGAGCACTGGATGCGCATCGGCATGCTTGCCGAGTTGCACCCGGCGCTGGATTACAGCGAGATCTGCCAGATGCTGATCCGTCTCGAGAACGCCGGTGACACCGTGTTGACCGCGTCGAATTTCAATGTGTCGGATCTGTCTGCGGCCAGCCTGTCGAAGGCAGCCTCATGAGCAGCGCCATCGGTATCAAGACCGAACAGGACCTGGTGCAATTGCGCATAGCCGGCAGGCTGGCTGCCGATGTGCTCGCGATGATCACGCCGTACGTTAAAGCAGGCGTCAGCACCGAAGCGCTCGATGATCTCTGCAATGAATACATCGTCAAAGAGCTGAAAGTGATCCCCGCGAACGTGGGTTATCACGGTTTCACCAAAACCACCTGCATCTCTCCCAATGCGGTGGTCTGCCACGGCATACCCTCGTCCAAAGACATCTTGAAAGAGGGCGACATTGTCAATATCGACGTCGCGGTCATCAAGGATGGCTGGTACGGCGACACCAGCCGTATGTACCTGGTCGGTGAGGTCAGCCCTCTGGCCAGGCGCCTGGTCGAGACAACGTACGAGGCCACCCGCGCCGGTATTCACGCGGTGCGCCCCGGTGCAACGCTGGGTGATATCGGTTATGCGATACAAAGTGTCGCGCACCGTGAAGGCTTTAGCGTGGTACGTGAATATTGCGGGCACGGCATCGGCCGCAAGTACCACGAAGAGCCGCAGGTCCTGCATTACGGCACTCAGGGCAAGGGCCTCAAGTTGAAGCAGGGCATGGTATTTACCATTGAACCGATGATCAACGCAGGCAAGGCCGGTACCCGGACACTGCCGGATGGCTGGACTGTTCTGACCAGCGATCTTTCGCTGTCTGCGCAGTGGGAGCACATGGTGGCCGTGACCGCGACCGGGTTCGAGCTGCTGACACCGTGGCCTGACGGTACGGGCGACTACCCGGCCATTTGAGGCGGTTTTAAGATTCGCGTGCGCATGAATAATGGCCTTGCTTAAAGGCCATTATTTTTGGTGAAGGGACGGTCTCTCACGCTTCCAGCAGCATCGCTCTTTTCCAATGCACCTGCGTTATGCCGCACCGTTCGGCGTGCAAGGTCGCCAGGCGTATTGGCCCCGTGGACATATTGCCACTGATGGTCCCGACGCCTGCGTGCAGCGTTGCACAGTGCAGCGCTTCGCGTTGACACAGCTGCATTGTCCGATGCAGAAAACAGCGAAGCTCGCCATTGAATTCATAATGAATTTCAAATTCCGTTTGATGATTCATGATCCCTGCCTGTGATTATTATTCAGCGCACGCACGGGAAAGCCTCCTTCAATCAAGCCGCTGTCTGCACAGCGTAGAGCGAAATTATTTCGTTCTACGCCTGAGTTAACGGTTGTCCGATGAGTGGTTTTGCGGGGCACTCGAATGCATAAAACCCCTCGGAAAAGACCCTTCAAACGAGTGTTTTTGCGCCCATAGGCGAGGGCTATTTACACGCTTTCAAGTCCACCGGGCCGACAAACTCATTACCGCGCCCCATTACGCAGGCAACCTGCTGGTTACGCTGGCGCTCCCAGATCTGGGGAGGGTAGGTCTTGTCCCAGGCCTGATAAAGCTGTTGATCCTGACGCGACAGGCGCAAGTTGTATTGCTTGCTCATGTAGAAATAAGTGCGCGCGATCATGCCGCGTATCGATGGGCGCGGCATAACCTTTTTGGCCTTGAAGTCCACTTGAGTCAGGCATGAGCCGTACTGGCCTTTTTGCTCGGGAACCCAGCCAAAACTGAAGTTGCTGCGGTCACCGTTCACCTCACCGATGCTGGGCACCAGATTGTGCAGGTCTGCTTCGGCGCGTTTGTAAACGGGGTCAGACTTCGTGCAGTTCTTGCGACCGCCGTTCTGCCAGCACTGACGCAGATGGCCGATCTGCCAGGCCGGGACGATGTGTTCCCATTCGATGCGGCTGGCGCGCTTGGCGCTTTTGCGCGGTACATAGCCGCAGCCGGCGAGATCGACCCGCTTGCCGGTGTATTTGCAGCCGCAGTAAAACTCGGTCGACTGCGGCGCATACAAACCCCAGGCGACTTTCTTCGCTTCACTGAATGTACGCGGGGCTTGGGCCTGGGCCGGGAGTGAAGCGGTGATGAGCAGGGTGGTGCAAAACAATGCAAAAAATCGAAACGTCATGCCGTCAGTCTTCCTTCGGCAACGTCCAGAATATTTGTACGCCACCGTCGTCGCGCCAGGCGAGGGTGACATTATCGTTCTCGGCTATCTCTTCAAGGAGCTGCGCCCAGTCGTCCTCCGACTCGTCCGGCAGACGAAAAAGCAGGGCGGCCCTGGATTTCTGTGCGGTAGGCGAGTTGATGATTTTCTGTACCCGCATGCCCATACGCTCGTAAGGGCCGGGAATGGAGGGGGTCGCTGCGGTTTGTTTTGCCACGGAAAAGTTCCCTGAGTGAGCTGTACGGGCATACAGTATTTCAGTGTCGGATCTTTCGCAACACCTATGTAAGACAAAGCCCTGGAAGTGGCACAATGTCGTCTCGAAAAAACACGTATTGCTTCTGGAGTAGCGCATGAATATCAAGTCTCTGGCATTCCCGGTACTGGCCTCGGCCTTTGTGCTGTTGGCGGGCTGTTCCACGCCCTCGGTGGTGACCCTGCAAAACGGCACACAATACATCACCAAAGACATGCCCAAAACCAAAAGCCGTGATGGTTTTTACGAGTTCGAAGACCTGTCCGGCAAGACCATCCGAATCAAGGCCGACGAAGTGGCCACGGTCAAGCCTGAGGAGTGAGTGAGGGCTGATCGCTTGCGCGCGGTAAAAAGCGATCAGCACCCACAGATTTCATTTCTGACGGATTGACAAATCCTGCGGCTTTTTTCATAGTTCGCTCCTCGCAAACGTTTGCGTGTCGATGCACTGCATCGACCCTGCGTCGTTCGCCCGAACAATAATCACAAGATCGGAGATGAACTCATGAAGCTGCCATTTGCTGGACGCCTTCTCGCTGTCGCCATGTTTGCTGCCGTCACGGCAGTCATGCCCCTTTCTGCTGCATACGCCCAGACGCCTGAAAAGCCCAAGGTCGCACTGGTCATGAAATCGCTGGCCAACGAATTCTTCCTGACCATGGAAGATGGCGCCAAGGCCTACCAGAAAGAACACGCCAACGACTTCGACCTGATCTCCAACGGCATAAAGGACGAGTCCGATACCTCGGCTCAGATCCGCATCGTCGAGCAGATGATCGTTTCCAGAGTCGATGCGCTGGTTATCGCGCCTGCCGACTCCAAGGCCCTGGTGCCGGTGCTCAAGAAAGCCACCGACGCCGGAATCAAGGTCGTCAACATCGACAACCAGCTTGACCCTGATGTGCTCAAGAGCAAAAGCCTGATGATCCCGTTCGTGGGCCCGGACAACCGCAAAGGTGCCGAGCTGGTGGGCGACTACCTGGCCAGGCAACTGAAAAGCGGTGACGAAGTCGGCATCATAGAAGGTGTGTCCACCACCACCAATGCGCAGCAGCGTAGCGCCGGTTTCAAAGACGCTATGGACAAGGCGCAAATGAAAGTGGTGTCCACGCAGTCCGGCAATTGGGAAATCGACAAGGGCAACGCAGTGGCCTCGGCGATGCTCAATGAATACCCGAACCTGAAAGCGCTGCTGGCCGGCAACGACAGCATGGCGCTGGGTGCAGTGTCTGCCGTGCGTGCAGCAGGCAAGGCAGGCAAGGTCATGGTGGTCGGTTACGACAACATCAACGCGATCAAACCGATGCTCAAGGATGGCCGGGTGCTGGCCACCGCTGACCAGTTTGCAGCCAAACAAGCGGTCTTTGGTATTGAAGCTGCGTTGAAGCTGGTCAAAGGCGAGAAGGTCGACACCAACGAAAAAGGCGTCATCGAAACGCCAGTAGAACTCGTTACCAAACCTTGATCCACGCCGCGTAAAGGTGCCCGTCCTTGCAGGACGGGCACTGGGAGAAATGTATGTCAGCGTCTGCTCAGACAGCTGTTCTTTCGGTCAGTGGCATCGGCAAAACCTACGCTCAACCCGTGCTCGGTGACGTCGACCTGACGTTGATGCGTGGCGAAGTGCTGGCCCTGACCGGGGAAAACGGTGCCGGTAAAAGCACCTTGTCGAAAATCATTGGCGGCCTGGTCACGCCGACTACCGGGCGCATGGAGTTTCAGGGGCAGCCTTATGAACCTGCGAGCCGCACCCAGGCTGAAAAGCTCGGGATTCGCATGGTCATGCAGGAACTCAACCTGCTGCCGACCCTGACCGTCGCCGAAAACCTGTTTCTTGACGATCTGCCGCGTCGCGCGGGCTGGATCGATCGCAAGCGTCTGCGTGAAAACGCAATCAAAGCCATGGCCCAAGTCGGGCTGGATGCCATCGACCCTGACACACTGGTGGGCGAGCTGGGTATTGGCCATCAGCAGATGGTTGAAATAGCCCGCAATCTGGTCGGCGACTGCCACGTGCTGATCCTCGACGAACCTACCGCCATGCTCACCTCTCGCGAAGTAGAAATGCTGTTCGAGCAGATCACGCGCCTGCAGGCGCGTGGCGTTTCGATCATCTACATCTCGCACCGGCTTGAAGAGCTTGCCAGGGTTTCCCAGCGCATCGCAGTGCTGCGCGATGGCAAGCTGGTCTGTGTCGAGCCGATTGCCCGCTACAACAGCGAGCAACTGGTGACGCTGATGGTTGGCCGCGAACTGGGCGAGCACATGGACATGGGCGCTCGGCAGATTGGCGAAGTGGCCCTGTCGGTCAAGGGGCTCAGTCGTACCGGCAAGGTTCAGGATGTTTCGTTCGATGTGCGAAGGGGTGAAATTTTTGGCATCTCCGGGCTGATTGGTGCCGGACGAACCGAATTGCTGCGCCTGATCTACGGCGCGGACATCGCCGACAGCGGCGCAATCGAAGTGGGCCAGCCATTGCAGGCCGTCACCATTCGCTCGCCGGCCGACGCTGTGGCGCATGGCATTGCGCTGATCACCGAAGACCGCAAAAGCGAAGGTCTGCTGATGTCACAATCCATCAGCGCCAACATCGCATTGGGCAACATGCATTCCATCTCCCGCGCTGGCATGGTCAATGCCGACGAGGAGTTGAAGCTGGCGCAACGGCAAGTGGCCGCCATGCGCATTCGCAGTTCAAGTCCCACCCAACTGGTGTCCGAGCTGTCCGGCGGCAATCAGCAGAAGGTCGTGATCGGTCGCTGGCTGGAGCGTGATTGCCCGGTGATGCTGTTCGATGAGCCGACTCGAGGCATTGATGTCGGAGCCAAGTTCGATATCTACGCGCTGCTGGCCGAGTTGACCCGTCAGGGCAGGGCGCTGGTGGTGGTGTCCAGTGATCTGCGCGAACTGATGCTGATCTGTGACCGTATCGGCGTGCTGTCTGCCGGTCGCCTGATCGATACGTTCGAGCGTGACAGCTGGACTCAGGACCAATTGCTTGCCGCAGCCTTCGCCGGTTATCAGAAACGTGACGCGCTGCTCAACGACGCAGCGCCCAGGAACGACTCATGAAAAATACTCCTTCCCCGACACTGACCGTGCCGGCCCGTCGTGGCGGCAACTATTTTGGTCTCGGCACCTACATCGGGCTGGCGGGCGCGTTGCTGGTCATGATTGTGCTGTTTTCGCTGCTCAGCGATCACTTTCTGTCCTACCAGACGTTCAGCATGCTGGCCAACCAGATTCCTGACCTGATGGTGCTGTCGGTCGGCATGACGCTGATCCTCATCATCGGGGGGATCGACCTGTCGGTGGGGTCGGTACTGGCGCTGGCGGCCTCGGCTGTGAGCGTGGCCATTCTGGGTTGGGGCTGGAGCGTGTTTCCTGCCGCCTTGCTCGGCATCGCCTGTGCGACCCTGGCCGGTACGATCACCGGCTCCATTACCGTGGCGTGGCGCATCCCCTCGTTCATCGTGTCTCTCGGCGTGCTGGAAATGGCCCGTGGCGCGGCATACCAGATGACCAATTCGCGCACGGCCTACATTGGCGACTCCTTTGCCTGGCTGTCCGACCCGATTGCGTTCGGCATTGCGCCGTCGTTCATCATCGCGCTGCTGGTCATCTTCGTTGCCCAGGCCGTGCTGACCCGTACCGTCTTTGGCCGATACCTGATCGGCATCGGCACCAATGAAGAAGCCGTGCGTCTGGCCGGTATCAATCCCAAGCCCTACAAGATTCTGGTGTTCTCGCTGATGGGCCTGCTGGCCGGTGTGGCGGCGCTGTTTCAGATCTCGCGACTGGAAGCGGCTGATCCGAATGCCGGTGCCGGGCTTGAGCTGCAGGTGATTGCCGCAGTGGTGATTGGCGGCACCAGCCTGATGGGCGGGCGCGGCTCGATCATCAGTACCTTTTTTGGTGTGCTGATCATTTCGGTGCTGGCCGCAGGCCTGGCGCAAATCGGTGCTACCGAGCCGACCAAGCGCATCATCACCGGTGCGGTGATCGTCATTGCGGTGGTGCTGGACACCTATCGCAGCCACCGGGCACGGCGCCAGGGCTGATATGGCGACCATCAAGGATGTCGCGGCGCTGGCGGGGATCTCGTACACCACGGTCTCCCATGTGCTGAACAAGACCCGGCCGGTGAGCGAGCCGGTCAGGCTCAAGGTCGAAGCGGCCATTGCGCAGCTGGATTACGTGCCCAGCGCCGTGGCGCGTTCGCTGAAGGCCAAGACCACCTCAACCATCGGCCTGCTGATTCCCAACGGCATGAACCCCTACTTCGCCGAGCTGGCCAGGGGCATCGAGGATTACTGCGAGCGTAACGGCTTCTGCGTGATCCTCTGCAACTCCGACGACAACCCGGAAAAACAGCGCAGTTACCTGCGCGTATTACTGGAAAAACGCGTGGACGGCCTGATTGTCTCGTCGGTGGCTGGCGATACCAGCGTCACCTGCGGGCTGACCGAGGTGCGCACACCGCTGGTGATCGTCGACCGCGAGCTGCAGGGCATCGACGCCGACATGGTGCGCATCGATCATGAGCAGGGCGCCTGGCTGGCCACTCGTCACTTGCTGGACCTCGGGCATCGGCACATTGCCTGTATTGCCGGGCCGCGCGAAAGTGCGGTCGCCGAACTGCGTCTGGCCGGTTATCGGCGCGCCATGCAGCAGGCGTCCATCGAAGTCGGTGCAGGCTGGGCGGTGCACAGCGAGTTCACCAGCCCGGCCGGCCATGAAGCGGCGGGCCGGCTGTTGGCTGAGCATGCGCCGACTGCAATCTTCGCCGGTAACGATGTGATCGCCATCGGTGTGCTGCGGGCGGCAGCCGAGCGTTCGATTCGCGTGCCACAGGACCTGTCGGTGATCGGTTTTGATGATATCCAGATCAGTCGCTACGTTTATCCGGCGCTGACCACCGTCGGGCAGTCGATCATGCAACTGGGTGAAACCGCCGCCGGGATGCTCCTGAGCCGGATCGCCAGCCCCCATGCAACCCCTATCGAGAAACGACTTGTGAAGCCATGTGTCGTGGTGCGTGAATCCACGGCCGCGCCGAACACGTCGTCCAATGAATGACGCGCACGCACAGCAATGAGTGAATGAGCCATGCAAGCAAAAGTAGTGATAGTGGGCAGTCTGAACATGGATCTGGTCATCCGCGCCCAGCGTTTGCCACGCCCCGGTGAAACACTCAGCGGGGAAACCTTCGACACCGTGCCCGGCGGCAAAGGCGCCAATCAGGCAGTTGCTGCGGCGCGCCTGGGTGCCAGCGTGGCAATGATCGGTTGCGTAGGCGCCGATGCCTATGGGCAGCAACTGCGGGCGGCGCTGCTGGCCGAGTGCATCGACTGCCAGGCGGTGACCGTCGTGGAGGGCGTCTCCACCGGCATTGCATCGATCGTGGTCGACGCCAACAGCCAGAATGCCATCGTCATTGTGGCTGGCGGCAATGGTCGGCTCACCCCGGCGCTGATCGAGCGTTTCGATGCGTTGCTGGCAGGCTCCGAGATCGTTATCTGTCAGTTGGAAGTCCCGACTGAAACCGTTTTCCATACTCTGTCCAGGGCCCGTGCGCTGGGCAAGACCGTCATTCTCAATCCGGCCCCGGCCAGCGAGCCATTGCCCGCAAGCTGGTACGGCCTGATCGATTACCTGATCCCCAACGAAAGCGAAGCGCAGACCCTGACGGGTGTGAATGTCGATTCAGCCGCCTCTGCCGAACAGGCTGCCATGGCAATGCTGGCGGCCGGAGCGCGCAACGTGATCATCACCCTCGGCGAGCGCGGCACTCTGTTCGCCAATGCCGCTGGCGTGGAGCATATTCCTGCGCGTCGTGTACAGGCCGTGGACACCACCGCTGCAGGTGATACCTTTGTCGGTGGTTTTGCGGCAGCACTGGCCGCTGGTCAGGGCGAGTCGCAAGCCATTCGCTTCGGTCAGGCGGCGGCGGCCATATCCGTCACCCGCGCGGGTGCCCAGCCGTCCATACCGACGTTCGAGGAAGTACAGGAACTCAATTCGTTATGAAAAAGACACCGCTACTCAATATCGCCCTGTCCCGCGTCATTGCTTCGCTGGGGCACGGCGACATCCTGATGATCGTCGATGCCGGAATGCCCGTGCCGCCGGGCGTTGAGCTGATCGACCTGGCGCTGACCCGCGGTGTACCTGATTTCGTCAGTGTGCTGGACGTGGTGCTGAGTGAAATGCAGGTTGAAAGCCACGTGCTGGCCAGAGAAATGGCCGATATCAAGCCGCCTGCCTTGCAGATCATCGAAAGCCTGAATCTCGACGATCAACTGGGGCAGCAGCGCAGGATCAGCCACGAAGACCTCAAAGCCCTGAGCCGCACGGCCAAGGCGATCATCCGCACCGGAGAATGTCAGCCGTACAGTAATCTGGCGCTGGTGTCCGGAGTCGTTTTCTAGCTATCAAGCTTTTCAAGCTACCAAGAAAGGGAGTTTCATATGACGTTGATACAGTTTTCCAGGCAATTCATTCGTGGAGCATTGCTCTTGTCCCTCCTGAGTACCGCTGCCGTTCAGGCGGCAGAAAAACGTGATCTGATCATCGACACCGACCCTGGTGCGGACGACGTGGTCGCACTGCTGCTGGCGCTGGCGTCACCCGAAGAGCTGAACGTGATGGCCATCACTACCGTGGCCGGCAACGTCAGGCTGGACAAGACCTCGCGCAACGCCAGACTGGCGCGTGAATGGGCCGGGCGCGAAGAAGTGCCGGTGTATGCCGGTGCGCCCAAGCCACTGGTGCGCACACCTATTTACGCCGAGAACGTTCACGGTCAGGAAGGCTTGCCGGGTGTGCCCATTCATGAGCCAGCCAAAGGGCTTGCCGAAGGCAACGCGGTCGATTATCTGATTCGCACATTGACCCAGGCCAAGCCACACAGCATTACCATCGCCATGCTCGGTCCGCAGACCAATCTGGCGTTGGCGCTGGTGCAGGCTCCGGAAATCACTCAGGGCATCAAGGAAGTGGTGGTCATGGGCGGGGCGCATTTCAACGGCGGTAACATCACCCCGGCTGCCGAATTCAACCTGTTCGCCGACCCGCACGCCGCGCAGATCGTCCTGGCCAGTGGCGTGAAGCTCACCTACGTGCCGCTCGACGTGACCCACAAAATTCTCACCAGCGAACAGCGCCTCAAGCAGATCGCTGCGCTGGGCAACAACGCTGGCAAGCTGGTGGACGGGATTCTCAATGAATACGTCAAGCTGGACATGGAGCACTACGGCTTGCCGGGTGGGCCGGTTCACGACGCCAGCGTCATTGCCTGGCTGCTCAAGCCTGAGCTGTTTTCCGGCCGGCAGATCAATGTCGCCATTGACACGCGCGAGGGCATCGGTTTCGGTCAGACAGTCGCCGACTGGTACGGCACGCTGAAACAGCCACAGAACGTGTTCTGGGTCGAAGACGGCAACGCTCAGGGGTTTTTCGACCTGCTGACCGAGCGTCTGAAACGACTCAAGTAATCACAGTCTCTGGATGACGCCTGTCAGGCAGGCAACTTTGCCGCGGCATAGCGGCTCAGCACCTGGCCGATGAAGGAGCGGGCACCGTCTGTGCCCAGCTCCTTGATCAGCAGGTCGACAGCGATGATCATCAACTCTTCCGGGGTTCCCGGACTGTGCGAGCAATGGCCTTGGGGCCATTTGGCTTTTATGTCCGCATCTATCGATATGCTTGTCATGTCTGTCTGACCTCCACCACTGCTCTCCATTGGGTAGCCACGCTCTTCGCTTCCTGGCGCTTGCTCTTGTGGCAGTAAACCACTCCGCGCGCGTTTTGACACTTCTACTTGCACATTGCCTTGATGCATTAATTCAATGGATGCCGACGCTAAACGTTTTGTGACGATTTCATCGCGCAGCCTGCGTGGTGGCAGTGCAGACTCTTCGCCCAGGCAGATCAACAGGTTACCTGCGGCATGCTCGTCGTGATGTGCAACCAACGCGCTTGGGTGCGGTCGGACGAGGTCTGGAAATGTTTATTGGCAGAGGAGGGTGTATGCCCCGGAAGTTCGCAACACTAGGTTTTGTGGTCATGGCATCGGTATTGGCAGGTTGCAGCAGCACTGCCTCCGATTCGGGCGCTGCATCGGCAGTCAAGGCCGATGCGCCAGCCAGCAACGCCATACCGGGCCGCTGTGATGCAGGGCTGGGTCAGTTCGCAGTTGGCAAGCCGGCGTCCATCGACCTTCTGTCACAAGTGCGCACACGTACCGGCTCGCAGGATGCGCGCATTCTCGGGCCAGACGACATGGTCACGCTGGAATACCGGTCCGAGCGGGTAAACGTCAATACCGACGCTTCGGGTAAAGTGACGCGCATCAATTGCGGCTGAGTCGGCACTTTTCTGTCGCGCATAAAAAACCCCGTCAGTGACGGGGTTTTTTTGCGCCGAATGAATCAGTCAACGCGAACTTGTTCTGCTTGCATGCCTTTCTGGCCTTTAGCAGCAACAAAAGAAACGGTCTGGCCTTCTTTCAGGCTTTTGAAACCGTCGCTTTCGATCGCTTTGAAGTGTACGAACAGGTCGTCACCGCCACCTTGTGGAGTGATAAAGCCGAAGCCTTTTTCATCGTTGAACCATTTTACGGTGCCGGTTTGGCGATTAGACATGGTGTATCTCCAGAAACATAATTTTCAATAACGTGCTGCTCAGGCCAACTGGGCACACCGGGGTATCATAGTCGAAATGCGCAAAAAAACAGCTACTAAGGTCAGTACTTTGCGTAAAGGTCTCGTGCAGGCAGCGGGTCATGCACTGAAAACGCCCGAGTGACCCCGTGAGCCGGGTTCCAGTCGGCCGATGCCAACACCGCTGAAAGCCATGATTTCATTGGCTTTCAGCGGTGTTGAGCCGCGCCGGAGCTTGCTGTTACAAGCGTTTGAATCGCTTGTTTTACCCCGGCAGAAAAAAATGATTATTTTGCTGCGGTGCAGTTTTTCGCGACCAGTTTCTGCAGTTTTGCGGTCAATGCGGCGGGTGGTGCGACGTCGGTTGCGCCGAGCGAGGCTATTTCCTTGTCGGTAAAATGACTGTCTACCTGTTTTGCTCCGCACTCACAGTGGGCCTTGGCAGTCTTGTCATCCAGCTTCTGTTGCTTGGCCGCTGCAACGCATTCCTGAGTGAACGTGCTGCGTGTGGCGCCGTCCATGGCGGCCTGGGCGCCCAGCGGTATCAGGGCGGCGGCGCAGGCGAGGAGGGTGGTCAGATTCGAAAACTTCATGGTGTTCTCCTATTGGCTGGAAAAAACGTACAGGATCTCGATGGGTTCTGACGCCTGCAGGGCTTGTCAGTTCAGGTGGCGTGCTAATTCCGCTTCTTTTGCGTCGATGTACATCCTGCGCCGGCAGCACTGTGTTAGGATGCGCGTCCTGTTATTTTCAAGTGCGCCTTGGCGAGCGGCTTTGGCCAGTAGCTTTTAGTGCAGCGCAAGCAGGGTTTTCGTACATTCCAGTCATCTGGTCCGGTTCAAGGTTGGCCCCAAGGCTCCTGCCACTGTGAGGCAGGCATACCACCGGATCACGTACTGGCTCATCCCAACCCACGTGACCTTTGGTAGGGGTCACCACTAGGAGAGGAGGCGCCATGCCAACTATTACTCTTCCCGACGGCAGTCAACGTTCATTCGATCATGCGGTTTCCGTAGCCGATGTCGCGCTTTCAATCGGTGCCGGTCTGGCCAAGGCCACCGTTGCCGGTAAAGTCGATGGCAAGCTGGTCGACGCCTGCGACCTGATCGAAAACGATGCCAGTCTGCAGATCATCACCCCCAAGGATGCAGAAGGACTGGAAATCATCCGTCACTCCTGCGCTCACCTGGTAGGGCATGCGGTCAAGCAGTTGTATCCGACTGCGAAAATGGTCATCGGCCCGGTGATCGACGACGGCTTCTATTACGATATCGCCTACGAGCGCCCGTTCACGCCTGACGACCTGGCGGCGATCGAGCAGCGCATGCAGCAGCTGATCGAAAAAGATTACGACGTCATCAAGAAAGTCACTCCGCGCGCCGAAGTGATCGAGGTGTTCACCGCCCGTCACGAGGACTACAAGCTGCGCCTTGTAGAAGGCATGCCGGATGAGCAGGCCATGGGCCTGTATTACCACGAAGAATACGTCGACATGTGCCGCGGTCCGCACGTGCCGAACACCCGCTTCCTGAAGTCGTTCAAGCTGACCAAACTGTCGGGTGCCTACTGGCGCGGCGATGCCAAGAACGAGCAATTGCAGCGCGTTTACGGCACCGCTTGGGCAGACAAGAAGCAACTGGCAGCTTACATCCAGCGGATCGAAGAAGCCGAGAAGCGCGACCATCGCAAGATCGGCAAGCGCCTCGGCCTGTTCCACACCCAGGAAGAAGCGCCGGGCATGGTGTTCTGGCACCCGCAGGGCTGGACACTGTATCAGGTGCTTGAACAGTACATGCGCAAAGTGCAGCGCGAAAATGGCTACCTTGAGATCAAAACCCCGCAAGTGGTCGATCGCTCGCTCTGGGAAAAATCCGGGCACTGGGCCAACTACGCCGACAACATGTTCACCACGCAGTCCGAAAGCCGCGACTACGCCATCAAGCCGATGAACTGCCCGTGCCACGTGCAGGTGTTCAATCAGGGCCTGAAAAGCTACCGCGAGCTGCCGCTGCGTCTGGCCGAGTTCGGTGCCTGCCACCGTAACGAGCCGTCGGGTGCCCTGCACGGCATCATGCGCGTACGTGGTTTCACTCAGGACGACGCGCACATCTTCTGCACCGAAGACCAGATGCAGGCCGAGTCCGCCGCATTCATCAAGCTGACGCTGGATGTCTACGCCGATTTCGGTTTCAAGGATATCGAACTGAAATTGTCCACTCGCCCTGAAAAGCGTGTAGGCTCCGACGAGCTTTGGGATCGTGCCGAATCGGCGCTGGCTTCCGCACTCGACAGCGCAGGCCTGCCTTACGACCTGCAGCCGGGCGAAGGTGCGTTCTACGGTCCCAAAATCGAGTTTTCCCTCAAGGATTGTCTCGGTCGGGTATGGCAGTGTGGCACCTTGCAGCTGGACTTCAATCTGCCGATCCGTCTGAGTGCCGAGTACGTTTCGGAAGACAACAGTCGCAAGAATCCGGTCATGTTGCACCGCGCAATTCTTGGGTCGTTCGAGCGTTTCATCGGAATTCTGATCGAGCATTACGAAGGCGCGTTTCCAGCCTGGCTGGCGCCAACCCAGGCAGTGATCATGAATATCACTGACAAACAGGCCGATTTTGCCCTTGAAGTGGAAAAAACTCTGGCTGAAAGCGGGTTTCGTGCCAAGTCCGACTTGAGAAATGAAAAGATCGGCTTTAAAATCCGTGAGCATACTTTGCTCAAGGTTCCCTATCTCCTCGTGATTGGAGATCGGGAAGTTGAAATGCAAACTGTCGCTGTGCGTACACGTGAAGGCGCTGACCTTGGCTCGATGCCGGTCGCCCAGTTCGCTGAATTCCTCGCACAAGCGGTTTCCCGGCGTGGTCGCCAAGATACGGAGTAATTATTATTAAGCGTGAAATGAGACAAGATAAACGAGCTGCACCCAAGGCCCCGATCAATGAGAATATCTCGGCCCGCGAGGTTCGTTTAATTGGCGCTGACGGCGAGCAGATTGGCATCGTCTCGATTGATGAAGCGCTTCGTATAGCCGAAGAGGCCAAGCTGGATCTGGTAGAGATTTCTGCCGACGCAGTACCTCCGGTCTGCCGTGTGATGGACTACGGCAAATCGATCTTCGAGAAGAAGAAGCAGGTTGCTGCAGCGAAGAAGAACCAGAAGCAGATCCAGGTTAAAGAAATCAAGTTTCGTCCAGGGACGGAGGAAGGGGATTACCAGGTAAAACTACGCAACCTGGTACGTTTCCTGAGTGACGGGGACAGGGCCAAGGTATCGTTGAGATTCCGCGGTCGTGAGATGGCCCACCAGGAGCTGGGTATGGAATTGTTGAAGCGGGTTGAAGGTGACCTTCTTGAATACGGTTCCGTCGAACAGCATCCTAAGATGGAAGGACGCCAGCTGATCATGGTCATCGCCCCGAAAAAGAAGAAATAACCACCAGGGCACGGCAGGCCTTGCGGTTATATTTATCAACTGAATGCGGAGTATCCGAACATGCCAAAGATGAAGACTAAAAGTGGTGCAGCTAAGCGGTTTTTGAAAACTGCTAACGGCATCAAGCATAAACACGCTTTCAAGAGCCACATCCTGACCAAAATGTCGACAAAGCGTAAGCGTCAACTGCGCGGTAGCAGCTTGCTGCATCCGTCTGACGTGGCAAAAGTCGAGCGCATGCTGCGCCTTCGTTAATTTTGATCAAGATATAGAGGAAGTAACTCATGGCTCGTGTAAAGCGTGGCGTCATTGCCCGTAAGCGTCACAAAAAAATTCTGAAACTTGCAAAAGGCTACTACGGCGCGCGTTCACGCGTATTCCGTGTTGCCAAGCAAGCGGTAATCAAGGCAGGCCAATACGCCTACCGTGACCGTCGTCAGAAAAAACGTCAGTTCCGCGCTCTGTGGATCGCTCGTATCAACGCTGGTGCTCGTGTTAACGGTCTGTCCTACAGCCGTTTCATTGCTGGCCTGAAAAAAGCGTCCATCGAGATCGACCGTAAGGTTCTGGCTGATCTGGCAGTGAACGAAAAAGCGGCGTTTGCTGCGATTGTCGAGAAAGCTAAAGCCACTTTGGCCTAAGTCCCCGACAATCACTGGCCCCGGTTTCCGGGGTCGGTGTTAAACGTCATAAATAGGGGAAGAGCCTTCAGCTCTTCCCCTATTTTGTATCTGGAGTCTGTACATGGAAAACCTGGACGCGCTGGTCTCTCAAGCTCTTGAGGCTGTGCAAAGCGCCGAAGATATCAATGCCCTGGAGCAAATCCGGGTTCACTACCTCGGCAAGAAAGGCGAGTTGACTCAGGTGATGAAGACCCTGGGGAACCTGCCGGCTGAAGAGCGTCCGCACGTCGGCGCGCTGATCAATGTTGCCAAGGAGCGTGTCACAGAGGTCCTCAATGCACGCAAGGCATCTTTCGAGCAGGCAGAACTGACTGCCAAACTCGCCGCCGAATGCATCGACGTGACCCTGCCGGGCCGTGGCCAGACCTCGGGCGGTCTGCACCCGATTACCCGCACTCTGGAACGTATCGAACAATTCTTCACGCACATCGGCTACGGCATTGCCGAAGGCCCGGAAGTCGAAGACGACTACCACAATTTCGAGGCGCTCAACATCCCGGGCCATCATCCGGCCCGGTCGATGCATGACACCTTCTATTTCAACGCGAACATGCTGTTGCGCACCCACACCTCGCCGGTACAGGTCCGCACCATGGAATCGCAACAGCCGCCGATCCGCATCGTCTGCCCAGGCCGTGTGTATCGCAGCGACTCCGATATCACCCACTCGCCGATGTTCCACCAGATCGAAGGTCTGCTGGTCGATCGCGACATCAATTTTGCCGACCTGAAAGGCACCATCGAAGAGTTCCTGCGGGTGTTCTTCGAGAAAGAGCTGGCTGTGCGCTTCCGTCCTTCGTATTTCCCGTTCACCGAGCCTTCAGCGGAAGTGGATATGGAATGCGTGATGTGCAGTGGCAAAGGCTGCCGCGTCTGCAAACAGACCGGTTGGCTGGAAGTCATGGGGTGCGGCATGGTTCACCCGAACGTGCTGCGCATGTCCGGCATCGACCCTGAAGAGTTTCAGGGCTTCGCGTTCGGCATGGGCGTAGAACGTCTGGCCATGCTGCGTTACGGCGTCAATGATTTGCGCCTGTTCTTCGACAACGATTTGCGGTTCCTCGCGCAATTTCGCTAAGTCGTAACGAACCTTTCAGGAGAGCAGGATGAAATTCAGTGAACAATGGCTGCGCGGCTGGGTAAGCCCGCAGGTTTCCCGCGACGAGCTGGTTGCTCGTCTGTCGATGGCCGGTCTTGAGGTTGACAGCGTGACGCTGGCCGCCGGCGTTTTCACCGGTGTCGTGGTGGGCGAGGTGCTGAGCACCGAGCAACACCCTGATGCCGACAAGTTGCGTGTGTGCCAGGTCAGCAATGGCAGCGAAACCTTTCAGGTCGTCTGCGGTGCGCCAAACGTGCGCCCGGGCCTGAAAATTCCGTTCGCCATGATCGGTGCCGAGCTGCCGGGCGACTTCAAGATCAAGAAGGCCAAGCTGCGCGGCGTCGAGTCCAACGGCATGCTGTGTTCCGCTGCCGAATTGCAGGCCGGTGAAGGCAATGATGGCCTGATGGAGCTGGCGGCTGATGCGCCGGTCGGTCAGGACATTCGTGTCTACCTGGGCCTGGACGACGCCAGCATCGAGGTCGACCTGACCCCGAACCGTGGCGATTGCCTGTCTGTTGCCGGTCTGGCACGTGAAGTCGGCGCGCTGTACGCCGCCGACGTCACCCGCCCGCAAATCGCTGCTGTCAGCGCTGTACACGATGAAGTGCGTCCGGTTGAAGTGCTGGCGCCAGCTGCCTGCCCGCGCTACCTCGGCCGCGTGATTCGCAATGTCGACCTGTCGCGTCCGACCCCGCTGTGGATGGTCGAGCGCCTGCGTCGTTCCGATGTGCGCAGCATCGATGCCGCTGTCGACATCACCAACTACGTGATGCTCGAGCTGGGCCAGCCTCTGCATGCGTTCGACCTGGCTGAAATCAACGGCGGGATCCGCGTACGCATGGCCGAGGAGGGCGAGAAGCTCGTTCTTCTCGACGGCCAGGAAGTCAGCCTGCGTGCCGACACTCTGGTCATCGCCGACCACCAGCGCGCACTGGCAATCGCCGGCGTGATGGGCGGCGAGCACAGTGGCGTAACGGCCGGTACTCGCGACATCTTCCTTGAAAGCGCGTTCTTCGACACCATTTCGGTGGCGGGCAAGGCGCGCTCCTACGGCCTGCACACCGATGCCTCGCACCGCTATGAACGTGGTGTTGACTGGCAACTGGCCCGTGAAGCAATGGAGCGGGCCACTGGCTTGTTGCTGGACATCACCGGTGGCGAAGCCGGTCCTGTGATCGAAGTGGTCAGCGAACAGCACCTGCCGTCGATTGCGCCGGTCACGCTGCGTGCCAGCCGTGTCGAGCAAATGCTCGGTCTGGTCATCGAAAACGCCGAGATCGAGCGCCTGCTGACCGATCTTGGCCTGACAGTGTCTGCCGAAGCTGACGGCCAGTGGCGTGTAGACGTGCCAAGTCATCGTTTCGACATCAGCCTTGAAGTCGATCTGATCGAAGAGCTGGCACGTCTTTACGGCTACAACCGCCTGCCGGTTCGTTACCCGCAAGCCCGTTTGGCCCCGCAGGCTAATGCCGAAGCCAAAGGCGATCTGCCCGAGCTGCGTCGTCTGCTGGTTGCGCGTGGTTATCAGGAAGCGATCACCTACAGCTTCATCGACCCCAAGTGGTTCGAGCTGTTCTCGCCGGGCGTCAAGCCACTGTTGCTGGCCAACCCGATCTCCAACGACATGGCCGCCATGCGCGCCTCGTTGTGGCCGGGTCTGGTCAAAGCGCTGCAGCACAACCTCAACCGCCAGCAGGACCGCGTCCGCATGTTCGAAAGCGGCCTGCGCTTCGTCGGTCAGCTTGACGGCTTGAAGCAAGAGCCGATGCTGGCCGGTGTGGTATGTGGCAGCCGTCTGCCGGAAGGTTGGGCGCAAGGTCGCGATGCGGTCGATTTCTTCGACGTCAAAGCCGATGTCGAAGCGGTTCTGGGTTTTGCCGGTGCGCTGGGTGAGTTTACGTTCGCGCCGGGTCAGCACCCGGCTTTGCATCCTGGCCAGACTGCGCGCATTTTGCGCGACGGTCGTGAAGTCGGCTTCCTGGGTGCCATCCATCCGGAGTTGTCAAAAAACCTGGGGCTGGATCGTCCGGTGTTCGTTTTCGAGCTGGTGCTGGCCGAGGTTGCCACAGGCCGCTTGCCGAAATTCCACGAGCTGTCACGCTTCCCTGAAGTGCGCCGCGACCTGGCGCTGCTTGCCGATCGCGACGTTTCCGCCAGTG
This sequence comes from Pseudomonas sp. CFBP2511, assembly GCF_030209255.1. Classification (NCBI taxonomy): domain Bacteria; kingdom Pseudomonadati; phylum Pseudomonadota; class Gammaproteobacteria; order Pseudomonadales; family Pseudomonadaceae; genus Pseudomonas; species Pseudomonas sp. CFBP2511. Next base: position 61,165 of record NZ_JARVSI010000006.1, on the reverse strand, counting down.
CGGTTCTGGACGTAATCCGTGAAAATGCAGGCGAGTGGCTCACGGACCTCAGGTTATTTGATGTTTACCAGGGTAAAGGCATTGATCCACATAGAAAAAGCCTTGCAGTCGGCTTGACCTGGCAGCATCCATCGCGCACTCTTAATGACGATGAGGTAAACGCAACGACACTTGCTATCCTCACCTCGCTGGAGGAGAGGTTAAACGCCACGTTAAGGAAGTAGCGTATGGGGGCTCTGACGAAAGCTGAGATGGCCGAACGTCTGTACGAAGAGCTGGGCCTGAATAAACGGGAAGCCAAGGAATTGGTCGAACTGTTTTTTGAAGAAATCAGGCACGCTCTGGAAGATAACGAGCAGGTGAAGTTGTCAGGTTTCGGCAATTTCGACTTGCGAGACAAGCGCCAACGGCCTGGGAGAAATCCCAAGACCGGAGAAGAGATCCCGATCACGGCGCGCCGTGTGGTCACCTTTCGTCCAGGGCAGAAGTTGAAAGCCCGAGTTGAGGCATATGCTGGAACCAAGTCATAACGACGAGCTACCGCCGATCCCTGGCAAACGCTACTTCACCATCGGTGAGGTCAGCGAGCTCTGCGCGGTAAAACCGCACGTTCTGCGTTATTGGGAACAGGAATTTCCTCAGCTCAACCCCGTCAAGCGACGCGGAAACCGCCGGTATTATCAGCGCCTCGACGTGCTGATGATCCGCCAGATCCGCGGTTTGCTCTACGATCAGGGCTTCACCATCGGTGGAGCCCGCTTGCGCCTCACCGCCGGCGAACCGAAGGACGATACCCAGCAGTACAAGCAGATGATTCGGGAGATGATCGCCGAACTGGAAGACGTACTGGTCATGCTCAAGGCTTAATCGAGCAAGATACTTCCAAAATTCAAATGCTTAGGGTATATTTCTCAACGTTTTCGCAGGTTGCAAAACAGATACACGCCTAGTCGGGGCGTAGCGCAGTCCGGTAGCGCACTAGCATGGGGTGCTAGGGGTCGAGTGTTCGAATCACTCCGTCCCGACCATATTTTTCAATGACTTAGCCACCTTCGGGTGGCTTTTTCATTTCTGCCTTGGCGAGTTTCAAGTGAATTCGGTTTTTCACTGATGTTCACCTCTTCTTTATGATCACGGACTCTGGTGCGCGTGAGTCGGTCACAGACATGTGTTTGACGCTTCTCCATTTAGCTACCTTACATCTGGAGCTTGACTCATAGGGCAGGGATAGTAGTTCTGGTCGCTAGACCGCCTAGACCGCCTAGACCGCCTAGACACCGCCTAGACACCGGCGAGCGCTGTCGCAGGGGGAGTGTGGTACTGGACCGCTTGATAAAGCTGGCTTCGTAACGGCGGCTGAGTGCGTCACAAGGCCCAAGTAGTTGAAAACGAGTGACTGATAGGCGTTGAATTCACAGAAAACAGAAAGAATTTAGATAGGCAAAGCCTATTAAAGTGACGGATCAGTCCATGTTAACACTGAGGATTGTTCAGCTACAGAAATGGATGCGTGATCATCTTTAATCGCGATGTGGAGAGCGTAAGATAAGTAGAAGATTAAACCTACCGCTCAATCGAGCTTGCCAAACTCAAGGGTAGTTGCTGCATGCCTCTTCGTTAAAAGTTATTAGTCTTGTTGCCGTGAAACCGCTCGCCAAAAATGTCGCGGTAAGTCAGGTAATCATTTTGAACTAAGTGAGATTGTGGTGGATATGGAAAGCCGAGCTAGTCGTACTTGGCACATCGCTGCCGACCCTTTGGGGTCGGCTTCCTTGTGATAGGCAATGGAGAGTCAAGCTTGTATTCGACTGTTATCTTGGCACTTGTCCCTGATTGTCAGGCGATGCAATAAGTTTGATTTAAAGTAAATTAAGCAGGTAGCATGTACGATTAGCTATTATTTATCGCTAAAACGTTTATTTAGAGAGATAGTTAATCCATCCGCCTAGGACTCTGGGCTTGTGGAGGGCAAAATGAACCGTTCCAAGAACTGTTCCATTAATATGTTTTGATATTTTTGGCGGGTTAGTTTGCTTTATCATTTGCATAAACCAACTATTTTCTTTTCTATCGTATTTCATGTACATAAATGCACCATGATTATACTTCGTTACCTGTGGCGTTTCAGGGTTTCTGGATGGCCCAGGTTCTTCGATTTTTACCTTGTAATCGTTACTTGTAAATCTTGCCGCCTGACCTTCGCCGTGTTCTGTGAGATTCTCATATTGCTGTTCGATACGACCTCCCTCAACATGATAAATTCGAAATTTAGTGTCAAGCTTGTCCGCTACAAAGTGACACCCTGTGAAGTCTGGGGTGAAAACTACCTGTGGATCATTTTCTCCGGGTTTAATGGGTATGTCCATAAACTTACCTTGTGGTACCCAATAGGCCTTAACAGGTGATGGAGACGGAAAGGGTGCATCAGGTGAAGCTAGCTCGATTGTAGTAAAGCTTATAGCCTGGCGATTTGGTACACTCCTAGGGGGGGTGGCTGTATTGTTAGATACGGTAAATTCATATATTCCTGGTTCGAGGAGCGTTTTTCCTGCTGTGGTAGAGGCACTGTCAGTGCCCTCTATGAAAGTAAATGTCAAGGGTCTATCGTATGGTACAAGATTAAAGTCAATGTATTTCGATGATGTTAATTCCCCAGATCCTAACCAATTTCTGTCAGCGTGTAACTGCCAGTCGAAAGGTACCTTGTAATCACTCTCAGCACCGAGTGTTGTTGTGCCTACCCCTCCTTTAAGTCTGAGTGTCGTATAATCTCCGTTGACAGCACGAACTATTTTCGGGATCTCGGTAGTGATAGCCTTAAAGTTTTTATCAATTAATACTGGCGCTCCATCTGGATATAAACCATTCATCCTGCAATATTTTCCGTCAACTTTAACAAAAGTATCCCCTTTTGAATTTTCATAGATGTCATTTTTAGACCATTTTAATCCTCCTGATATCTCTTCAGGTTCGGCAACAAACCTGCCTTCATTCGTCCACGTAGGAATAACTTCTTGTTTGCTTGGCTGGGCGGGTTCAGTCGGAAGCTCTGAGCTCTCTCCGAATGCATTTTCTACTAATTTCCCTTCGGGCGTAGTAAAAGGCTTCATTGCAGTTAAGAACTCAGTTACATCGCTTAATTCTATTGGTTTTTTTTCAAGGATTTTAGCAAATTGGCTCAGGGCAACTCCCGCCGCATTCATGATACTTGCTCTCTTTCCACCAATCATTTGAACGGCTTGCGATATCAGGCTGCCGGCGGCTTTCATCTTTTTTGTGGCTTCCTCTGATTGATCAGTTATCAATGCAATTTGTTGAAATAAATCTCCAAAAGGGTCTTTGAGAGCCACTCCCAAGGTTTTGATGGCTTCAGTAAAACTAAAGTTGCTATAGTCGGTTCTGATGGTTGATCTTGTGTCCATTTTTACCTTGATTACCTGATCCGGAACAAATTCGTCTTCTTTTTCTTTCGGCTCCGGAAGTTCAGAGATAAAATGAAGACGCTCCGGTACAATAGCTGGGTGTTCAAATTTATTTTCGCTCTGGTCATAATAAATATCGCCTAAATCTTTTGCGGAGAAGGCCTTGTCTGTTTTTACCCAGCGATAAATAGTTTCGTCGGCAGGGACGGAGTTGTCGGCTCGGGTTTCAAGGGACAATAGCTCACGCTTGCCATTACCCGGCAGGTATTTTCCCCACGCTGTCATTACCGTGAATGTTGTTGGCGCAACGCCAGGTGGGGCGCTGTTTGTATTGCCCTTCTGCATCCCTGCAATTTTATAATTTCCCGGCGCCAAGTCTTTTTCTATTTTCAATAACCAGTGGCCGTCTTTATTTACAGTTACTTCCTTGTCTAAAACGACTGTGTTGTCAGTGCTTAGCTTGATGACTACAGTTGAATTTTTATCACCTTTTCCAAGAAATTCAGGGCGCGATATATATATAATGGAGCCTATGGTGGGAACATCTATACTGAAGTTGTTCTCGTTGGTTGGTGTGGCGGTCATGAATAAATTCCTTTTTTGGGTGGTGTTCAAGGTCTACTCGTACGTAAGTTTTTTGCAGTATTTCTATTACTGGCCTCTCTACGGCGTTAGTATTTGCTGGTGTCGTCAGTACGACAAATCGTCGTTGTTTTTTGAGTTTTGAAGCTCAAATAAAGGCAATAACTATTCGTAGGTTTTTAATTGCACTTAAGGTATCTATTTTTTTTGCGATTGTTTTATTTTAGGCCTGAGATCTTAGACTAATTTACGCAAAAACTTTGCCTACAAACTGAGGTCACTCTTGCTTGAGCCGCCATCAACGGGTGCAGTAGTATTGTTCGGCGGTTTTCAGCTTGCTTTGCACTTCGTATGTGGACAATAGCTGAGCCCGCGACACGAAATGGACCGATATGGAATGAGCGTTAGCTCGAATGGAGATTTTAGAGATATAAGAATTAAACTTAGTGACGGGTTTCCTTCAAGTCACTGACCCGGCTCGTATTTTGGAAGGTTGACCTTTTGTCCGGGCCAGAAACTGAAAGCCGGAGTTAAGGGGTATACCAAACCGGCTTATAACAACGAGTTACCACCGCCCCTGGGCAGTCGCTACTTCAACCTCTTTACTGGTTGGCGAGCTTTGCATGGTAAACACCACGCTCTTCGTTATAGGGAGCAAAAAATTCTTAAACTGTATCCCGTCAAGCGACGCTGACTCCGCAATCGCGTCAGGAGCTGCTACTAAAGCACTCATCTCAGCGTCAGAGAAGCTTACGCTGAGATATCTCGGCGCGAAGCTGCCTAAATCCATAGTCACCGCAATTGACTGGGGGCTTAGCGCCAAGGTGAATGTAGGTAGCGGAGCGGTTGAAGTTGTTCGAGAAGAGCGGACCTCGGGGAAGGGGTACGAGATTCAGGTCATAATGGACTAACCTGGCGCGGGTCGTTGAGCTTCAGAATCTCCACCCGACGGCTTTGCAGTCCCTTGTCATTTACATCCTCGACCAACTCATTCTGATCATCCCCCCAACCCCCGCGCAGTCCCCACATCCGTAATCAACACATCCAGATACCCCCCCAACAGCGCGCCCTTAATCGCCTGCACCTTCCTTAACCCTCCAGCCAACCCCAACACCCGATTAATCGACCGCAACTTACCCAACCCCATCGACACCACAAACTCCTCATCCTCCTCAAGCACCGGTTTCCCCTGCGCATCAAAGTACCGCAGGCAGATATCCCCGACCGCCCCACGCTCAGCGAGCACGCGCAGCATGTCTTCGGTGTAGTAGTTGCCGCTGTTGCGCAGCAGTTGTGAGGGTTCGAGTTCGCCGATGCCGACGATGGCGAGGGTGATGCTGTCGAAGCGGTGGAGGACTTCTTTGACTTCTTCCATTTCGACGATGCGTTGTTTGCTTTCCACCGACTGTTCGATGCTCTGCGACGGCAGGAGGAAGGCGGGGCAGTTGAGCAGGGTGGCGAGGCGTTGGGTCAGCAGGGTGGCTTCGAAAGCGCCTTTGTTGCCGACGCCGCCGAGCAGTTGCACGACTTCCTGGGCGCTCTGTTTGCCCGGCTGGGGGTGCATGTGGCTGACCATCGCGCGGATGGTGCTGCTCCAGGAGGAGATGCCGATGTGGTCCTGGGCGCTGAGGCTGGTTTCCAGGTAGTGCGCGGCGGCGGAGCCGATGGCTTGTTTGATGCTTTCTTCGTCGTCCGGCTCGGTGGCTTCGACGACGATCACCTGGCGTATGCCGTACATGCTTTGTAGCCGGCTTTCGAGTTCCAGGTGCAGGCCCTGCGGGCGCATGACGGTGATTTTCACCACGCCTTCCTGCAAGGCGCGGCGCAGGGCGCGGCTGATGAAGGATTGTGAAAGATCGAGTCGCGTGGAAATCTCGGACTGTTTGAGTCCTTCTTCATAGTAGAGGCTGGCGATCTTGCTCATCAGCCGTTGTTCTTCGATCTGGCTCATGCAGGCCCCAAAAAATGATAGCGATATCCAAAGTGGCGGCGAGGATACCAAACTGGCAGCGGGTCGTGCCTGCCATCGCGGTCAGGACATGATCAGCCCGCCGTCGATGTTGATCGCCTGGCCGGTCAGGTAGGCGGCGTCGTCCGAGGCCAGAAAGGCGACCAGCCCGGCCACGTCCGAGGGTTTGCCGGCGCGGCGCATGGGTATGTTGCGGACCCACTCGGCCATCAGTTCGCCCTTGGCGTAGCGTTTTTCTTCTGTGCCGAGGATTTCGCCCCAGACACGGTCGTTGTAGTCCCACATTTCACTTTCGATGATGCCGGGGCAGAAGGCATTCACCGTGATGTTGTGCCGCGCCAATTCCAGCGCAAGGCTTTGGGTGATGCCGATCACGCCCATCTTGCTCGCGGCGTAATGGGGAGTGTAGATGAAGCCTTGGCGGCCTTGGCCTGACGAGGTGTTGATCAACCGCCCGCTGCCTTGTTTGACCATATAGCGGGCGGCTTCCCGGCAGCCGAGCCAGACGCCGGTGGTGTTGACCTGCAGGACCTTGTCGAAGTCTGCGCGGGGCATGCTTTCGCAATGGTCGATGGTGATGATGCCGGCGTTTTGCACCGACACATCGATGCTGCCGAAGCGCTCGTGGGCGCTCTGGTACAGGCGCTGTATGTCGGCCTCGTCGGTGACGTCGATGCCAAGTGCCAGGCTGTTGACCGAGTATCCGCTGGCCAGTTGCTCGGAGGTGAACGTCACACGTTCGAGGTCGTTGGAAGCCAGCACCAGATTGGCGCCTTCCTGAGCGAAGCGCTCGGCAATGCCTGCGCCGATGCCTCGGCACGCGCCGGTGATAACCACGGTTTTACCACTAAAACGTTGATACATGGGTGTGCTCCAGTGATGGGCAGGGCGGGCTCACCAGCAGACAAAGCCGCCGTCCACCAGCAGGTCGACGCCGGTACAGAACGATGACGCCTGACTGACCAGAAAGACCGCCGGGCCGACCATTTCGTCCACGCTGGCCATACGCCCCATGGGCGTGGTCTGCTCGAATATCTTCACTTGCTCGGCCACTTCCGGGCGTGAATTCATGGGGGTGGCGGTGTAGCCGGGGCTGATGCAGTTGACCCGCAAGCCCTTGTTCGCCCACTCCATCGCCAGGCTTTTGCTCAGGTGGATGACGCCGGCTTTCGAGGCGTTGTAGTGCGCTTGCAGCAGCCCGCGATTGACGATGCTGCCGGACATCGAGGCGATGTTGACGATGGCGCCTTTGCCGCGTGGCAGCATGACCGCTGCCTGGGCCTGGCAACTGAGAAAGATGCCGGTGAGGTTGATGTCGAGCATGGTCTGCCAGCGTTGCAACTCCAGTTCTTCGGCAGCCTGGGCGTTGGCGATGCCGGCGCAGTTGACGGCGACGCTGAGCGCGCCCAGTTCGGTTTCGGTGCGCGCGATGGCGGCATCCAGCGTCGCGCGGCCGGTGACCGTGCCTTGCAGGGCAAGGGCGCGTCGGCCCAGTGCGTTGATGCGCTCTACGGTGCTGTCGATGCCTGTGCTGCCCGGCAAGTCAAAGCACGCCACGTCCGCCCCGGCCTCGGCAAGGCCTACAGCAATGGCCTGGCCAATGCCGCTGCCGGCGCCGGTCACAAAGGCCACCTGACCATCAAGTCGAAAAAGTTGCATGTCGCTCTCCACGTAATCAGTGTGTTTGCACTCAGGCGGTGGCCATTTCCATGACGGACACCGGTGTCGCTTCGCCACGTTCAAGGATGCCCATCTGCCTGCCACGGCTCATGACCATGACCCGGTGCGACAGGCCCAGCACTTCGTCGAGGTCGGAACTGACCACGATCACGGCCATGCCGGTGGCTGCCAGCTCGGCGATCACCTCGTAGATCGCCGCCCGCGCACCGACGTCGATGCCTCGGGTCGGCTCGTCGAGAATGAACACCTTGGGGTTACGGGCCAGCCATTTGGCGATGATGACTTTTTGCTGGTTGCCACCGGACAGGCTGTCGATGCGCTGCTCGGGCGCACCTTTTACGCCGAGGCGCGAAATAGCGTTGCGAGCGAATTCGTGCAGGCCTTTTGGCAACACCCAGTTACCGCTGTGTAGCAGGTCGGTGTTGCCGTAGACCAGGTTGTCTTCAATCCGATGCTCGACCACCACGCCCTGTTGTTTGCGGTCTTCCGGTACCAGCACCACGCCCGCTTGAATGGCTTGCGAGGGCGAGCGCAGGTGAACGGTTTCGCCATCCAGTTGCATGTGGCCCTGAATATCCTGGGCCGCACCGGCAATTACCCGGATCAGCTCGGTACGGCCTGCGCCGACCACTCCGGCGATGCCGAACACTTCACCGGCGCGTACGCTGAAGTCGATACCGTGCAAGGCGAACTCGCGGCAGGTGAGGTCTTTGACCTGCAGCATCACCCGCTCCTGCGGTGCTTGCAGGGCAGGGAAGATACGTTCAAGGCTACGCCCGACCATCTGCTCGACCAGTTCACGCACCGGCACTTGAGCCGTGGCGTGCAGCGCGATCTGTCGGCCGTCGCGCAGGACCAGAATACGGTCGGCGATCCGCGCGATTTCCTCCAGACGATGGCTGATGTAAATGAACGACACGCCTTCGGCCTTGAGGCGCTCGACCTGCTGAAACAGCAGCTCGGTTTCTTCACCGCCAAGGGCCGCCGTGGGTTCGTCGAGAATCAGCAGGCGTGCGTTCAGGGTAAGGGCTTTGGCGATCTCGACCAGTTGCTGCGCGGCGACGCTCAAACCCTCGACCTTGCGCGAAGCCGGCACATTCAGGCCGAGGCGTTCCAGCTGTTTTTGCGCCTGCGCTTGCATGTAGTCCCGGTCAACCTTGCCGTGGCGCATCGGCAGCCGCCCGACAAAGATGTTCTCGGCAATCGACAACTGCGCCAGCAGGCGGATTTCCTGATGAATCAGGCCGATACCGGCACCCAGCGCCGCGCCCGGTGAGGCGGGCGCGTAATCCTCGCCGAGCCAGCTCATGGAGCCTCCCGCCTCAGGCTGCACCAGGCCCGCGATAATCGACGACAGGGTCGATTTGCCTGCGCCGTTTTCGCCGAGCAGGGCGAGCACTTCGCCCGGCCGCACATCGACGTTGATCTGCGAAAGCACCTGCACCGGGCCGTAGGACTTGCCGATGTTGCGCAGGCACAGCACCGCCGCAGGGGTGACCTCAGGGTTGTGAGGCGTCGGGTTATCCAGAACAGCGTGCATGGCGAACTCCCTGGCTCAAGGATGCTGTTGCAGGAAAGGCGCGACGTTGTCTTTAGTAGTCAGCACGGTTTCGAGGAGTTGTTCCTTGGGTACGGCTTTGCCAGCCTTGAGGTCCAGCGCAGAGGCGACGGCCATGCGGCCCATTTTCTGCGTCTGCTGGGTCATGGTCGCTTGCAGCACGCCGCTGGCCACCGCTTTGAGGCCTGCCACGTCGCCATCGAAACCGACCACCACCACGGGTTGTGACAGGTTGGCGACTTTTACCGCCTGGGCTGCACCGAGGGCCATCGCATCGGCGCGGCCAAAGAATACGGTGATGTTCGGGTCACGCTGCAACAGGTCCTGAGCGACTGCAAAGCCTTTGTCCTGCGCCCACTCGGCAGGCTGTTCAGCCACGACTTTCAGGCCGGGAAAGCCTTTCAAGCCTTCCTGAAAGCCTTTCGCCCGGTCGTTTTCAGGGGTGGTGCCCAGTTGGCCCTGAAGAATCGCGATGCGGCCTTTGCCCTCAGTCACCTTGCCAACGTACTCGGCAAGAGCTTTGGCGCCTGCCACGCTGTCGCTGGCAATGAATGTATCGCCGGGTGCGTCAGGCGCGTTGCGGTCCACTGCAATCACCGGGATTCCCGCAGCCTTGGCGGCTTTGACCGGCACACCAGCGGCAGTGGCGCCTGCTGGAATGTAGATCAGTGCGTCAATCTGGCGGGTGATCAGGTCTTCGATCTGGCTGACCTGAGTCGAGGAATTGCCCTGTGCGTCAACGGTGATGATCTTCACCCCGCGGGCTTTGCCTTCGGCTTCGACCGACTGTTTGATCTGGTTGAAGAAGTCAGCCTGCAGATTGGCCACGGCCAGGCCGATGGTCAGCTCTTTGGCCCAGGTCGAGCCTGCGGTGGTGAGGGTGGCGGCGGCCAGAGCCGTGGCGAGCAGCAGTTTTTTGGTCATGAACATGGCGGTGACTCCTGATTTTATTGTTGGGGATGTCAGCATCGGTCAAGCGCAAAACGGCACAGCTTCTTAATGAGCACTGTTGGAACGGCGACGCAAGGTATCGATGGTCACGGCAAGGGCAATCACTACGCCTATGACCACCTGTTGAATGAAGGGCGACACACCGAGCAGGTTGAGGCCGTTACGCAGCACGCCGATGATCAGCACACCGACCAGCGTGCCGCCGACGCTGCCGACACCGCCGCTGAGGCTGGCACCGCCGATCACCACTGCGGCGATGGCGTCCAGTTCCAGCGTCAGCCCGGCGCTGGGTTGTGAGGAGTCGAGGCGGGCGGCCATGGTCACAGCGGCTATACCGGCCAGCGCACCGCTGATGGCGTACACCCACAAGGTGATGGCGCGCACCTTGATCCCCGAAAGCCGCGCCACTTCGGGGCTGCCGCCAATGGCATACAGGTTGCGACCACCGGCCCGAAAGCGCAGGAACACCCAGGCCACCACCAGCATGACCAGAAACAGCCCGACCGTAGCCGATAAGAAGCCGAAATGACGAACCGTGGCCAGGCTGGTGAACCACTCCGGATAACCGACGATCTGCCGGCCCTCGGTGAGAATGTTTGCCAGGCCGCGGGCGACCGACATCATGGTCAGCGTGGCGATGAAAGCAGGCAGTCTGGCGTAGGTAATCAACAAGCCGGACACCAGCCCGGCGAGCATGCCAGTTGCTATTGCTACCGGGATCGCCAGGCCAAGCGCCAGGCCTTGATCCTGATACAGCCAGCCGAGCATCATCATCGAAAACGCCAGTACCGAACCGACAGACAGGTCAATGCCGCCGATGACGATCACCGCTGTCATGCCGATGGCGAGAATGCCCAGCACTGTTACCTGATCAAGAATGTTCAGGCCGTTGCGCAGGGTGAAGAAGAATTCGGAGCTGAAAGAAAAGACGACTAACAGCAGGGCCAGGCCAATCAATGGCCCACCGATATTATTGGGCAGCAGCTTGAGCAACCACACACAGCCTGACGGTTTTGCGGCGGCCTGATGAACAGGGGCTTTGGCGTCCATGGGGTTCTCCGGATTTATTTTTGTTGGAGTTCATTCTGGCTGCTTGAATATATATGCATGCCTGACTGTTAATTCAGGTTCCGTCTCCGGCCGAGCAAAGTCAAGCGGTTTAATTTTCTTCGATCCTCATAAACACGCCTCAATCGTCCCTGCGAGCCGCAAGGCAGAGCCTCGCGCCTCTGATTAAAATGCCATCGGCAAAAAACTTATTCGGTGGTTTTTGATTTTTCAGGCGCGCGCCTGCTTGACCTGTTGAGCGATCGGCGTCTAAATATAAATATATTGTCAGTACTGAATAAATATTCAGGTGCTTTCCAGAACAATAAATATTCGCCGCGTGGCCAGCCCCACAGGAGCCGCTCCATGAATGCCTTCCGCTACGATGCCCAGCAGATCAAAGAACAGGCACGCCTGATCAGGCGCAATGTCATCACCCTGAACGCCGGATCGCCTGCGGGAGGGCACACGGGTGCCGACCTTTCGGAAACCGACATTCTGGCCACGCTGTATTTCCGTATTCTCGACATCAGCCCCGAGCGCATCGAAGACCCGGCGCGGGATATCTACATCCAGAGCAAAGGCCACGGCGTCGGCGGCTTGTATTGCTGTCTGGCCCAGGCCGGGTATATCCCCGAAGCGTGGCTGCCTGAATATCAGCATTTCAACTCGCGCCTGCCGGGCCACCCGGTGCGGCAAAAAACGCCGGGTATCGAGCTCAATACCGGTGCGCTGGGGCACGGTCTGCCGGTTGCGGTGGGCCTGGCGCTGGCGGCGAAAATGTCCGGGAGCAACAAGCGCATTTACGTGCTGACCGGCGATGGCGAACTGGCGGAAGGCTCGAACTGGGAGGCGGCAATGGCAGCCGCCAAGTACGGCCTGGACAACCTGTTTGTGATCGTCGACAAAAACAAACTGCAGCTGGCCGGTCTGACGGCAGAGATCATGCCGCTGGACCCACTGGATGCGAAATGGGCGGCGTTTGGTTTCAAGGTCAGCGAGTGCGATGGCAACGATGTCGGCCAACTGGTGACGGCGCTGGAACACATGCAACTGCGCAAAGGCGCGCCTCAGGTGCTGATCGCCCACACCATCAAAGGCAGGGGCGTGTCATTTATCGAAGGGCGGCCTGAATGGCACCACCGGGTGCCGAAAGGTGATGAAGTCAGCGCAGCACTGGAGGAGTTGAATCATGTCGAGTGAGCATTTTGCCAGCGTGATGGTGGACGCGTTCATCGCGGCCGTTGACGAAGGCCTCGACCTGGTGCCGGTGGTCAGCGATTCGACGTCCACCGCCAAGATCGGCCCCTTCATGCAGCGCTTCCCGGAGCGCGTGATCAACGTCGGCATCGCCGAGCAGTCGCTGGTCAGTGTGTCTGCGGGCCTGGCGCTGGGCGGCAAGATCGCCGCCACCTGCAACGCTGCGCCGTTCCTGATTTCCAGGGCCAACGAGCAGGTCAAGGTCGATGTCTGTTACAACCAGGCCAACGTGAAAATGTTCGGCCTCAATGCGGGCACCAGCTACGGGCCGTTGGCGAGTACCCATCATTGTCTGGACGACATTTCGGTCATGCGCGGCTTTGGCAACGTGCAGATTTTCGCCCCGTCCGACCCGCTGGAGTGCCGGCAGATCATCGATTACGCCCTGCGTTATCACGGCCCGGTGTACATCCGCCTCGACGGTAAGCCGTTGCGTGAACTGCATGACCCCGGCTATCGCTTCGTACCGGGAAACGTGGATATTCTGCGCCAGGGTTCAGACCTGACCATCGTCGCACTGGGTTCGGTGGTGCACGAGGCGGTCGACGCTGCGGCGCAGCTGGCGGAGCAGGGGCTCGACGCGCAGGTCATCAACCTGTCTTCGATTCGCCCGCTGCAGCGTGATGCGCTGCTCAGCGCCCTGAGCGGCAGTCGCGGGGTGATTACTGTTGAGGAACATAATATCAACGGCGGGCTTGGCAGCCTGGTGGCCGAATTGCTGGCCGAGAATGCACTTGGCATTACCCTGATTCGCCTCGGCATTGGTGATGGCGAATACGCAGCAGCGGGTGCCCGTGAGCCGACGCGTGCCTTGCATGGTATCGATGCGGACGGCATTGTCGCGGCTGCTGCACGTTTGCGTTAGGGGCATTTCTGCATGTCGAGTATCCAGAGCATGAATCAACACTCTCCGCTGATTCTGGCCATCGATGAAGGCACCAGCAACGCCAAGGCCGTGCTTGTCAACGAACAAGGGCAAGTCGTCGCTCGTGGCTCGCGGCCCTTGAGTATCAGCCACCCGCAAGCCGGTTACTCGGAGCAGGACCCGCTGCTGATCTGGCAGGCCACGCTTGAGGCCATTGCAGACTGCATGACTGGTCTGCAGCGCCCGATCAGCGCGTTGGCCATCAGCAATCAGCGCGAGTCGGTGGTGGCGTGGGACCGGGTCAGCGGGGCACCGTTGTCGCCCTGTATCAGTTGGCAGTGCCGTCGCTCGTTGCCGCTGTGCAATGAACTGCATGCGCAAGGTCACGAGGCCATGATTCTGGCCAGAACCGGTCTGGCGCTGGACCCGATGTTTTCCGCAGGCAAGATGCGCTGGATTCTCGACCATCTGGACGACGGTCACGCTCGCGCAGCGGAAGGCGAAATCTGTCTGGGGACAGTCGACAGTTGGCTGCTCTGGAAACTCAGCGCAGGGCAAGCATTTGCAACCGATTATTCCAACGCAGCACGTACTCAACTGTTCAACCTGCAGACCTGCGACTGGGACCCGCAATTGCTTGAGCTGTTTTCGATCCCTGCTGCTGCGCTGGCCACCATTCAACCCAGTGCCGGCCTGTTTGCTCATACCGCGGCGTTCGGCGGGCTCGACGCCGGTATTCCGATTCTGTCGATGATTGGCGATTCGCATGCGGCGCTGTACGGGCAGGGCGGTTTTGCCCCCGGACTGGTCAAGGCCACGCTCGGGACCGGTTCTTCATTAATGACGCCGATGGCAGGACCCATAGCCTCTCGCCACGGGCTGTCGACGACACTGGCCTGGCACGATGGCGCAGCGTCAACTTATGCAATGGAAGGCAACATTGTGCACACCGGCGCAGCGGTGCAATGGGCTGCGCGGCTGGTGGCCGGCGAATCCATAGAGGCCCTGAGCGAACAGGCCGCGCAATTGGCCGACAATGGCGGCGTCTACTTTGTACCGGCGCTGTCCGGCCTGGGCGCGCCACATTGGCAGGCCGACGCCCGAGGGCTGATTTGCGGCCTGACGGAAGGCAGTTCTGGCGCACACATCATGCGTGCGGCTCTGGAGTCCATCGGCTATCAGATTCGCGACGTTTTCGACGCCATGCAGGCCGACATCGGCAGCCCGCTCAAGGAGCTTTGGGTAGACGGCGGAGCGACCCGCAACCGCTGGCTCATGCAATTTCTCGCCGACCTGCTGCAACGTCCGGTCATCCGCAGCCTGTCACCGGAAGTCTCGGCACTGGGCGCGGCACACCTGGCAGGCAAAGCCCTCGGCCTCTGGAATGACGCCGCCGACCTGCAAGCACTGGAAAGACAGCGCGAACGCTTCGACCCCGTTCCCGGCAGGGATCTGGAGGGTGTGTATCAGGAGTGGCAGAAGGCTTTGGGGCGGGTGGTGTGTTGAGGGGGTTGAGCTAGAAGTTTCGCTTAACGCATCGAAATCATTGCAATGGCAGCGCAGGTTGGCACAGGCCTAACGCCTTGCGACTTCACCGTTGCGCCAGAATACTCGCCAGCAACCCCGGAAAGCGGCTCTCCAGCACCTGCGTGCGCAGCGAGTTCATGTGTGTGGTGCCGATGTTGCGCGTTTGCACAAGCCCGGCATCGCGCAATACCCGGAAGTGGTGGGACATGCTGGATTTCGGTCGGCCACCGTCCAGCTCGCCGCAGGTGGCTTCGGTCACACCTGCCAGGCAGCGCACGATGCCCATGCGTACAGGGTCGCTCAACGCATACAACAGGCGCTCAAGGGTGAGGTCTTCAGGTTCGGGGTGTTGGAAGGTTCGCATGGGGTGCATGATATCAGGGCTTCCGTTCATTGCCATAGTTCGATTACCATCGAACAACTGAAAACCAAAGTCATCTGGCCTACGGGAGCTTTCCAATGTCTGCATTGTTCGAACCCTTCAAACTGAAAGACGTCACGCTGCGCAACCGAATCGCTATTCCACCGATGTGCCAATACTCGGCAATCGACGGTGTCGTCAATGACTGGCACCACGTTCACCTGGCCAGCATGGCGCGTGGTGGTGCGGGTTTGCTGGTGGTTGAAGCCACCGCCGTTGCACCGGAAGGGCGTATCACCCCCGGTTGCACCGGTATCTGGAATGACGAGCAGGCGCAGGCATTCGTGCCGATCGTCAAAGCCATCAAGGATGCCGGTTGCGTGCCGGGCATCCAGATCGCCCACGCAGGCCGCAAGGCCAGCGCCAACCGCCCATGGGAAGGCGACGACCACATTGTCGCTTCCGATTCGCGTGGCTGGGACACCATCGCTCCGTCCGCCATTGCCTTCGGCGCCAACCTGCCGAAAGTGCCGCGCGCCATGACCCTGGACGACATCGCCCGCGTTCGTCAGAACTTCGTCGATGCTGCCCGTCGTGCCCGCGATGCCGGCTTTGAGTGGATCGAGCTGCACTTTGCCCACGGTTATCTGGGGCAGAGTTTCTTCTCCGAGCACTCCAACCAGCGTACCGACGAGTACGGCGGCAGCTTCGATAACCGCAGCCGTTTCCTGCTTGAAACGCTGGCGGCAGTGCGTGAAGTCTGGCCAGAAAATCTGCCGTTGACGGCACGCTTTGGCGTGCTCGAATACGACGGCCGTGACGAACAGACCCTCACCGAGTCGATCGAACTGGCGCGTCGCTTCAAGGCCGGCGGTCTGGACCTGTTGAGTGTCAGCGTCGGTTTCAGCACGCCGGACGCCAACATCCCGTGGGGGCCTGCGTTCATGGGGCCGATTGCCGAGCGTGTGCGTCGTGAAGCGGCTATTCCGGTCACCAGCGCCTGGGGTTTTGGCGAGCCGAAACTGGCCGAAGAAGCGGTTAAATCCGGCCAGCTTGATCTGGTTTCGATAGGCCGTGCGCACTTGGCCGACCCGCATTGGGCGTACTTTGCAGCGAAAGAACTGGGCGTCGAAAAGTCGGCCTGGACCTTGCCTGCGCCTTACGCTCACTGGCTTGAGCGTTATCGCTAACGCAAACGTCTAGCAATGACTGGGCTGCACCGTTTAACGCTGCCAGCCCAGCATTGCGTCCAGCAATCTGACGTAAACCGAAACTATCTGAAACAGAACGTTGACAGCCAAAATTAAGTGTAATAATGTCGTCGACACATTAAGTCTTTAACGGATTTCTCACCATGCCAACCAGTAGTCGTTTTGTGGTTGCCGTCCATACGCTGGCCGCTCTGGCCGTCAGCGACGGAAGGCCGCTACGTTCCGAAGACCTTGCCTATTCGGCAAATACCGGCGCTGTGGTGATTCGTGGGCTGCTGTCCCGGCTGAGTACGGCGGGGCTGACACGTTCGCAACTGGGTGCTGGTGGCGGTGCCTTGCTGGCCAGGCCTGCAGAGAAGATACGCTTGCTGGACGTTTACGAAGCGGTCGAGGATACCGAGCTGTTCTCGTCACACCGGATGGCGCCCTGCGAACAATGTGCTGTCGGGGGCAACATCCTGGAAGCCCTGGCACCCACGTTGGGTCGCGCTCGTACTGCACTTGAAGATGAGCTCGCGAAAGTGACGGTTGCGGACATCGCAGCAGAAGTGGCGCGACTTGGTAAATTCACTGTCCCGTTAACATGGTGACAGTTTTGATCATAAATGTCGGTGTGACGTAAACATATCGTCACTTAAAGGTTGTACCGGCCCGGATTCACTTACAACGCTGTTCGTTTCAAGACGACTTACCTTTTCCAACCCTTCACACAATCAGGAACACATCATGACTATCGGTATTATCGGTTCTGGCGCGCTGGGCTCAGGCATTGCTCGTATCCTTGCCAGCAAAGGCATTTCGGCCATTATTTCAAACAGTCGCGGCCCGGAGTCGCTTGCCTCGCTGGTCAGGGAGCTCGGCGGGTCCATCAAGGCGGGCACCGCAGAAGAAGCCGCACGTGCAGATATCGTCTTCGCTGCAGTGCGCTGGGTGGATGCGGAAAAAGTATTGAGCAGCCTGCCGGCCTGGGAAGGGCGCATCGTGATCGATGCAACCAACCCGGTGGAATTTATCGATCCAGACTCCACTGATGCAAACGACCCGACCAACCCGCTCGCGGCCTATGGCATCAAGGCGGTAGATTTGCATGGTAAGTATTCAAGCGAAATCTTTCGCCAGTTCGTTCCGGGCGCGCGGGTCGTCAAGGCGTTCAATCACCTTGATGCCAATGTGTTCTCGGCGCCTGAAGTAACGGGCGGCAAGCGCGTGCTTTTCTATTCGGGTGATGATGCTGCGGCAAAAACAGAAGTGCGCAAGATCATTGAGGACACCGGCTTCGTTCCGGTCGATCTGGGCACCCTTGATGTGGGCGGCCCGCTGGCATCGCTTCCGTTCGGTCCGCTTGCTGCGCAGAACTTTATCCGGGTCTGACAGGATATTGATGCAAAGAACCCTATCAGTAAGCTTTACTTGCGCCGCACCCGCGGCGCAATACCGGTCAGTTGCTGGCGAGCGCACGCCCAGGCCAGGTGCAGGGCGCTGCGCAGTGCCACGGCATCGGCGGTCATGATGCGTACCGACACGCCGCAATCGTTCGGCAGGGCGCTGACGCCCAAGTAACTCTCGGGAACGACGCGCAATGCGTCGCGCAAGGCCCGTTTCAACTCATCCACCGGTAAATCCTGACCCACCAGCATGAAGGTTGCCAAGGCCTGCAGCTCTGCGCTGACGCCCGGCAAACGACGTTGCAGGTCGGCGCCGGTCAACGCCAGCCGGTCACCCGCCAGTAACGTTCCGGCCGGGCACCGTATGTGCAGATCGGCGCGATAGAAGCCGGGTAATCCTGCGCTGCCTGGCGGGACGTGCAAGCAAAACGCGTCGCAGAGCATCACCCGTGCGTTCGGGTGCAGCGTGACGTTTACCACACTGTGCAGTCGTGCCTGCGGGAACAGAATGGTCGCCATCGGCAAATATTCCAGCAGTGCGCCGGCCTCGGCGATCAGCGTGACGGTCTGCCGCGCGGGTTGTTCAAGCATGCTGTGCGCGACCGTTGCCGCGCCAGTGCTGACATGCACCTGCGTGTGCGGCCCGGCGTGCAGTTGCAGGTGCAGCGTTTCCCCGGCAAACAGGCCGCCAGAACACGACTGCAGATAGATCGCCGCCATGCCGGGCGGGTCTTGCGGCAGCTTCAGCGTGCGCCCGAGGTGGAAAGGGTAGCCGACCTCCTGGCGAGACACATAACTGATGCCCGAAGGCGCTTTGCTAAAGGCAATGTGTGCCGTGGCTTTTTTACAGATGGGCAGTAACGACGAGTGGGCGTTCATGGGCGATCAAACAGTACGGCGCGGCTGATGGCTTCGACCACTTCATCCACGCCTTCACCTGTGGCGCAGTTGGTGAACAGCACCGGTCTGCCGTTTCTGGCCTCAGCGGACTCGCGACGCATGCGCGGCAGGTCGACGCCGACGTAGGGCGCCAGGTCATATTTATTGACCACCAGCAGGTCACAGTTCAACACGCCGGGGCCACGTTTGCGCGGGATGTCATCGCCACCGGCGACGTCGATAACGAAGATCCAATAGTCCACCAGGTCCAGCGAAAAGGTCGACGCCAGGTTGTCGCCGCCGGACTCGATCAGCACCAGGTCGAGATTGCCGAAACGTGCTTCAAGTTCGTCGGCCATTTGCAGGTTGAGGGTCGGGTCTTCGCGGATGGCGGTGTGCGGGCAGGCACCGGTTTCCACGGCGCGCACCCGCTGCGGGTCGATCAGACCGCTGCGCTGCACGCGCTCGGCGTCTTCGCGGGTGGCCAGGTCATTGGTGATGATCGCCAGCTCGATGCCTCGCGCGATAAAACGTGGAATCAGTTGCTCCAGCAAACGGGTCTTGCCCGAGCCTACCGGGCCGCCGATCCCGACGCGCGCGGCGCCGGGGTGGGGTTGTGTGTTGGCGTGCAGGGCAGGTGTATTCAAGGGCAAGCTCATGCTCAGGTTTCCTGTGCGATAAGGGTTTCAGCGCAGCATGTAGCGCTGCGCGAGGGGCACTTCGCTGACCGGCTCGCAATAAAGGCGCTCGCCGTCGGCATACACATCGAAGGTTTGCGGGTCGACGCGGATGTCCGGGCAGGCATCGTTGTGCAGCATGTCGGACTTGCGCAACGTGCGAGTGCCGAACGCAGGCAGCAGCTTTTTCTTGAGCCCCAGCCGGGTCGCAGTGTCGGCCTCGACGGCCAGGCGGTTGACGAAGTTGACCGACAGCGCCTGTTTCGCTTCACCGAATGCGCCCCATTGCGGGCGCATCACCAAGGGTTCGCAGGTGTACAGCGAGGCCGCAGAATCGCCCATCACGCCGTGCACAATAAAGCCGCCTTTGACCACCAGTTCCGGCTTGATGCCAAAGAACGCCGGGCGCCACAGCACCAGATCGGCCAGTTTGCCGGGCTCCAGCGAGCCGATGTAGCTGTCGATGCCGAACACCCGCGCAGCGTTGATGGTGTATTTGGCGATATAGCGCTTGATCCGTTCGTTGTCGCCCAGTGCCGTGGTTTCTTCCGGCAGACGGCCGCGCTGATCCTTCATTTTCGACGCCAGTTGCCAAGTGCGGCAGATGACTTCGTTGATGCGCCCCATGCCCTGGCTGTCGGAGCCGAGGATCGAAATCGCCCCGGTGTCGTGAAGAATGTCTTCGGCGGCGATGGTCTGCGGGCGCACCCGCGACTCGGCGAACGCCACGTCTTCCGGCACGTCCGGGTTGAGGTGGTGGCAAACCATGATCATGTCCAGGTGTTCGTCGAAGGTGTTCACCGTGTAAGGGTTAGTCGGGTTGGTGGAGGAGGGAATGCAGTTGCTTTTGCCGGCCACGCTGATGATGTCCGGCGCATGCCCACCGCCAGCGCCTTCGGTGTGATACATGTGGATGGTGCGGTCGCCGATGGCCGCCAGTGTGTCTTCGAGAAACCCGGACTCGTTCAGCGTGTCGGTGTGCAACTGGACCTGAAAATCGTACTCGTCGGCGACTTTCAGGCAGGTGTCGATAACCGCCGGCATAGCGCCCCAGTCTTCATGAATCTTCAGCCCCAGACAGCCGCCGCGCAGTTGCCCGAGCAGCGATTCGGGCTTGCTGGAATTGCCGCGCCCTAGAAAGCCGAAGTTGATCGGCCACGCTTCGGCGGCCTGTAACATCTTGCCGACATTCCATTCGCCGCCGCAGTCGATACCCACGGTAATCGGCCCCAGCGAGCCGCCGATCAGTGTAGTCAGGCCCGCCGCCAGTGCGTGATCGCAAAGCTGAGCCGAATCGAAATGCACATGCACGTCGATGCCGCCGGGCGTGACGATCAGGCCCTCGGCATCGCGCACGGTGGTGGCGACGCCGCAGATCAGTTGCGGGTGTACGCCGTCCATGATCTGCGGGTTGCCGGCCTTGCCGATGGCGACGATCTTGCCGTCCTTGATGCCGATGTCGCCTTTGACGATGCCGATCACCGGGTCGATGATCAGCGCATTGCAGATCAGCATGTCGAGTGCCCCGTCGGCGCTGTCATGACCGGGCATCAGTCCCATGCCGTCGCGCAGGGTCTTGCCGCCGCCGTGCAGGCACTCATCGCCGGGCGTCGAGTGGTCGAATTCGACCTCGGCCAGCAGCGAGGTATCGCCCAGACGCACCGCATCGCCCGTGGTGGGGCCGTACATGGCGGCGTATTCCTTGCGGGTCATCGTCGCCATGCCTCAGGCTCCCTTGAAATGTTGGGCGCGGGCACGCTCCAGCGCTGCGCGTTTGCAGGCCGGGTCGTGCAGGTTGCCGTTGGTCAGGCCGCTGAAGCCGTGAATGTCGCCGGTGCCGCCGAACTGCACCAGTTGCACCTCGCGCAACTCACCGGGCTCAAAGCGCACTGCGGTGCCGGCGGGAATGTCGAGGTGCATGCCGAAGGCTGTTTCGCGGGGGAAATCCAGCGCCTTGTTGACCTCGAAGAAGTGGTAGTGGCTGCCGATCTGCACCGGCCGGTCGCCGGTGTTGATCGCGCGCAGGGTTGCGATCGGTCGGCCGTTGTTAAGCTGGATATCGCTGTTCGGCGACAGTATTTCGCCAGGTGTCGGCATGGCCGCCAGCGGCAGCTTGCCTGGCCGGATCGGCTGGTGCACGGTGACCAGTTTGGTGCCGTCCGGGAAGGTGCCTTCGACTTGCAGCACCGGCAGCAGGTCGGCGACCCCCGGCATGACGTCGTCGGTGTTGAGGATCGTCGAGCCGAAACCGATCAGCTCGGCAACGCTGCGACCTTCACGCGCGCCTTCAAGAATTTCGTCGGCGATCAGCGCCGAGGCTTCCGGGAAGTTCAGGCGCAGGCCCTTGCCACGGCGTTTGCGCGACAGCTCGGCAGCGGTGTACAGCGTGAGCCGTTCAAGCTCGGTTGGGGTCAGCAGCATGGCGGGGTTCCCGGTTCAATTGGCAAACAGGCGCAGGTCCTGGGTTTCGTGGCGCATAACGGCGATTTCGGCCATCGGCGTGAAGCCGCAGGCGTCTTCCGGTTCGGGCGGCTCCAGCGCCAGCAGCTCGGTGATCAGCGGCTGGATATCGGTCAGCACCCGTTGTGCATCGATGTGGCCCATGACCCCGAGACGTACGGCGGCGCTGACCAGCCCGGTACACAAACCGTGCGCGGCAGCCAGCTGGCAGTGTTCACGGTGCATGCCCAAGCGGTTCCAGAGCAGGCCTTGCAGCACCGGCAAATGCCCCGGCGTGTTGCCTGCCCGCACCTGTTGCTGATAAGCCGCCGCCCCCGGCGTACCCAGCGCGACATGCACGCCCAGCAGCGCTTGCCCGACACGCCGCGAGCCTTGGCGCAACTCCTCGGCGAGGGTCAGGGCTTCGATTTGCGCGTCCAGGTTTGTCAGCGCAGAAACGTCATCGGCAGCACTCCATGCCGCGAGCAGAAACACCCGGTCAAAACTGTGCCAGCGATGGCGCAACTGGCCTTCGACAAAACCGCGCACTGCGGCGCTGCGGTCCAAACGGACTGCCCGTTGACGACGTCGCGCGGTGACCCTTTCGCCTGCCCCCAGTCGTCCGTCGGCCACCAGTGTTTCCAGCCCCCAAGACCACGCCACTGCGCCGCCGGGAAAGAAACTGTCGGCCTGTTGCAGGGCCAGCAGCAGGCTACTCAAGGTGTTCATGCGCGTCGCACCCGGCCGTCTGCGAGCATCGGTGCCAGGCGCTCAAGGTAATCCGCTTCAGGCCCATTGAGCGGAATCTGCAACGTGTCACCGGCAAAGCGCACCGCCCAGTGCATGTTGCCGGCGAAGTAACCCAGTTCCAGCGCCGCCGCCGAGTCTCTTGGCAACAGGTCGAGGTAGTGCTGATCCTGCATCTGCACAACGATGGCGCGCTGACTGTCGAGCATCAGCACCGAGCCGTTACGCAATTGCTGATGGCGCTCCAGGCGGATGGCGCAATCGGTGCCCCGGTCGCTGGCCAGGCGCAGGCGATGCCGCTGGATGTCGCTGCCCGACAGGCTCAGGGTTTCCACCTGGCCGGCGTGGCTCAGGTCGTGCAGGCGGTCGGCGAGGGCAGGGTCGCTGGCCTGGCCGAGAATGCGGTCGAGTATCAGCATGGCGATGGCTCCGGTGTTCGGTTCAGATGGTCAGGTAGCGCAAAATGCGCTCGCGATCGACGGTTTCGCGGACTTCGCTGTGCACGAATTCGCCTTTCTCGATGATCAGGTAGCGGTCTGCCACGGCCATGGCGAACGACAGCACCTGCTCGGAAACAATCAGCGAAAAACCACGTTCCTTTTTCAGCAGGTTGAGCGCCTTGGCGATGTCCTTGATGATTGATGGCTGAATGCCTTCTGTGGGTTCGTCGAGCACCAATACCTTGGGGTTGGAAACCAGTGCCCGTGCGATGGCCAGCTGTTGCTGCTGACCGCCGGAGAGGTTGCCGCCCTTGCGTCGGCGCATCTCGAACAGCACCGGGAAGTATTCGAAGATGTAGTCGGGAATCGGCGCGGCAGGCGCGCCCTGCATGCCGGAGAGGATGTTTTCCTCGACGCTCAGGTAGGGAAATATCATCCGCCCCTGGGGCACAAAACCGACGCCGGCCGCGACCCGCTCGTAGCTCTTGCTGCCGATCAGTTCCTGCCCGGCCAGCGTGATGCTGCCGCTGCGAGCTGGCAGCATGCCCACCAGGCTGCGCAACAGCGTGGTCTTGCCCATGCCATTGCGACCCATGATCGCCAGCGATTCGCCTGGCGCAAGGTCCAGGCTTAGGTCGCGCAACACGTGGCTGTCGCCGTAATACACGTTGAGGTTGGAGACGTTCAGCATGTTCAGTGCCCCAGATAGACGTCGATGACGCGAGGATCTTTCTGCACCTGATCCATCGAGCCGTAGGCCAGGGTCTTGCCCTGATGCAGGACGGTGACTTTGTCGGCCACCGATTTCACGAACTCCATGTCGTGCTCGATAATCACCATGGCCCGACCTTTGGCGATGAGTTTGAGCAGCCCGGCGGTTTTCTCCCGTTCGCCCGCGCTCATGCCGGCCACCGGTTCGTCCAGCAACAGTAATTCCGGACGCTGCATCAGCAGCATGCCGATCTCCAGCCACTGTTTCTGGCCGTGGGACAGCAGCCCGGCCTTGCGCCCTAACTGGTCCTTGAGAAAGATCATCTCGGCGGTTTGTTCGATCTCGCTGTTTAGCGCGGCATTCTTGCCGGCGAACAGGCAGTTGAAGATGCCGCGTTTGTCCGGCGAAGAAATATCAAGGTTTTCACGCACGGTGAGGTCTGCGTACACCGACGGGTTTTGAAACTTGCGCCCCACGCCCGCGCGGGTGATCTGGTACTCGATCATGGTTTCCAGTTGCAGGTCCTTGAAACGAATCCGGCCTGCGCTGGGGCGGGTTTTGCCGCAGATCATGTCGAGCAGGGTGGTCTTGCCCGCGCCATTGGGGCCGATCACCACATGCACCTGGTTTTCCTCGACATAGAAGTTGAGGTTGTCGACCGCCTTGAAGCCGTCGAATGACACGGTCAGGTCTTCGACACTCAGTAACATCCCGCTCATGACTGCACCTCCTTGTTGCTCAGGCGTTGCAGCAAGCCGGCCAGCCCGGTTGGCAGGAACAGCACCACGCCCATGAACAGAAAGCCGATGAAGTATTGCCAGAAACTCACGAAGTTCTCCGACAGATAGGTTTTGGCCGCGCCGATCAGCAACGTGCCGTACACCGCACCGACCAGGGACAGACGACCGCCCAGCGCGGCGTAGATGACGATTTCGGTGGACGGAATGATGCCCACCAGTGACGGCGAGGCCAGGCCGACCTGCAAGGTGAACATCACGCCACCCAGCGCCGAGATCAGCGCTGCTACGGCAAAGATGAACGCCTTGAACAGCGCGGTGTTGTAGCCGGAAAAACGCACCCGGTCTTCGCGGTCACGGATCGCGACGATCACCTTGCCCAGGCGGCTGCGCAGGATGAACCCGCACATCGCTACGCTGGCCAGCAGCAACAGCGTGGTGATCAGGTAGAGAATCCACGGCGTCTGCTGCGTTTGCAGGCTCAGGCCGAACACGGTCTTGAAGTCGGTCAGGCCGTTGACGCCACCGGTGTAGCCCTGCTGGCCGATGATCATGATTGACATGATCGAGGCCAGCGACAGGGTGATGATCGAGAAGTACACACCGCCGACGCGTTTCTTGAAGTAGGCGTAGCTGAACAGAAACGCCAGCAGCGCAGGCAGGATCAGAATTGCAGCCAGAGTGAAGGTTGCCGACTCGAATGGCTTCCACCACCAAGGCAGGGCTTCGACGCTGTTCCAGATCATGAAGTCCGGCAGGGCCGAGCCGTAGAACGCGGCGAGGGCGCTGGCAGCTTCGTCGGTGGCGGTGGCTTCCAGCTTCAAGTACATCGCCATCATGTAGCTGCCCAGGCCGAAAAAGATCCCCTGGCCGAGGCTGAGAATGCCGCCGTAACCCCAGATCATCACCATGCCCACGGCGCAGAACGCCAGGCTCAGGTATTTGCCCGCCAGCCCGAGACGGAAGTCGCCCAGTATCAGCGGCAGTACCACCAACAACAGGAGGGAGAGCCAGATCAGGCTGTAACGCTCGATCAGCGGCAACCAGCCCGCGCTCAGCCAGCCTGCTCGGCCCGCTTTGACCGGCGTCGCGGTCAGCGGCTTTTCAGTCATGTTGTTCATCTCAACGTCTCACTTTCGTGGCGAACAGGCCGTTGGGGCGGAAGAACAGCAGCACGATGACCACCAGCAAGGTGATCGCCTTGGCCATGGAACCGGTGGTCAGGTATTCCAGCGAGATCTGCGTCTGGCCGATGGCGAAGGCCGACAGGAACGTGCCAAGTAAGCTTTCAACACCGCCGAACACGACGACGATGAAGGTGTCGACCAGATACTGCTGGCCGCTCACCGGACCGGTGGAGGCGAGCATGGTGAACGAACTGCCGGCGATGCCCGCCAGGCCGCAGCCCAGCGCGAAGGTCACCGAATCGACCCGCGCCGTGCTGATCCCGGCGGCACCGGCCATCGCCCGGTTCTGGGTCACGGCACGGATGCGCAGGCCCCAGCGGCTGCGGTACAGAAACACAAACACGGCAGCGGCGATGACGAAGGTCAGGCCGATGATAAAAATCCGGTTGAGCGGCAGCTCCAGGCCCTCGCTGACTTTCCAAGCGCCCTGCAGCCACTGCACAGTGGGCACGCTGACTTCCTTGGGGCCGAACACCTGACGAAACAGTTGTTGCAACACCAGCGACAGGCCCCAGGTGGCCAGCAGCGTGTCCAGCGGGCGGTTGTACATGAAGCGAATGAAACAGCGCTCCAGCAGAAAACCAAAGGCAAACGTCACCAGGAAGGCCACCCCGATGCCGATGATGAAGTACCAACCCATAAGCTCGGGAAAGTAGCGCTGAAACACCACTGAAGTGACGTAGGTCGCGTATGAGCCCATCGCCATCAGTTCACCGTGGGCCATGTTGATCACGCCCATCAGGCCGAACACGATGGTCAGCCCGAGTGCCATCAGCACCAGCACCGAAAACAGCGAAAACCCGCTGAAGACTTGCATTACCAGCGTATCGAGAGTCATGCCGTCGTTACCTGTGGCTGCACATTGACGAAAGCGGGCGCGAAGCGAGTCGCGCCCGGCCCGGTATCAGAGTTTCGGAAACGGGTTGGGCTCGATGGGCGCGGACTCGTAGATCACGTCCACCTGGCCCTGCGCATTGAGCGTGCCGATGCGCGCGCGTTTCCAAAGGTGATGGTTGTCCTTGTGCACCTTGATCTCGCCTTCGGGGGCGTCGAGGGTCAGTTCCGAGGACGCGGCAATGACGGCCGGTACCTCAAAGCTGCCGGCTTTCTCGACCGCCTTCTTCCACAGGTACACGGCTGTGTAGGCTGCTGCCATCGGGTCACCGACCACGCGCTGCTGGCCGTAGCGCGTTTTGAAGGCCTGCACGAATTTCTCGTTGACCGGGTTTTTCAGGCTCTGGAAGTAGCTCATGCAGGTCAGGAAGCCGACGAGGTTTTCAGCACCGATGCCGGTGACCTCTTCCTCGGTAACGGCCAGCGCCATCAGCGTCTGATTACTGCTGTCGATCCCGGCAGCCTTGAGCTGTTTGTAGAATGCGACGTTGGAGCCGCCGACGACGGTCGACAGCACGATGTCCGGTTTGGCGACCTTGATCTTGTTGATCACCGAGGAGAATTCGATAGCCCCCAGCGGCAGGTAATCTTCACCGACGATCGAGCCGCCCTGTTTCGTCACCGAGGCGCGCGCCAGCTTGTTGGTGGTGCGCGGCCAGATATAGTCGGAGCCGACCAGATAGACGCTTTTGCCTTTGTTGGCCATCAGCCAGCTCACGGCTGCCAGGGTTTGCTGCGAGGCTTCCGCGCCGGTGTAGATAATGGCCGGGGATTTTTCCAGGCCTTCATAGAAGGTCGGGTAGTAGAGCAGGCCCTTGTTGCGCTCGAAGACCGGCAGCACCGCTTTGCGCGACGCCGAGGTGAAGGCGCCAAAGGTCACCGCAACGTGATCGTTTTCCAGCAGTTTGCGCGCTTTTTCGGCGAAGGTTGGCCAGTCGCTGGCACCGTCCTCGATGATCGGCTCGATGGTTTTACCCATCACACCGCCGCTGGCGTTGATCTCCTCGATGGCGAGCTTTTCGGCGTCGACCACCGAGGCTTCGCTGATCGCCATGGTGCCGGTCAGCGAGTGGATTATCCCGACCTTCACAGCGTCGGCCGCCTGCGCCTGACTGATCAGGGAAAACGGCAGCAGGCTGATCGCGCCCAGCAACAGAGCATGCTTGATCAAACGGCGTTTGTCGTTGTGCATTCACTTCTCTCCCAGGAATAAAAAAAGCCCGACGTCCCGGCCAAATCAATGGGCGGGAGGTCAGGCTTCTGTGCCGAATCTGGCGGGACAAACTGTGTCCGATCCAGTCGTACGCGAGGTGTCTCCCTACTTGCCAAGGGGGCGTAGGGCAAACAGCTGGCGCGATGTCTCAGAAGAGACTTAGCAAGCACAGTGCCAAGTGCAGAAACAGCCTTTTACACCAGAAATCGAGTGTGGGCGCAGGGCGTCCCTTCATCTATTGCACGAATAAACCGCCATGCGCCGCTTTGGCGCGAACCCGACTTTTGCGCACCAAAAACGTGAGGCTGCGCACGCTTTTTCCGTAACGCGCGCGCTTTCAATGGCTGAAATGCGATGCTTTTGTGTGCGAACCGGGCGACGCTTCGCTTGTTCGCGAAAGCGATGTGTCATGCGACACAACCCTTGCGAATGTACGCCCATCCCTGCAAACAAATGCCTGTTACGTCAGCACCGCCCCAGCCAGCAGACACACAAATCATCAACACCCACACACCCCGCATGGCCCGCTATCTGCATGACTGCCAGCAGATACCCTCGCAGGGTCCCTTGCCACACGCCCATTCTCGGCAGGTGTGGAAGGCCCCTCGCATGACTGGTCCTGACACTGTCGTCACGCCAGCCCCAGGCACAACCGCCTGAGAGCCACCGTTGAATTCACGGTTTTTCGCTCAGCACTCTTCCAGACCCCGGCCAATGGCGGGCGTCTCTCCTCACGTTGAACAAGGTTTATAGGCATGGTTGACCCGTCGATCCGCATAGGAGGTCTGTTTTCCAATACCGGCGTTACCGCTGCCGGTGAGTGTTCAACGATGCGCGGCGCACAGTTTGCTATCCATCAGATCAACGCGGCCGGTGGCGTGAATGGCTGCCCTCTGGAGCTGATTCTGCGCAATCCCGATTCCACGCCTGCGCTGTTTGCCATGCACGTCGAATCATTGATCCGCGACGAAAACCTGCGGTTTTTCTTCGGCTGCTACACCTCGGCGGCGCGCAAGGCCGTGTTGCCGGTGGTGGAACGTTACAACGCATTGCTGCTGTACCCGGTGTACTACGAGGGCTTCGAGTATTCGCGCAACATCATCTACACCGGGGCCACGCCGAACCATAACGCCGTGCCGCTGGGCAATTACATGTTCGACCACTTCGGCAGCCGCGTGCTGATGATCGGCTCCGAGTACGTTTACCCCTACGAAACCAATCGGCTGATGAGCGACCTGCTCTACGAGCGGGGCGGCAGCAAACTGGGCGAGTATTACCTGCCGCTGAAAAACGCCCGGGCCGAAGACTTCGCCAGGCTGATGGTCAAGGCGCGGGAGCTGAAACCGTCGTTCATCTTCTCCACGGTGGTCGGTGACACCATGGCTCACCTGTACCAGGCCTACGCCGACGCCGGGTTCGACCCCGCCGTCATGCCGATTGCCAGCGTGACCACCAGTGAAACCGACATTCAGCAAATGGGCGTTCATCTGGGCGCCGGGCACATATCGGCGGCGACCTATTTCCAGTCGATCGACACGCCACTCAATCGCCAGTGCATTGCCCACTATCGGGAGATGTTTGGCCAGCATCAGATCACCGACCGCTGCTGGGAGGCTGCCTACTTTCAGGTTCACCTGCTGGCCAAGGCGATAGCCCGAGCGGGCAGCACCGAAGTGGAAGATGTGCTGCAGACCATGCGCGGCCTGGAATACGACGCGCCGCAGGGTCGTGTGCGTATCGATGAACACAACCATCACACTTACCTGTATTCGCGGATCGGCCGGGCCAACGCCGAAGGGCAGTTCGACATTCTCTACGAAAGCCAGAAAGCGCTGAAGCCCGACCCTTACGCCGTTGCGCCGGATTTCAGGGGCTGGTCCAGCCTGACCGGGAGGCGTCCATGACTCTGCGTGCCGCCAAGAAACGCCTGCGCAATGACAACGCAGGCGGCATCAAGGACCTGCGCGACATCAGCGTGCTGGTGATCCACCCGGATGACGAAGACGGTCGCAACCTGATCGCCCAGTTGCAGCGCATCGGTTGTCAGGTGCGGGTGCAGTGGCCGATCCCCGAGCGACTGCACAGCGAGGCCGACGTGATCGTGCTGGCGGTGTCACCGGAGAGTCTGTCAACCAACACGCCGTGGCTGTTGCACAGCGCAACGCCACCGATCATCCCGGTGATCGCCTATGAAAACCCGATCATCGTCGAGGCGCTGGTGCAGCTCAACGCCTGTTCGGTGATCCCTTCACCGGTCAGGTCGTTCGGCCTGCTGACGGCGCTGGCGATAACCTTGAGCCAGGCGCGCAAAACCCGCGAGCGGGAAAAACACGTCAAGCGTCTGGAAGGGCGCATGGCGGTGATGCGTACCGTGCAGCAGGCAAAAATCATCCTGATGGAAACCAAGGGGCTGTCTGAAATAGACGCTTACAACGCACTGCGCGATCAGGCCATGGCCAAGCGCGAGCCGGTGGAAAAGATCGCCGAGGCGCTGGTCAAGGCCCATGAATTGTTTCAACAGGCCTGCTCCTGAGCAGGTTTTGACGAGCGACGAGTGTCGGCCTGCGGGCCTGATCCTCTTCTGCGTGGACGCTTGCCATACGCCCTGACCCGGCAGGTATGGAACACCGCGTGGCGACCGGCATGGACAACGGCGTCCTCCGGATCGAGCCCAGGCCTGCGCATCCTGCTCAGGCGGCTCCAGTCAGTGCCTGCCCGACCTCGGGCGGTCCTTACCGTTATCTGGAGAACATCATGTCCGTAAAACGCCCCAGCAAAGCCGATTTTCTGATTGCCGCTCAGGACCACGGGTACGAGTTGTCCGACAGCCAGATGGCGTCATTCCTGAATCTGGCTGACGAAACCCTGAGTTCCTACGAAGCCATCGATGCGTTATACGCTGCCCACGTCGCACAGCCCACGCCGGTACGCGAGCACAGCAAGCCGGCAGATGCCGAAAACCTGCACGGTGCCTGGTACGTAAAAACCCACATCGTCGGTGCGCCAAACGGTCCTCTGGCGGGCAGAACGGTGGTCATCAAGGACAACGTTTCAGTGGCGGGCGTGCCGATGGCTAATGGTTCTTTGAGCCTTGATGGCTACGTGCCGTCTGAAGACGCCACGGTGGTCAAACGCCTGTTGGCCGCTGGTGCGACGGTGGTCGGCAAGTCAGTGTGCGAAGACCTGTGTTTCTCGGGAGCCAGCTTTACCTCGGCCAGCGGCGCGGTGAAAAACCCGTGGGACCTGGCCCGCAACGCGGGCGGCTCGTCCAGCGGCAGTGCCGTGCTGGTTTCGCTGCAAGAGGTCGACATGGCCATTGGCGGCGATCAGGGCGGTTCGATCCGTATGCCGTCGGCGTGGAGCGGCATCGTCGGGCACAAGCCGACGTACAGCCTGGTGCCTTACACCGGTGCTTTCCCGATTGAACGCACCATCGACCATGTCGGCCCGATGGCCAATAACGTGCGCGACTGCGCGGTGATGCTCGACGTGATCGCCGGTGCCGACGGTCTCGATTCAAGGCAGAAGAATCCGCCAGCGGTCAGTTGTGTCGCGACCCTGGATCAAGGCGTTGCCGGCCTGAAAATTGGCTTGTTGCGCGAAGGTTTCGCCATCCCTGGCATGTCCGAGCCGCAGGTGGACGCGCTGGTCAAAGCTGCCGTGGCACAACTGCAAAGCCTCGGGGCCACGGTCGGCGAGGCAAGCGTGCCGTGGCACCATGGTGTGGCGCTGGACATGTGGAACGTCATCGCAACTGACGGCGCGGCGTACCAGATGCTGCAAGGCAATGGCTACGGCATGAACGTCGACGGCTACTACGACCCCGAGATCATGAGCTACTTCGGCGCCAAGCGTCGCGAACACGCCAACACGTTGTCCAGCAGCGTACGCGCTGTGGCGCTGACCGGGCATTACAGCCTGAACAACCTGCACGGTGCCTACTACGCCAAGGCGCGCATGCTGGTGCCGGAACTCACTCGCCAATACGACGAAGCGTTCAAGGACTTTGACGTGCTGGTGATGCCGACCATGCCGTTCGTGGCGACCCCGTTGACCGCCGCCGATGCGCCGATTGAAGAATACGTGCACAGCGCGCTGAACATGCTCGCCAACACCGCACCGTTCGACCTGACCGGCCACCCGGCCACCTCGATCCCGGCCGGTCTCGCCGATGGTCTGCCGGTCGCGATGATGATCGTCGCACCGCGTTTTCAGGATGCTCTGGCATTGCGCGTCGCGCAGGCCTACGAGCAGGTTCGCGGCGTGTTTCCGAGGCCGCCGCGTGTTTGAAAAACGATAGAAATCGTTGAAGACTGTAGAAGGCCTGAACCCGGTTCAGGCCTTCTGCTTTTCGAGAAACAATCGACGCTTGTGTGTCGGGTCAGATGCTCATCTGTTGCTCTCTTCAAGTGTTGGCCGCACCTTCAACCGGCAGTATTGCCAATTCGCTTTCCAGCTCTTCGTCTTCCCCAATAGCAGAAGCTGGCAAACGCTTGGAAACTGTAACGCCCAGCGCGACGAATTTGTCCACGGTCTTGGTCAGGCTGCCGTGATCTCCTTTCAGTGTGGTGATGCTTTCGTTATAGCTTTTCTGCACTGTTGCAATTTGATTGCCCAGTTTGTCCATTTTTTCCACGAAAACCCGCAACTTGTCGTAGACCTTGGTCGCCATGGTAGCGAGCTGTAATGTGCTGCTGTTCTGGCGCTGGATACTCCAGAGGTTTGAAACGACGCGAAGTACTGGCAGCAATGTCGTCGCCGTGATGATCGCGATACGTTTTTCATAGGCCGCCTGAAAAACGCCCGGGCTGTGCTCTGCGGCAACCAGATAGGCAGGCTCGACCGGCATGAACAAAAATACGAAGTCAGGCGAATTAATGCCGTTAAGGTCGGTGTACTTTTTGTCGGAGAGGCCGTTGATATGATTCTTGAGGGCAAGAACGTGTGCAGACAACGCTCGGGTGCGTTCTTCGTCAGTTTCGGCGGACACGTACTCCGTATAGGCGACCAGTGACATCTTGCTGTCAATGATGATGTGTTTGCCTTCGGGCAAATTGACGACAAAATCCGGTCGATTGTTTCCAGCCTCATCATTCTTGAAGTTGGCCTCACGGTGATACTCGAACCCTTTGCGCAATCCGGCCTGTTCAAGCAGCATTTCGACCTTCTGTTCGCCCCACGTGCCCTGCAGCTTCTTGTCGCCTTTGAGTGCCTTGGTAAGGTTTGATGCTTCCGTGGTGATCTGGGCATTCAGCTCCATCAGCTTGACCAGCTCGTTTTTCATCGAGCTTTGTCCTTGCACTGTGTCGGAGTGAACCTGATCTACCCGCTGGCGAAATGAGTCGAGTTGGTCCTTGAATGGTTTCAGCAACGTATCCAGGCCTTGACGACTCTGTTCGGAGAAACTCTGCTGCTTGCTGTCGAAAATCTGATTGGCAAGGTTTTGAAATTCTTGCTTGAGCTGAACCTTGTTGTCTTCAAGTAGCTGCAGTTTCTCGGCGGCGGAGTGCTGGTCACGCGCGTGACGCATGTTGACTTCTGCGAGGCTTTGCTTAGCGAGGCTCAATTCATCTCGCACCACGCCCAATTCTTTATCGCGCTGCACCAACGTGCCTCGCAACACATCAAGTTGCTCTTTCTGTTCCGCAGCCTGACCCAACTGTTCACGCTGCTTTTTGAATTCTTCCTCTGCTTTTTCGATACGGGTTTGTGAGTTGGCGTGGGCAGCCTTCAATTCTTGCAGTTGGTTAGCCTGTTCGGTGCTTTGTCCGAGTTGTTCGCCTTGCTTTTGCAATTGCAGTTGAGCAGCTTCCAGCCGCATCTGATGCTGCGCGAGTATTTGCTTAAGCTCCTCCAGTTGTCTTGTTTGTTCCTGACCCTGGCCAACTTGCACCCTGAGTTCTCCGAGCTGCATTCTTAGTTTGTTGGATTCCAGGCTGCGATTTTCGGCGAGGGTGGTTACCTCAGTGAGTTGCTCGACTTTGTCGGACATGCGCTGCTTTTCTGCCTCCAGCGACGCCTTGAGTTCGCCGAGCTGAATACTGAGTTGTCTCTCGACGTCCCGGTGACGCCCAATGTCCTCGTTGAGCAGTGCCAACTCGCGTTGGTGCTCTTCCTGCTCATGAAGCATCTGTTGTTCTCGCTGGTGCGCGAGCGCTGCATCATTCAACAATTGTTGATGTTCAGCTTGATGCGCTGCCTTCAGTTCGGCGAGCTGTTGTGCAAGCTTGCTGGCTGCCACACGGCTGTTGATCCAGAAGCCAATACCCAGAAATAGCAAGCTGAAGAGCCCGATCAGAGCAGGTGTCAAATATTGCTGTGCCATCGGTACGTCCGTTTATCGCTGGGTTAGGATCCAAAATGATGGCACGTTGTTAGTTGTCTGAGAACTGCAAAAGCCATTTTTAGACCACGGCACCCGGATATTTTGCACAGCGAAGGCGTTAAACCGGTTTTCAGGGCTTCCAGATCTCGACATCGCCCGCATCCACTGCCTTGGGCAATAGGCCCGCTGCAAAGAAGGCGTCGGCGATCTTCTGTTGTTCGCCCAGTTCGTCGCGCTTCACGGGCTGGATCTGATAGCTGCGATGGCTGTTGGCGATTTCGACTGTTTCGATGTCCAGATTGCCCCACAAAGGGCTCAGCACCTGCGCGGCGTCTTTCGGGTTGGCCTTGAGCCAGTTTCCGGTCTTGTGCAACTGATCGTAAACCACGCTGAGCACCTGCGGATGAGCCTTGGCGTAGCCGGTGCCGGTCAGGTAATAGCGTTTGTAACTGGCCAGCCCGCTGCCGTCCGCCAGGGTGCGGGTTGGCAACTGGCGCTGTGCGCTGGTCAGAAAGGGTTCCCATGTCACCCAGGCATCAACCTTGTGGTTCTCGAAGGCGGCTCGCCCGTCGGCGGGCGAAAGGTAGGCGGGCTGAATGTCTGAAAATGCCAGACCGGTTTTTTGCAGGGCCGCGATCAGCAGGTAGTGAGAACCCGCTGCCTTGGTTACGGCGACTTTTTTGCCCTTGAGGTCAGACAGTTGCTGCACGGCCGAGTCTTTGTGAACGATGATCGCCTGGGCCGAAGGCGAGGCTGCTTCCTGTGCAAAGTACGTCAGCCTGGCCTGCGCCGCCTGAGCAAAAATCGGCACGGTGTCGGCCACGTCCGCGCTGATGTCGACATTGCCCACGTTCAGCGCTTCCAGCAGCGGCAGACCGCTCGGGAACTCATGCCAGGTGACGTTTACATGCTGTGGCGCGAGGGCTTTTTCGAGCGTGCCCTGGGTTTTCAGCAGGGTGATCAGTGTCGATGATTTCTGGTAGCCGATCCTTAGCGTTTCCTGAGCCTCGACGGGGAGGGCGATGCACAGAGCCAGCGCCGCAAACAATCCTGCCAGCAGCGGGCGACGGTAGCCGGGTGAGGTGTTTTTTATCGGTCTGGACATGGCTCGCTCGGTATTTTAGAGATGATGCTGAGGGTCAGGAATCGTATCCTGCGCAGCCTAACGGGGTTGGACTGCGTCAATACCCGCGCTGGCGATCAGCCTGATTGTGCAAGGCCTGCCCATTCACAAAACGGTCCAGATTGGCCAGAAAACTGTCGGCGATCTCATGGTGGCTGTTGCTGGAAATCGCCGAGGTGTGCGGTGACAAGCGCACTCGCGGGTGTGAGTACAGTGGATGGCCGTCCGGCAGCGGCTCGGGCTCGGTGACGTCAAGCGAGGCAAGACCGATGCTGCCTTGATCCAGCGCCGTGAGCAGCGCCTCGTGATCAAGCAGGCCGCCACGGGCGATGTTGATCAGGTGCAGGCCCGGTTTGGCACTGCCCAGCACGTCGGCGTTGACGATATGCCGGGTGGCCGGTGTCAGCGGCGCGGCCAGTACCAAGTGGTCCGCGCGGGAGAAAAGGTCGTGGATGTCGCGTGCGGCTTCGACGCCTTCAACCTCGAACGGGGCCGAACTCTGCCGCAACGCAACCACTTTGATACCCAGTGCCTGTGCCTTGCTGGCCAGGCTGCGGCCGATGGCACCGAAACCGAGAATCCCCAGCGTGGTGCCCTTGAGCGGCGTCAGGGCGGTGAAATTCCATTGCGAGTCATGCACCCAGATATCGGGCAGGTGCTTGGCTGCAGCAAAAATCGCGGCCAGCGAGAATTCTGCGATGTTTTCTGCCGCGCTGCCCCGTGAGGTACTCACCGGCGGGCCGTCGAACAGCCAGCCAGGGTAGAAATCGATACCTGAAGACACCACCTGAATCCATTTCAGGCCATAAGGCCAACCCGGTGGTGGCGAGGCGGGTGCTTCGTAGCCTCGGACATTGATCGGCCGCGCCAGCAGAATACTGACCTCGGCAGGCAGGTCGCTGGGCACCCCGGCCGGTACGCCGATGACCCTCGCTTCAGGGTGGGTTAATGCAAGCCGCTCGCGGATTACCAGATTGAATTCATCTTCCAGTTGGCTGGCTATCACGAGTTGAGTCATGCCACTGCCTCGCTTGGTTGACGGGCGACAGCCTTTGCATGACGATTGGCAGGCACTTCAAGACCGAGGTTTTCACGCAGCGTTGTGCCGCTGTATTCGGTACGAAACAAACCGCGCTGCTGCAAAACCGGCACCACCCATTCGGTGAAATATTGCAGACCGTCCGGCAGCACGCTGTTGATGATAAAACCGTCGGCAGCCCCTTGTTCGAACCACGTCTGAAGGGCATCGGCAACCTGCTCGGGCGTGCCGACAAAGTCGCGGCGCGGCAGAGAGAAGCGCAGGGCGACTTCTCGCAGGCTCAGGCCTTCGTCTCTGGCCAGTTGCTTGATCCGGTCCGAACCGCCTTTCTGGCTGTTGGAACCCAGATCGCCCAGTTCCGGGAATGGCTCGTCCAATGGGTACTGGCTGAAATCATGGTCATTGAACGGACGACCAAGGGCGACGATGGCGTCTTCGATGGTGACCAGTTCAACAGCCTGCCGGTAGCGGCTTTCCACTTCAGCCTCATCGCGGCCGACGATAGGGCGAATGCCCGGCAGAATCGAAAGTGCATGCGGATCACGGCCAAAACCTTTGGCCCTTTGTTTGAGGTCCTGATAGTAAACACGCGCTTCGTCCAGGCTCTCGGCGTGGACAAAGATTGCGTCGGAGTTGCCAGCGGCGAAGTTACGCCCGGCCTCTGAGGTGCCCGCCTGGAAAATCACCGGCTGGCCCTGTGGGGAGCGAGCGATATTGAGCGGGCCTTTCACCGAGAAGAACTCGCCCTTGTGATCCAGCGCATGCAGTTTGCCAGGGGTGAAAAACTCGCCTTTTTGCTTGTCGTAGGCAAAAGCGTCGTCTTCCCACGAGTCCCACAGCCCCTTGACCACTTCAATGTGTTCCTTGGCAATGCGGTAGCGCACGGCGTGGGGCGGGTGTTCACCTTTGCTGAAATTGTCGGCAGTGCCACTGAGCCAGGACGTCACCACGTTCCAGCCAGCCCGGCCACCACTGATGTGGTCCAGCGAGGCGAACTGGCGCGCCACCTGGAAGGGTTCCGTATAGCTGACGGTGACGGTCGCCACCAGGCCGATATGCCGGGTGGTCGCCGCCAGCGCCGAAAGGATGGTCAACGGCTCGAAGCGGTTCAGGTAATGCGGGCTGGATTTCTCGTGAATGTGCAGGCTGTCGGCGATGAACACGAAGTCGAACCTGGCAGCCTCGGCCAGGTGGGTCTGCTGCTGATAAAAGCCCAGGTTCACACTGGCGTTGGCCAGCGCCTGCGGGTGGCGCCATTCGCCCCAACCGTGGCCGACGCCGTGGACCATTGCGCCGAGTTTGAGGTGTCGTTGTGTGCTCATAAAGGTGCTCCAGGCGATAGGCATGAATGATTCGCCTCCGCCTGGAAAGGGGTCGGTTCTGTAGTAACAATATGCCTATAAAAAAGGCTTGGGAAATTCCATTTGGCTATATCCTAATTATTAAAATAAATCATTATATTCGTGTGTATACATGCGTAAGTTGATAGTCACTGCGAGCTTCTGCGGTTCAGGCGTTTATTCCTGATCGGGCTTCCCCAGCAAGGGTAGTCTGGCCAACATGTATTTCAACGCCAATGTATCCCAGGGCATGTGTTCGGCGATGCCAAGCCCCACAATGTCGACCACGTCCGCAACGTCGGTCAGCAAGCGAACGACCTGTTCGATGGTCATTTTGCCCTGCGCCACGCCTTCGAAACGGTCAGCCGGGATACCGGGTTGCGCGAACAGCAGGGAGCGAAACAGGGCGGGG
This sequence comes from Pseudomonas sp. CFBP2511, assembly GCF_030209255.1. Classification (NCBI taxonomy): domain Bacteria; kingdom Pseudomonadati; phylum Pseudomonadota; class Gammaproteobacteria; order Pseudomonadales; family Pseudomonadaceae; genus Pseudomonas; species Pseudomonas sp. CFBP2511. The sequence goes on along the minus strand of NZ_JARVSI010000006.1, from coordinate 23,183 downwards.
TCCAGCACATCCAGGTCCAGATGGATCGCCAGACGCCGGGCACCGGTTTCCTTGAGCCATTGCAGCACCGGTTCGCTGGAATGAGCCAGCGCCTGCGGTCCGGCACTGCGCAGCCCGAGGCGCTTGATGAACGCAGTTTCCATCGCCTGGGTTTCCTGCAGTCCTGCATACATCACATTGGCCGGTTTGATCGGACGCTTTACCGCATCGACAAAATCGGCGTCGCCTTCGCCAAGCAGGTTGCCCATGACCATGGCGTGCGCATGCTCGAAGTCCGCGGGCGTCATGACGTCCGGATGGGCGTCGACCCAGAGCACGGCAAGGTCGCCGTCGTAGCGCTCGTTCAGGTACGCGAAGGGCGCCAGATCAACCAGACAATCGCCACCCAGAACCACCAGCCGATCCGGCTGATGTCTATCAATCAATTGCCGGGCATGTTGCAGCTGCTCAAGCAGCGCCTTGCGGGCGACGATGCCGTTTTCCACCTCAAGTGCCTGGCCGGAGGGCTGGGCCACGATGACCTGTTCGACAGGGCCGTCTGCATCGGGCGCGAGCCATGCGAGCAACTGCGCGCCAAAATGATAAGGCGCGTTGTTGCCACCTTGCCACTGGGGAAAGATCAGGCGCAGGGTTTTATCGGAATGGGCATGCATCAAGGGCTTCCTTCATCAACGTTGGTTTTTCAGGGCGCAAGAATTCCGCTAGTACGCCAGCCATGTTGATGGGGAAAGGTCGTGCCTGCTTTGCTCAGGCGGCCAATCGTTGTGCCAGGAATGCCAGCAGGCTCACTCGGAAACCAGTAACTGCTGTGGCGATACGCCGTAGGCGTTTTTGAAGGCACGGCTGAAATGAGAGAGGTTGGTGAAGCCCATGCTCAGTGCCACATCACTGACCTGACGCGCGCGGCCTTTGAGCAAGGCGGTATGACACGCCGCAAGCCGTTGCTGCCAGAGCCAGCGGATGACCGTTGTACCGTGCGGCGCAAACAGGCGATTGAGGGTGCGTGGTGACACATGAGTCGCTTGCGCGATGCTTTCGACGGTCAATCCCGCGTCGGGCAGATTGCTCAGCAGATACTGTTTGACGCGCTTTAGTTGCTGCGTCTGAAAAGATTCTCGCTTGCAATCGGTGAGGGCGAACGCCGAATCAAGCGCGGTGGACAGCACGTCGAGAAACGCGGCATTGAGCCGTTCACCTTGCTGCTGCGGTAAAGGCTCGATGTTCCAGATTTCCGTCAGAAGTGTTCGCGCAATCTGTCCCAGCGGCGACTGGCCCGACAGTGTTCGACAGAGCACTCTTTCGGCGTTCGGGACGTGTTCAAGCAATAAAGCTCGCGGCACCGTCAGCACAATCTGATCATCACCTTCGGGGTAAACGCAGGCGTAAGGCCGAGCGCTGTCGTAGAGGACGATATCGCCTGTGCCTTGCCTGGATTCTCTGTTGTTCTGCACAACGAAAGCGTCGGGGCAGCAGCCGAGCGATAGCGAGATAAGGAAATGGTCGCTTTCCTGATCTCGACCCAGGCGTTGGTACTGGATTGGTGATGACTGAATCCGGGTGAACGTGAAGCTGCCTTGATCCCTGACGTTGAGCCTTGCGTCAAACGGCGTTTTATTCAAGCGCTGACTTGCGACAAGGCCATAGGTCGAACTCACGACGTCCTGCCAGTGCTCAAAGCGCTCTTTGGGCGGCAGCGGTTCAACAGGAAAGATCACGGCCATTGTTGCTTCTCAGGCTGTTGCCAAGTCTGGGTTTAATGTGCGGCCGACGTTACCAGAGATTGACCTGGCGCAAAACAAACCCGCTGATACTGTTTCAGGGTGAAGAAATTAATTTATATATCTGTGATCCGGCCGATATATCCCTACGTATGCAGCGCTCTGCTCGCCAGAGCCTTGTGGAACAGGAGCCCCATGGACCCGCGTCTCGCTGGACTTTCTTTTTTACTCACGCTGGGATGGACTGGTGCCGTGCTGCTCGTCATCTGGTTTTACGCCTGAAAGGTGCGTGGCTTTTATCGTTTTACCAGGCTGTATACAGCGCAGGCTCGGCCAGTGATCGGGCAGGTTTGATGCGGCGTTTTTAGTGGTGGCGAACTAGTGGCTCTGGCGCTAGTCTGAATGACGTCGGGCGCAATCCGCCGCCGGTTTGCCCAGCGACTGCGGCCGTAGTACCTGGCCCTGATTACCTGACAGTTCGCGCTATGGAAGGCATTGAGAAAGACGATTACCCGGCTTGATCGGCAGGCACCACAGTCCGCACATGCGTGTGCCTGACAGGTCCTGCGCAGACCGGTGCTTTATAACAATACTTCCATAGATGCTTACTCGCAGAGTATTTTCACATGTCGACCACCACAGAAAGCACCCTCAAGGACAGAGCCGAGGTACAGCTGGACCTTCATTCGCTGATGGCAGCCATTGACCGGTCTCAGGCAATGATCGAGTTCGATCTCGAAGGCAATATCCTGCGGGCCAACGCCAACTTTCTGGAGTGCGTCGGGTATCGGCTGGAGGAAGTTCAGGGTCGCCACCACCGTATGTTCTGCACCCCGGAATACGCCTCCAGCGTCGAGTACGCATCGTTCTGGGAGACCCTCGGCAAGGGTGCTTTTGATGAAGGGCAATACAAACGTCTTGGCAAAAATGGTCGCGAGATCTGGTTGCAGGCGACCTATAACCCGGTTTTTGACGAACAGGGCAACCCGTTCAAAGTGGTGAAGTTTGCCACCGACGTGACTCAGCAGCGCAAGACCCACGCCGAGTATGAAGGCAAGGTCGCGGCCATCGATCGCTCCCAGGGCATCATTGAATTCGATCTGAACGGTCGGGTGCTCAATGCCAACGAAAACTTTCTCAAGGTGCTGGGTTATCGTCTGGATGAAATCCAGGGCCAGCATCACCGCATGTTTTGTGACGACGATTACCTGAACAGCCCGGCCTACCGTGCGTTCTGGGCCAAGCTTGAACGTGGCGAATATGACGCCGGCGAATACAAACGTGTCGGCAAGAACGGCCGCGAGCTGTGGATCAGTGCTACCTACAACCCGATCTTCGATCCGGACGGTCGTCCTTATAAAGTGGTGAAGTTTGCCAACGACGTCACTGAGAGCCGAGCCCGTCAGGCCGAGTACGCGGGCAAAGTTACCGCTATCGAACGTTCCCAGGCCGTTATTGAATTTGACCTGACCGGCAGAGTGCTGACGGCGAACCGCAACTTTCTGACGGTGTTCGGTTACGATCTGGACGAAGTTGTCGGTGAACACCACCGCATGTTCTGTTCCGAGGAGTTTGTCAGCAGCCTGCAGTACCGCGAACTGTGGGAAAAACTCGGTCGTGGCGAGTACGACGCCAACGAGTACAAGCGCAAACGCAAGGACGGCAAGGAAATCTGGATTCAGGCGACCTATAACCCGATTTTCGATGCGCAGGGCAAACCCTACAAGATCGTCAAGTTCGCACTGGACGTGACCGAAGCGAAGGAAACCAGTGTCGAGGACAAGGGCAAGGTCAATGCCATTGATCGCGCTCAGGCGGTTATCGAATTCGACATGGCCGGTAATATTCTGGCGGCCAACGCCAACTTCCTCAAAGCGCTGGGTTATGGCCTTCAGGAAATAAAGGGCCAGCACCACCGCATCTTTTGTGAAGAAGAATACGTGCGCGGCACCGAATACCGTGAGTTCTGGCACGGGCTGGGGCAGGGCGAGTTCCACTCCGGGCGCTTCATGCGGGTCAGCAAATACGGGCAGAAAATCTGGATTCAGGCGACTTACAGCCCGATCTTCGACCACGACGGTCTGCCGTTCAAGGTCGTTAAATTTGCCACCGATATCACCCGCCAGGTTGAGATGGAGCAGGCGATTGAAGCCAAGACCCGCGCCATGGGCGAGTCGGTGAAGGCGTTGATGAACGCTATTTCTTATGTAGCGCAGAGCACCGACACCGCCACCGAGCTTGCCAGGTTGACCCGCGAGCAAGCCAGCAGCGGTTCACAGACGCTGGTCAAGGCGTCCGATGCCATGGACATGATTGCCAAGTCGGCCGAGGGTATTCAGGACATCATTCAGGTGATCAGCGAGATCGCCAGCCAGACCAACATGCTGGCGTTCAACGCAGCCATCGAGGCCGCCAGAGCCGGTGAGCACGGCCTTGGCTTCTCTGTCGTCGCCGATGAAGTGCGCAAGCTTGCCGAAAAGTCCTCGCGGGCCACCAAGGAAATCAACAAGCTGATTCTCGAAACGGTAAGCCGCATCGAGTCGGGCAACGAGATCTCCCGCAGTGCCGGCGAGGCGTTCGAGCATATTGTGAACGGCGTGATGCAGACCACTCAGGCGATCGACGGCATCAACACCGCGACCGAGAAACAGCGCTTGTCGGCGCAGGAGGTCGAAACATTGATCACCGAGCTGCATAAAGCCAACCTGACCGGTTACAGCCAGACCCTGGACAAGGTATCCATCGGACAACCTGCATGAGCAGCTTGAATGCCTATGGCGTCGTGCAGATCAACGGCGTTTATCTGGCGGTGGTGGCCGATGCGCTGATGGAGGCAGTGCATTGGCCTGCGGACCTGCATCCTCACCCGCTGACTCGTGGCGCGCTGCGCGGGGTTTTTACTCTGCGCGGCAAGCCGGTGCCGTTGGTGGACCTGCGCAGTGAACTGGCCGAAGGGGGCGACGTTACCTCCGCCACGCCACTGGTTGCGATTCTCAAATACGGCGGCGGTTATCTTGGCCTGGCGATCGATGCGGTCTGCGACATCCTCAAGGCCCGCGACTCGCAGTTCAGCCCGCTGGGGCCCGGCGGCACCAGCGTCGGGCTGCTGCCAGCGCTGCTGTTGAACGCAGATGAGTCGCGGATGATCTACAAGCTGGACCTTGGCGTGCTGAGCAGTCTGCCGGGCGTGCTGTTTGCGGCTGATCCGAGTGCGCAGATCCTCAAGGAAGAGGCGCTGGCGGCCAAGAATCGCCTGCTGCACTACCTGGTGTTCGAGTGTGACGGTCGCAACTTCTGTATCGATGCGAGCGTTGTGACCGAATTGGTGGATGGTCCCGAGATCACCGCATCGGACTTTGCCAGCGACTGTTGTTTTGGCGTCACGTCGGTGCGTGGCACCAAAGTACCTGCGCTGAGCCTTTCCGAAGTGCTGGGGCTGGATCATCAACGCCAGACGTCCAAGCCGCAGTTGCTGCTGTTGACCGCGCCGGATGGCCGTGTGTGCGGCTTTGGTTACGACCGCATGGTCGCCATTCAGCGTCAGGACCCCGACAGCCTGCTGGCTGCGCCGGGTTATGGCCTGCCGCACCCAGAGCTGCTGGCCGGGGTGATGAACCTTGAGGAAGGCCAGCAGGCGTTACTGCTCGACCACCCGATGCTGTTGCAGCGACCGGAAGTCAAAAGCTACACCCAGGTTTACCAGCATGACGTCAAACCGGCGCAAGCCTCGCATGACGTGACCAAAGCCATGCTGCGCCATGCCTGCCTGCTGTTCGACGCGCCGACCCGCTTTGTCGCGCCGTTGAGCCAGATTGTGGAGATCATGAGCGTGCCGCAACAGCTTATCGGGCTGCTGCAACCGGCGACCCACCTGCTGGGGCAGTTCAATCTGCGTGGCGAACAAGTACCGCTGATTTGCCTGAGCAGTCTGTTGGGTGAAGGCACGCAGCCTCAGGACGACGTGTCGCGAGTACTGATCGTGCGCGGCGAGCGCTCCTGCTTCGGCTTTGCGGTCAACCGGGTCGAGGCGATCGACGCCTTCAATCAGTTTGATCCGGCCATGCTTGATCAAGGCTGGCAGGCCAATACCGGCAAGGGGATCTCGGTCAACGACCGGGTGCGCTCGCTGGTCAGCGTCGGCAGTCAGGAGCGCAGCTGGCGCGCAACCCTGCTCGACCTGCAAGGGCTGGCCAGGCAACTGGAGCGCAGCGTCAACCAACGCAGCGCGGCCGTGCAATCGGTCTGAACCGAATGCTCCGCGTGTGGCCTTATTAACCTATACACACGCGGAGGATCCGACCATGACCGAGAAAAAAGACGAGAAGAAACCAGAGCCGGCAAGCGACGTACCAGCGCACTCGACGCCGGAAGAAAAGGAACGCCTGAAAGACTTCAACAAGGATGGCATTCCGCCTGGGGTCTGCTGATTGCCCTGAAGTCTGTTTTCCGAAGCGCCCGGCCTTTTTCAGGCCGGGCGTTATCGTTTCAGGGCTTTATGACTCATTCACCACCGTTGGCGAACGCCAGCAGCCCTGCACCTTCCATCCGGTAACGCACCCATTCGCTTTGCGGCTCTGCACCGATCGCTTCGTAAAACCGGATAGCGGGCTCGTTCCAGTCCAGCACGCTCCATTCGAGGCGGCCGCAATCGTTGGCCACGGCTTCGCGAGCGATGTGTCGAAGCAGGGCGCGGCCTGCGCCGACGCCGCGCTGCTCAGGGGTGATGTACAGGTCTTCCAGATACACCCCGTTACGCCCCAGCCAGGTGGAATAGCTGTAGAAATACACGGCGTAGCCAATGGGCTTGCCGTCGTACAGGCACATCAGCGCGCTGGCAGGTGCATTGTCAGCAAACAGAGACTTCTGAATGTCTTCGGCACTGGCCTTGACTTCATGCCCGGCGCGCTCGTAGATCGCAAGTTCGGTGATGAATGCCAGAATCTGACTGACGTCAGCGGCAGTGGCAGGGCGGATTTCGAGGGGCACGGAGGCACTCCTTGGCTGATGGGCGCAGCATGATAGCCGCAGTCGTCAGTCAGTCGATAGTCACGCGTCGCGCAGCAAGTCGTTGGCGTTGAGCAGTTGGTAGGCGATCTGCGGGCGTGCTTCCAGAGCGCTGCGGATTGCGCTTGCGACCAGTTTGCGTGTCTTGCGGCACAGGCCGGTCTTTTTCTCGACGACAATGCTGATGCCGCGCATGGTGCGCACTTCGTTGAAGCCCGGTGCGATTTCAATGCGCACGCCCAGTTGCTCGAAAATCCTGCGCTGCATGTGCTGCAGATCTTCCAGGCTTTCGACACGGCCCAGGCGTTCGAGCAGCGTGATTTCCGCGTCACGGGTCAGCTTGAGTATGCGCAGGTCGGCATCCTCGGCCTCCAGCCGTTCGCGCTCGCAGTCGCAAGCGCCGGGTGGGCAGGGGTTACGGATTTTGACGGGTGGGTTCATGGTCGCAGCATAGCGATGGATGTGGGCTTGTGACCACACCCATTTACAGCAGATCAGTTAGGCCACTTCATCTCGCCCTTGATGACCTTGGCACTCAGTTCCAGCGAGCTGGGCTCGGCCAGTTGCGGCCAGGCTTTCTGCATGGCATCGATCAGGGCCTTGGCGTCCTTGGCTTTGGCCGCTTGTTGTTCAAAGGATTTCAGGTAGTCGGCGGTGAAGGCAACAGCCTGGGTGCCTTGAGGAATCTGCCCGAGGTAATGGCCTGGGATCACGGTGGCCGGTTTCAGCGCTTCGATGCCCTTGAGTGTGGCGAGCCAGTCCTGACGGGACTTGGGGCTCTGTGTGTCGGCTACCCAGACATGAATGCCGCTGGACACCACGACGCCACCGACGACGGCCTTGAGCGATGGAATCCATACATAGCTGCGTTCCGGAGCCGGGCCTGTCAAACCTTTGATCTCCAGCGGCTGACCTTCGAGGGTCAGGTGATCACCGTCCAGCACTTCGGGCAGCACCAGTTTTTCCGGGGCGTTGTCTTTCAGGATGGGGCTCCAGTAGGCAAGCTTGCCTTGCATCGAGGCCTTGATCGCTTTGACGGTAGGCGCGCTGGCAACGATTTTTGCATCGGGGAAAGCCGCTTGTATGACCTCCAGACCGAAGTAGTAATCCGGGTCGCTGTGGCTGATATAGACAGTGGTGAGCTTCTTGCCGGTGGCCTTGATCTTCGCGACCAGCGCCTGAGCATCGTTGCGCTGAAACTGCGCATCGATCAGCACCGCATCATGCTTGCCGGTGACCAGTTCGGAGGACACCGGGAAGATGGCTTTTTCGGCCGGGTTGTAGACCTCGATCGCCAATGGGGCGGCAGCCTGGGCGGCGAGCGGGAGCAACGCCGCGAGGGGCAGGGCGGCGAGGGACAGGGCAAGCAGGGAGTTGCGCAACATGAGGCACGACCTTTGGCGGGCAGGACTGAGGCCCCTATCTTAAGTTGCTTTAAATGAAACAAAAGCCTCAGTATTGGCAACTATAGATTGCTTGAATCGGACGAATAATGGATCGCATCACGGCGGCGAGGGTGTTCATCGCCATCAACGAACGTGGCAGCCTCATCGCTGCCGCCGAAACGCTGGATATGTCCAGAGCGATGGTCACCCGCTATCTGGCGCAGATGGAACGTTGGGCGGGAGCAAGGTTGCTGCACCGCACCACCCGTAAACTTGGGCTGACGGCCCCGGGGCAGGCGACATTGCTGCGTTGCCAGCAGTTGCTGGAGCTGGCCGATGCCGTGCCTCTGGCCGCCGACACACACGTCGACGAACCGCGCGGCATGGTGCGCATTGCCTGCTCACAGTCCCTGGCGCAGGCGGTCCTGGCGCAGGCGGTCACCGCCTACCTGCAGCGCTATCCCGGCACGTCGGTGGATTTTCAAATCGGCAATGAAGCGGTGGACTTGGTGAGTGAACGCATCGATCTGGCCATCCGCATCACCAATCAGCTGGACCCCAATCTGATCGCTCGACCGCTGGGGCATTGCGATTCGCGGGTTTGCGCGTCGCCGGCGTACCTCGCTGCACACGGCACGCCGTCCAGGCCGCAGGAATTGAGCGCTCATAATTGCCTGACCTATTCCTACTTCGGTAAAAGCCTGTGGGAATTCACCCGTCAGCACACGCAGCTCAGTGTGCCGGTGGGCGGCAACCTCAGCGCCAACGATTCAGTTGTATTGCTGGAAGCCGCAGCGGCAGGCGCGGGTATTGCCTTGCAGCCGGTGCATTCGGTAGCGCCGTTGATTGCCAGCGGCAAGTTGATTGCGCTGATGCCCGACTATCAGCCACGCGCGCTGGGGATACACGCGATCTACACCTCACGGCATCACCAGTCAGCGACCCTGCGTACCCTGCTGGATTTTCTGGCTGAGTGGTTTGCGAGAGGGTGATGCTGGGTGGCCTGCTCAAGACCGGACGCGGAGCGTCCTGAACGGCATGCCGACGCGGAGCGTCGCACGATAGTGGGTTATCGTTGCCTACGCTCCAGCAGGAATGCAGTTCTCTATGCTCTGTGTCGCACGATAGCGGCGGTTACCGCCGCGCTACGCATCAAGTCTTGAACTTGCGCACCAGGCCGTCGAGTTCGCTGGACAGTGTCTCCAGGCTTCTGGAGTCGGCGCGGGCCGAGTCCGAAAGGTCGGCGATCAACTGAGCATCACCATGGATCTGGCTGATGTGGCGGTTGATGTCCTCGGCGACCTGATGCTGTTCTTCAGCGGCAGTTGCGATCTGGGTGTTCATGTCGCGAATCACATCCACCGACTCACGAATCTGCCCAAAACTGCTACGTGCCTGCCCGATCTTGGTCACCGACTGCTGCGACACTTCAAGGCTGGAATGCATCTGTTGCGCCACCGAAGCAGTGCGTCTGGCCAGGTTGCCCAGCAGGCTGTCGATCTCGGCAGTAGAGTCGGCGGTGCGCTTGGCCAGCGCGCGAACTTCGTCGGCCACCACGGCGAAGCCGCGACCCTGTTCACCCGCGCGCGCCGCTTCAATGGCTGCGTTGAGGGCCAAAAGGTTGGTCTGTTCGGCGATCGAGCGGATGGTGTTCAAAATCGACTGAATGCCCGTGCTGTCTTTTTCCAGCTGGGTCATGTCCTTGGCTGAGCGGGCCAGTTCTTCGCTCAACTGATCAACGCTGCGCACCGCATCATCAATCTGCCGCTGGCCTTCGCGGGCCTGTTGCTGACCGCTGTCGGCGGAATCGGCGGCCTGGCTGCAGGAGCGGGCGACTTCGTTGGAGGTGGCGACCATCTCATGGAAGGCGGTTGACACCATGTCCACCGCCTCGCGCTGACGCCCGGCGGCTTCGGCCATGTCGTTGGAGACACGGGTGGAGCTGTGCGATGCCTCGAGAATTTTCCCGGCAGCCTGACCAATATGCTGGATCAGGTTGCGAATTGCAGTGAGGAACTTGTTGAACCAGCCCGCCAGCTGCGCGGTTTCGTCGGTGCCACGCACGGCGAGGTTCTGGGTCAGGTCGCCTTCGCCACCGGCAATGCCTTCAAGGCCAGCGGAAACACTATGGATCGGACGCACGATGACACTGGCAAAACTTGCCCCGACAATCGCGAAAACCAGCGCCAGCACGGCAGCGATGATACCGATCAGCCAGGTCAGGCGGGTGGCCGAAGCCATCACTTCGTCCTGCTTGATCAGGCCGATGAAGTTCCAGCCCAGTTGCTCGGACGGGTAGACGTTGGCCATGTAACGCTCGCCATTGAGCGTCAACTCGACCAGACCACTGCCGGTTTTTGCCAGTTCGGCGAAACCGTCCCCCAGCTCACCCAGCTTCTTGAAGTTATGCTCTGGCTGTTTGGGGTCGACCAGCACTGTGCCGTTCTTTTCCATCAGCATCAGGTAGCCGCTTTCACCCAGCTTGATCTGCTTGACGATGTTGGTCAGTTGCTTGAGTGACACGTCGATGTTGACCACGCCACCGGGGTTGCCGAGCTTGTTGGGGATCGCCCGGATGGTGCTGACCAGCACCGCATCATCGTTGGCCCAGTAGTACGCATCGCTGCGCACAGTCTTGCCTGCATTGGCCATTGCGGTCTTGTACCACGGCCGGACACGCGGGTCGTAGTTGCTCATTTTCGGGTCGTCCGGCGTCATGATGTAGCTGCCGTTGATCAGACCGTAAGAAACGTAGGCGTAGGCCGGGTGGGCCTTGGCAATGCTGGCGAACAGCTCGGTGGCCTGTCTGTCGTTTTCCGACTGCGCGGTAGCGGCGGCGCCCATATAGTTACGAAAGTCATCGCTTGCACCGGCGATCAGCGGGTGCGCAGCGATGTAGTTGACGTTCTGCGTGATGCCGTCGAAGAACAATTGCATGGCGTTGTCGACCTGACGAATTTCCCGCCCGCTGCTGTCGACAAAGTCGCTGGTCGCCTTGTCGCGCAGGTTCACAATTACAATTGCAGCCACGACCACGATGGGCAAACACGCAATCACTGCGAAAGCCCACGTCAATTTCTGTTTGATATTCATTTGAGCTCCGGAGTCTATTACTACCGCAAGTGTCGGGCGCTGCATGGCTGCAGTCTGTCGCGCCGAGCCTTCACCCGGAGCTTTGTCTCATGGTCTACCGAGAATGCAACGGCTTGTTGCCAGGATTCTTTAGGCAGGATGGCGCTAACGGGTATGTTTGTCGTTTCTGGGTCAGGGACGTGCCGCATGCCCTGACAGGTAAGTCGATTTTTACAGGCAGCGCCCGCCAAACTCGGTCATGGCGTCCAGCATCGCGTCCTTGAAGTACGCCAGCGAGGCGCGATCAAAGAGAATCTGCATACGAGGCTCGGTTTCTGCGCCGACGTTGATGACGATCACGTTGATCCGCGCCGCCGAGGTCTGCGCCACCGAGCCGGGGCCGAAGGCCTGCGGGCGCAGGTCCACGCCGCACACTTTGGCCATCACCTGCGCAATGCACGCGCCACTCAGTTGTAGCCAGGCGTGGCTGTCTTCACGGGGCAGCAGGTAATTGGCGCTGTGGTCCAGTTCCCAGCGAGCTTCTTCATCGGCGATACGCTGCCCTTGATCAAGCCGGCTGCCCAACAGCAGGTACTCGGTCAGTGACAGACGAGCAACGTGGCTGCCGTCGGGCTGGGTAATGGCGCGATTGGGCGTCTCGGGCAGGCTGAAACCGCGTGCGGTCAGGTAGTCGGCCGTTTGCGCACCGCGAAACCCCACGCGTGGCAGGTCGGTCAGGTCTTCCAGTGTGCAAAGTGAGGTGGCATCAAGTTCGACAGGGCGGTCTGTGGTAAGACTGGTCATGGTTCAGAGCTCCTGGCGCTGGTTTTCAGGGTCGAAAAAGGGCAGTTTCACGACGGTGGCCTGAACCACTACGCCGTCTTCGACGCGGATCGGAATCTGCTGGCCGGGCGTGCTCTGATCGAACGCGGCGTAGGCCATGCCGATAATCATGTCGAGGGTTTGCGAGTACTCGCAGGAGGTGACATTGCCGCTGATGTCCGCGCCTTTGAGCACCAGATGGCCCTCAAGCGGCAGCGGGCTGGCTTTGGGCAGGGTGAAACCGACCAGTTTGCGCTTTTGCGGCAGGGCTTCGAGGATGTCCACCGCGCGACGGCCGACGAAAAACGGCTTGGTTCGACTGACCGCCCAGCCCATGTCGATCTCGCCGGGGTGCGTCATGCCATCGGTGTCCTGACTGATGATCACATGGCCTTTTTCCAGGCGTAACAGACGCTGGGTCTCAACGCCGAAAGGGCGTATGTCGAACGCCTTGCCCGCTTCGCTCAGCGCATCCCATAGCCTGAGGGCGTGACGCGCCGGAACGTGGATCTCGTAACCGAGTTCGCCGACGAAGCCGACCCGCAGCAAGCGTGCCTTGATGCCCGCAACCGTACCTTGGCGCACACCCAGATAGGGAAAGCCCTCGGCGGACAGGTCAAGATCGCTGCACACCTGCGCCAGCACCTTGCGTGAATCCGGGCCTGCCACGTTGACCGCCGCAATGGCCGCCGTGACGTTGGTGATGTCCACGTTCAGACGCCATTGCGCGTTCCACTTGAGCATCTGCTGATAGATACGATCGACGCCGCTGGTGGTAGCGGTCACATAGAAATGTTGTTCGGCAAAACGTGCGCACACGCCGTCGTCGATCACCACGCCCTGTTCGTTGGTCATCAGCGCATAGCGCGAACGCCCGATCGGCTGCTTGAGGAAGGCGAAGGTGTACATACGGTTGAGTAGCTCGGCGGCGTCCGGGCCGCGTATGTCCAGGCCGCCGAGGGTCGAGACGTCGATGATGCCGACCTTGTTACGCACGTGCAGGGCTTCCTGCTGCATGCAGGCATCACGTTGCGACGGCTTGCCGTAGAACGCCGGGCGCTGCCAGATCCCGGCGGGCATCATTTTCGCGCCTGCCTGCACGTGCCGTTGATGCATGGGCGTCTGGCGGTACGGGTCGAAGGCGCGACCCGCCACGTGCGCCAGTTTCTCGGCCTCGAAGGGCGGACGCGCCGTGGTCACGCCGGTTTCGCTGATGCTGCGCTGGGTTGACGCCGCCACCAGGCGTGCAGTCGGCAGCGCAGAGTGGCGGCCTTGCGACGGGCCCATGCCGACCGTGGAGTAGCGTTTGACCAGTTGGATGTCGCGGTAGCCGATGCGCGTGGCGTTGACGATGTCGCGCACTTGCAGGTCTTCATCGAAATCGACGAAATCCTTGCCATTGGGGTGCGGGAAGATCGGCCAGCTGAAATTGACCTTTGCTTCAGGGCGCAACGCAGGCGGATTTTGGTTGGGTTCCAGGCCTGGCGCCGAGAGCATTCCGCCGGCGGCATGGGTAGCGTCTGCCAGCACGTTATCCAGCACGTGATAGCCATTGACCGAGCCTGCAATGCCCAGGTTCTGCGGCAGGCCGCTGAGGGTGAATTCGGCCTGTTGATCGTCGTAGGCAAGCTTGCCGCCCGCCTGACAAAGCAACTGGTAGACCGGCATGTAGCCGCCCGACATACACAGCAGGTCGCACTCTACACTCAAGCCATGATTGGCCACCTGGCCTTGACCGGTGATCTTGCGCAGTTCGGCACCGCTGACATGGCGCATGCCTTTTTCGTGCAGCGCCTCGTAGACCGTGGTGCTCATGTGGCAGGCGATGCCGCGCTTCTCCAGGGCGAGCTGTAATTCTCGATCCGCTGGGTTGGTGCGCATGTCGGCAACGGCGACCACCTCCACGCCCTGATCGTGCAAATCCAGGGCGGCGAGGTAGCCGTCATCATTGCCGGTCAGCACCACCGCGCGTTTGCCCGGCTTGACTGCGTAGAGCTTCATCAGGCGCTGCACGGCGCTGGTCAGCATCACGCCGGGCAAATCGTTGTTACGAAAAATCACCGGCTGATCCAGAGAACCGCTGCACACCAGGCATTGCGTGGCGCGCACTTTGTACAGGCGCTTGCCTTGAATCACCGGCAGGTAATTGTCGGTAAACCAGGCATTGCACGTGGCCTGTTTGAGCACCTGAATATTGTCGTGTGCTTCTACCGCAGCGACCAGTTCGAGGCGCAGTTGTTCGGCACGCTGGCCGTCGATATCGAAGCGCGCGTAGGTCAGCGAGCCGCCGAGAATGGGCTGCTGCTCAATCAGCAACACCTGGGCCCCGGCGTTGGCGGCAGTCAGCGCTGCCTGCAACCCGGCAGGCCCTGCGCCGATCACTGCAAGGTCAGTGAACAGATAGGCCTTGTCGTAATACTCAGGCTGGAAATTCAGGTCCAGCACGCCTAAGCCTGCCTTTTTGCGAATGATCGGCTCCCAGACTTTCCACATGCCTTTGGGCTTGTAGAAAGATCGGTAATAGAAGCCCACCGGCATGAATTTGGAGAACTTGCCCAGGTACGCATCCTTGTCGTTGTCCAGCGAGCCGCTGAAGTTCTGCCCGGTGGCCTGCAGGCCCTCCTGTAACGCGAAGGTATCGGCCAGCACGTTGGGCTCGTGAGGCAGCTGGATCAGGCTGTTGGCGTCTTGACCGGCCATGGTCAGCGGGCCACGCGGGCGGTGGTATTTGAAGGAGCGCGAAAGCAGAAAACGACCGTTGGCCAACAGGGCACTGGCAATGCTGTCTCCTTGCAGACCCTGATAGGTTCTACCGTCGAAACTGAACGTGAGCGGCTGGTTGCGATCGATCAGCAGCCCCATGGGCGCGGGCAGGCGGGCGGGGGTGTTCATCCTGCGATCTCCTTGGAAGGGGCGGGGGCGAAGTCCATGCGAGTGGTGAAGATCTCCCTCGGGTCGAAGGTGCGAATGATCTCGTCGCTGCCGGTATGGCGTTCGGCCAGAAACCAGTAACTGGACGGGGTGTGCATCCACCATTCACGCACCACGCCCAGGGTGTCTTCACTGTTGAACACGTAGTCGGCCCATTCGGCATCGCTGCAGGTCTGCGGGTCCGGCATGGGTTTGAATTCGCCGCCGTAGGTGAACTCGCTGATGTTGCGCGGCCCGTTGAGCGGGCAAGTCATGATTTTCATGTGTCGCTCTCCGTCAGTGGCTGGCCGCTGTGGCGCCCATTTCGTTGACTTGCTCAAAGGTCGAGAAACGTTCCAGGCCGAACGGCTTGATCAGCTCCGGAACTTTGCCGCCGCTGGCCACTAGCTCTGCCATGGTTTTGCCGCAGATCGGCGTGGCCTTGAATCCCCAGGTGCCCCAGCCTGCGTCCAGGTAGTAATTCTTGACCGGTGACAGGCCCATGATCGGGCTGTAATCCGGGGTCATGTCAGTGATACCGGCCCATTGGCGCATCAATTTGGCGTTGGCCAGAAACGGAAACATCTCGATGGCATGAGCCAGCAGGCTTTCCTTGAGGTCCAGCGTCGAGCGGCTGTTGAACAGCGGGTACGGGTCCGAGCCTCCACCGAACACCACCTCGCCACGGCTGGTCTGCTGCACGTAGCAGTGCAGGGCGGACGAACTCACCAGCGGGTCGAGAAAGGGCTTGAAAGGCTGAGTGACCATCGCTTGCAGCGGGAAGGTCTGGATTGGCGAGCGAATACCGGCCTTTTTCATCATCTGCGAGCTCATGCCCGCGACCGCCTGCACCGCGCAGCCGCACTGGAGGGTGCCGCGATTGGTTTTCACTGCCGTAATGGTGCCGTTCTCGATCACCAGTTCCTGCACTTCGGTCAGTTGATGAATCTCCACGCCACGCTTGGCGGCCTGCTTGGCGTAGCCCCAGGCGACCGCATCGTGCCGCGCGGTGCCACCGTCGATGTGCCACAAGCCTGCCAATACCGGCAGATGGCCAGGGTCCAGATTGAGGCTCGGCACCAGTTCGCGGATCTGCTGGCGGTCGATCATCTCGGTACGGCCGCCGAAATGTTTGTTGACCTCGGCGCGCTGGCGGAACGAACGCACCGTGGCGTCGGTGTGCGCCAGGGTCAGTTGGCCGCGCTCGGAGTACATGATGTTGAAATCGAATTCGTTGGACAGGCCCTGAAACATCTTCACTGACTCGGCATAGAACTTCACGCCCTCGCTGGTCAGGTAGTTGGAGCGGATCACGGCGGTGTTGCGCGCGGTGTTGCCGCCGCCCAGGTAGCCTTTTTCCAGCACCGCGATATTGGTGATGCCGTGGTATTTCGACAGGTAGTAAGCGGTTGCCAGCCCATGACCGCCGCCGCCGATGATCACCACGTCATACGAGGATTTGAGTTCCTTGGGCGCCGGCAGATCCACCTCGACCGGGTACTCCGAGCTGAGCCCGTATTTCAGTAAATTGAAAGGCATACGGCCTCCGATTGGCTGCGTTGCGCGTGGGCTTGCTGTCTGGCAGCGGTGACTGTGTTTTTCATCAGAAAAGCGATGGTCATCGGCCCGACGCCTCCGGGCACCGGGGTGATGGCGGAAACGACATCGAGTGCGTTATCGAAATCGACGTCGCCCACCAGGCGGCTGCGGCCTTGATCGTCGATACGGTTGATGCCGACATCGATCACCACCGCGCCGGGTTTCAACCAGCCAGCATCGATCATGCGCGGCCGGCCAACCGCCGCAACGACGATGTCCGCCAGTTGGCACAAGGCCTTGGCGTCAGTGCTGCGCGAATGCACCACGGTCACCGAACAGTGGGCTTGCAGCAGCAGGGCGGCCATCGGTTTACCGACAATGTTGGAGCGACCGATCACCACCGCATGCTTGCCGGTCAGGTCACCGCAGGTCTCTTTGAGCAAGTGCATGCAGCCGCTGGGCGTGCAGGGCGTCAGTACGTTGCGCCCTTGGCTGAGGCCGCCGACGTTTTCACTGTGAAAGCCGTCGACATCCTTGGCTGCCGCGATGGCCTGCAACGCATGGGCTTCGTTTATATGGGCCGGCAGCGGCAGTTGCAGCAGAATGCCGTTCACCGAGCGATCAGTATTGAGTTCGGCGATCAACGCCAGCAGGCGCGCTTCACTGCAGTCGGCCGGCAGACGGTGTTCCAGCGAGCGAATGCCGGCTTCTTCGGCGCGCACTATCTTGTTGCGTACATACACCTCGCTGGCGGGGTCGTTACCGACAAGGATGACTGCCAAAGCCGGTTCGATGCCTTCGGCTTTCAAGGTGTGCACGTCGTCTCTGACCTGTTCCAGCACACGGGCGGCTGCGGCCTTGCCGTCGATGATGCGCGCGCTCATCGAAAGATCACCGTTCGGTCCGTGTTGAGAAACACCCGATGTTCCAAGTGGTATTTCACCGCCCTGGAAAGCGCGATGGTTTCGTTGTTGCGGCCTGCGGCGACCAGATCATCCGGCAGGTAAACGTGATCGACACGCTGCACTTCCTGCTCGATGATCGGACCTTCGTCCAGATCGCTGGTGACGTAATGCGCGGTCGCGCCAATCAGCTTCACGCCACGCTCGTAAGCCTGGTGATACGGCTTGGCGCCCTTGAAACCCGGCAGAAACGAGTGATGGATGTTGATCGCCCGGCCTGCAAGCTGCCTGCACAAGTCATCGGAGAGAATCTGCATGTAACGCGCCAGCACCACCAGTTCAGTGCCGGTTTCATCGACCACTTTCATCAGCGCAGCTTCCTGCGCGGCCTTGGTGTCTTTGCTCACGGGCAGGTAAATAAAGCGAATGCCCTCACGCTCGGCCATCGGTCGCAGGTCCAGGTGGTTGGACACGATGGCGGTGATGCTCATGTCCATCTCGCCCTTGTGATGGCGATACAGCAGGTCAGTCAGGCAGTGATCGAACTTGCTGACCATCAACAGCACACGCATCGGCCGACGCGTGTCATGCAGCTCCCACTGCATGGCAAAGTCCTTGGCCACCGCATCGAATCCGGCCTTCAACTGCTGGATATCGCCGTCGTGACCATCGTTGAAGCGAAACACCGCGCGCATGAAAAAGGTACCGCTGAACTCGTCATCGAACTGGGCCATTTCACCGATGTAGCAGCTGTTGCCAGCCAGGTAGGAAGTCACCGCCGCGACAATGCCGGAAGTCGCCGGGCAGCTGATCTTCAGGATGAAATGGTTCTTCTCGTGTTGCATGGCTTGTCCTCTGGAGGGTGGCGGCAGCTCATTACAAAGGCGAAAAAGGTCAGCTATGGAGGTGTGTCTCTGCTGAATAAAATTCTCTACAGGAATTTAATATTCTTGAAGGCTGTTTTATAGGCGAAAGAAAATGCAGCGTCCAGAGGTTTCTGGAAACTTTGTTTATCGAAGGGAATATGTGGGCGTGTGGGGGGGGGGGGGGTAGTTGAACGGCAATCTGCGGTCTTACAGGCACTTGATAAATCTTCCGTCAAAAAAATACCTGCGAATGCAGGCATTTTTTCAGCGGGGGTGACGACGTCAGTCGTGATGCGCCTCACCGACAAACGTCAGGGACGTAAACAGGCCGCGCTCGGCGATATCGACGTTGTCCTTGACCGGTTGTGTGACTTCGGCTGCGATGATGTTCAGCCCTGCGTTGCGCACGATGACGCTGGCCACGCCCTGGGCGTCGGTTTCGGCGCTGACGACGTCTGGCGCGCTGCGGTAGTCGCCGATCAGCTTGATGCCGGCGGCGGGTTTGCCGTCGATCAACACGCGCACTGGCAAAGGTTTGCCCACGCCGACTTTCAATGGATCAGCCTGTGGCACGATGACAAAGTTCAGCTTCTGGAACGATGGCAGGTGCGCGCCTTCTTCGTAGATCGCCACGCTGTACTTGAACGTGTGAATCGAGTCGGTGCCGTCTGGCACTTTGCTGCGGCCTTCATTGATCCACTTTTTCTCGGTGTTGCGTGTCCACATGCCGTTGTCCAGTGCCACGGACACTACGGCAGGCGGCTTGAGTGGCACCAGACGCGCGTGATCGTCGAGGCGCTGCACCGTCACGGGAATCATCTTGCCCTGAAGGTCATACGCCCACGCGCCGCTGACTTTCTGCGCCTTGAAGGCGTTGTCTTCCGCGCCATGACCGTAGACCACTTCGATGTTGCCGCGACGCTGTTCTGTCCAAAGACCGTGGGCGCTGACCTGCGTGGCAAACAGTGCGCCGAGCAGACTCAGAGCCAGAAAAGGTTTTGTCGAAAGCATGGTGCATCCTTATTGTTGTGAATCGTTGGTTATCGGCGTCAAAGGCTGAGTGTCAGGCTGACCGTGAAGTTGCGTGGTTCGCCGGGTGCGACCCAGTAGTTGCTGTAGGAGCGCTCGTAGTATTTTTCGTCGAAGATATTGTTCAGGTTCAGGCCAACGGTGACGTTGTCGCTGGCTTTGTAGTGGGCCAACAGGTCCACGGTCTGGTAAGCCGGCAGTTCGAAGTCTGTGCCGGACTGGCCGGAGCGGTCGCCAACGTAGGTGTACGCAGCGCCTGCGTCCGAACCACGCAGTACGCCTTCCTGAAACTCATAGACGCTCAGCAGGCTGCCGCTGTGTTTGGCAACACCGAGGATGCGGCTGCCTGACGGGATGGTGCGGTCGCCCTTGGTCACTTCGGCATCGATGTAGGCGAACGCCCCGATGATGCGCACCGCATCGGTGACTTGCCCGGTGAATTGCAGGTCGAAACCCTGGCTGCGGGCCTTGCCCACGGCGCGGTTGGTGTCGGTGCCCGGGTCCAGGGCCAGCACGTTTTCCTTTTCGATATGGAACGCGGCGAGGGTGGTGCTCAGGCGGTCGTCGAACAGCTCGCTCTTGATCCCGACTTCGTAACCGACGCCTTCTTCCGGGTCGAAGGTCTTGCCGGCTGCGTCCAGGCCGTTGTTGGGTTTGAACGAGGTGGATGCGTTGGCGAACAGGCCCACCTGTGGCGTGAGCTGGTAAAGCAGCCCGGCGCGTTGGGTGAACGCATCGTGACGCTGGCCGGAGGTGGCGTTGGTGGTGAAGTCGTCTACCTGCTGATCGAAGTGCTCGATACGCGTGCCGACCATGCCGCGCAGTTTGTCGGTAAACACAATCTGGTCCTGCAGGTTCAGCGCACGGCTTTCGATGTGCTCATAGAAGTCAGTGCCGGAGCGTGCGCCATTGGGTTTCGGCTGGCCGTACACCGGGTTGTAGATGTCGATGGCGTAAGGGCTGCCGGCGATGGTCGTGACCCGTTCGTTCTTGCGGTAGTTTTCGTATTCGGTGCCGATCAGTACTTCGTGCTCGACGCCCAGGCCATCGAAACGCCCACGCAATTCCAGCTGGGTGATGCTGTCGTGCCAGTTGTTGTCGCGCTCCCGGTAACGACGATTGACGGTGCGCCCATCCGCATTCAGCGGGCGCGACTCGCTGGCAAAACCTGACATCTCGCCTTGCTTGTAATGGCTGGCCAGGCGCAGCGACCACACGTCGTTGAGCTGGTGGTCGAGTGCGAACTGGACCATGTTGTTGTCGTTATCGATGTCGTCGTCCGGCTCGCCCAGAAAGGTCGAGCGCGACACGCCGCTCCATTTGTTATTGGGCGCGACCACGCCACGGTCGAAGGTGGAGGTGTGTCGGACGAATTCGGTTTCCACCAGCAGGCTGGTATCAGGGTTCAGTTGCCAACTGAAGGAGGGCGCGACGAAAACCCGTTTGCTCTCTACGTGATCGCGAAAACTGTTGTTGTCTTCGACGGCCAGATTGACCCGCGAGAGCAGATTGCCCTGTTCATCCAGTGGCGTGTTGACGTCCAGCGCGGTGCGGTAGCGATCCCAACTGCCCGCGCTGGTTTGCAGGGTGGTGAATGCTTCGCGCTGCGGCTTCTTGGTCACGATATTGACCGTGCCACCAGGGTCGCCACGGCCGTACAGGCTGGCGGCCGGGCCTTTGAGCACTTCGATACGCTCGATGTTTGCAGCGTCGGGCGTGGTCGGGTAGCCGCGGTTGGCACTGAAACCGTCTTTGTAGAACTCGGATGTGGTGAAGCCGCGGATGCTGTACTCGTAGAGCGTCAGGCCGCCGAAATTGTTCTGCTTGGACACGCCGCCGGCAAAGTCGAGCGCACGCTCGACGCTGTTGCTGCCCAGGTCCTTGAGCACCGAAGCAGGCACCACGCTGATCGACTGCGGGATGTCCCTGATAGCGCTGTCGGTTTTGGTGGCGGTGGCCGAGCGGGTGGCCCGATAGCCCTGAACCGGGCTGGTGGCGGTCTCGTACTGATAGTCGGAGGTGACGTTGACGCTTCCCAGTTCAATAGTCTGCGGCTGTTCCTGCGCATAGCTGTTGCTGCCCAATACCCCGATTGCCAAGCCTGCCAGAGACGCGATTCTACGAGACGACATGTGAGACTTCCTGATAGTTATCGATACAATATAACATCTCCGTTGAGAATTATTTCTGTTTGTTGCTCGGCGGGATGTGACAGTTTGTATCGATCAGACAGGCTGTCTGATGCGTGAGGGCAGGGTTCGGGGTTCTGAAGAAAATTCTATCGTTGCAGCTGAGTCCATCCCCTTGGGCGGGAATGGACTCATGGACGGTTTATTCAGCGCAAATCAGGCCAGTAACTCTGTGCCCAATTGAAACGCCACCCACAACGCCAGCCCGGTCGCAAAGGTCAGGGCGATGTTCTCGAACCAGTTGTTGCGGTATTGCTTGCTCAGCAGCGACTTCTGATTGGACATGATCAGCAGTCCGAGCGAGATGATCGGCAAGCCGATGATGTTCAGCGCGTTGACACCGAGGGTCAGGGTCACGAAGTCGGGCATGCCGGGCAACGACCAGATCAGCGGTGTGACCAGAATGAACAGCATGAACCACTTGTGCATCGGGTCGTTGTGGAAGACCTTGCCGTAACGTTCGCGGCGCTTGGGGCGGATGTGCTGGAAGGCATCGGTGATCAGCATCGGGAAGGCGGTGGTCTTGCCGGAAATACTGGCAAACAACGTGGCGAATACGCCGACAAAAAAGATGTACCAGCCCAATGGACCGAAGAATATCTCTAGCGCCTTGCCCAGATCGGCCAGGGTGTTCACTTGAATGCCATTGGGCCGCAGGATTTCAACGCCAACCACCCAGATGGCCAGATTGATGATAATGCCGATGATCACGGCGAACAGCAGGTCGTTGCGCTGTATGCGTTTGTGTTGTGGCCCTGTCCAGCCTTTTTCGCGCATGACGTAGGGGTGGACGAAGTTGGCAATGGAGCCAGCCACCGCACCGATCACCGACACGGCCACCAACAGCGCGCCATGCACGCCCTCATCGGGCGGAATGCTGAAACCAATCGTGCCTTTGATGATGCCGGTGACATCAGGACCGGACATGATCGCCAGGGTCAGAAACGCCAGCGTCATGATCGCCAGCAGCACTTTCATGACGCCTTCGATCATCGTGTAGATATTGCGACCGACCAGCAGCCACACGGCGAGCACCACCGCGACCGAGCAGAGCAGCGGCTGATTGATGTGCAGCAGCATCGCCAGTGCTTCGCCGGCGCCTTTGATCATGTACGCGTTGATCAGATGCCCCATCAACAGTGCGTAGCCGAGCAAGAACCAGGCGAAGAACGGATGCAACTGCGCATAGCCCTGCAGAATGGTCATGCCCTGGTTATTACAGAGCTGGAAACGGGCAATGATATTGACGATCAAAAACCTGAGCAGCAGAGATATCGCCAGCACCCACATCATGGCGTAGCCGTAACTGGCACCTGCCACCGACGAAGTAATAAGGTCGCCTGCGCCCAGCCAGGACAGCACGGCAATAATGCCGGGGCCCAGCAGCTTGGCGAGCTTTTTGAGACGCGGTTCGGCTGCTTGTGCAGCCTTTTCTTCAAGCGTAGGGGTGCCAGACATGCGTTTGATCTCCATTGTTATTGTATTGAGACGTCGGTCGCTTGCGGACAAGATAAGACGTCGTACAACAGTCGTGGAGATTCAAATGTAACTGTGTGTAAAAGCGTTTTACGGATCGGGTGAGGTGTTGGCGTCCGTTGTTATTGCACAATGATTACCCGACTGATTTTCATCCCAATGCACGCGTAGGCACGCGTTGGGTGGCGCTCTGCGTCACACACCTGCGCCGCACACTCAAGATCGGACGCAGAGCGTCCAGAACGGCATGCGACGCGGAGCGTCGCACGAT